>NZ_JARFTR010000078.1 GCF_029167235.1 Kamptonema sp. UHCC 0994 | reverse complement strand
ACCGCCAAGATGGCGGCGTTACTGATGGTTTTGCGTAAGTTCTAAGTCTTTATTTATTTCTACCTACTTAGAAATTCCGCACGGCTTTAACCAATGATTGACAGGCCCGCAGGAAAATTGCCACGTCTACGCCGAGGCCGATGTACTGAACTCCTACATCAATCCACTGTTTGGCTATTTCAGGATTATCGGCAAAAGTGCCAGCAGCAATGCCTGCGTTGCGAATGGTTTTTACTGCTGCTTCCATCAATTCAATTACGCGGGAGTCTCGGACTTGGCCGGGAATGCCGAGAGATTGGGAAATGTCATAAGGGCCGAGAAAAATTACGTCAAGATTGGGAACGTTGACGATTTCTTTGAGGTTATCAATGCCGCGTTTGCCTTCAATGTGAATCACTACTAGGGATTCTTTATTAAGTTCATCGGTGATGCCTGTACCTGCGGCGGTGTAAAGTCCGGCCCGCGTCGCGAATGAAAGACCCCGCGTACCGAGGGGGCTATATTTGGCGTTTTGGACAACCCTTTCTGCGTCGAGTTTGGTTTCGATTTGCGGAACTTGGACTCCTGCGCTACCAATGTCTAGGGCGCGTTGAATTTGGGGCCCGTCGTTTTTGCGAACGCGGATGATGGGGGCGATTCCTGCACAGTCTGCTGCACGGCAGAGGTCTTCAGCGACGAGTGGGTTGAGGGGGCCGTGTTCCATGTCAATTATGGCGAAGTCAAATCCTGCATGACCGCAGATTTCGATGAAGGCGGGATAGGCGCAATTCATAAATGGGCCAAGGACTATTTCGCCTTGTTTGAGTTTGCGTTTGAGGTGGTTTGGACGCATAGGAGGAAGGAAGAAGGAAGAAGGAAAAACATTACCATGACTGGAGGAAGTAAAATTATTTTTCAATACTGGTATTAAATTTTTTAAGAGGTGAATTTTGAATTTAGTCGGATTAGTTGTAATTGGGCGCAATGAAGGCGATCGCCTCCGTCGCTGTTTGCTATCGGCTCAAGGTAATGTGGCGATCGCAGTCTATGTTGATTCGGGTTCGACTGATGGGAGTGTAGATTTAGCGCGATCGCTATCTGCGGATATTGTCGAACTCGATTTGTCTGCACCCTTTACCGCTGCGCGCGCGCGGAATGCAGGGTTTGCACATCTGCTACAAGTATTTCCCCAAGTCGAATTTGTCCAATTTATTGACGGCGACTGCGAGTTAGTGCCAGGATGGATTGATCGCGCCTATCAAGAACTGCTATCTCAACCAGATGTCGCGATCGCCTGTGGTCGCAGACGCGAACGCTTCCCGGAAGCATCCATCTATAATCAATTGTGCGACATAGAATGGGATACACCCGTTGGCGAAGCCAAAGCCTGCGGTGGTGACGCTTTGATGAGGGTTCAAGCCTTCCAAGCAGTAGGGGGGTTCAATCCTGGTTTAATTGCAGGGGAAGAACCAGAATTGTGTTTGCGATCGCGCCAAAAAGGTTGGAAAATCCTCCGCTTAGACGCAGAAATGACCCTCCACGACGCGCAAATTACCACTTTTCGACAGTGGTGGAAACGTTCTCAGAGAGCTGGCTACGCCTACGCTGAGGGAGCCTGGTTACACGGAAAGGAACCCGAACGTCACTGGGTAAAAGAAAGCCGTAGTATTTGGTTTTGGGGGTTAATTTTGCCAGTATTAGCATTGGCTGGAATCTGGCTAACTCATGGTTGGAGTTTGTTACTATTGAGCGCTTACCCGTTATTGACCTATCGGATTTATACTTATATGCAGCAGCGTAGTTTAGGAAAAAAAGTAGCGGCCCTTTATGCAATATTTTGCACATTGGGGAAATTTCCTCAACTACAGGGTCAGATCCAGTTTCACTTAGGTAGATTATTGCGACGACCGAGTAAATTGATCGAATATAAAGCAACAACTTCAACGGAAGCCGCTATTCAGGAATAGCTAGAATAGTTAGGCGGTTGAAACCGCTACTACACAAACGAAGTCCGCCTACGCGGACTAACATAGGACTTACGCAGTCAATCGCCCAAAGGCTCTTAAAAGAGGGCTTTATAAGTTAGACTAAATCCTTGTAGTGTGGGCGTTACGACTTGAGGATATTTTTTCTAGTCGGAACGGGCGATCGCCGCGCCCACCCTACGGCTAATGGTATAGACTTTCAATGTTAGCGATCGCAAAATTTTGATGTATTTCTCCTGCACCCGCACCCCAAAAGACATATAAAATCCAAATCCCGCCATATTCCCGCCATATTATAGTTACTCAAAAAAACCCAATCGCGCTAACCTTAAGTCAGCCTTCTAAATCCTGCTAAGTAAATCCACCTAATTTAACGTAAAATACAGATGACTAAAAAGCCGACTGTATAAGCATTCTTCCTTCTTCCTTCTTCCTTCTTCCTTCTTCCTTCTTCCTTCTTCCTTCTACTTAATAAATCCCAGTGTGAGGAGTTTAATCATGCGAGTTTTACTGGTTTATCCCGAATTTCCCAAAACCTTTTGGTCTTACGAAAAAATCCTAGAACTCGTCAACCGTAAGGTATTGCTACCCCCTCTGGGTTTAGTCACAGTCGCCGCCATCCTTCCCCAAGAGTGGGAATTCAAATTAGTCGATCGCAACATTAGAGCCATAACAGAAGATGAATGGCAATGGGCCGAACTCGTCATTTGTTCCGCGATGATCGTCCAAAAAGAGGACTTACTGGCCCAAATTCGCGAAGCTAAGCGGCGTGGCAAATTAGTCGCTTGTGGGGGGCCATACCCGACTTCCCTACCAGAGGAACCCCAAGCAGCAGGGGTAGATTACCTGATTTTAGACGAAGGCGAAATCACTTTACCAATGTTCGTAGAGGCGATTGCGCGTGGTGAAACCAGCGGAATGTACCGATCCGATGGCGTAAAACCCGACGTTACCACCACCCCCGTCCCCCGTTTCGACTTGCTGGAACTAAACGCCTACGATTCAATGTCCATCCAGTTTTCGCGGGGTTGCCCCTTCCAGTGCGAATTCTGCGATATTATCGTACTCTACGGTCGCAAACCCCGCACAAAAGCTCCAGAACAACTGCTAGCAGAATTAGAATGCCTCTATCAATTAGGTTGGCGGCGCGGCGTTTTCATGGTAGATGACAATTTCATCGGCAATAAACGCAACGTCAAACTGTTGTTAAAAGATTTAAAAGTTTGGCAAGAAGAACGCCAATATCCCTTTGTTTTCAACACCGAAGCATCCATAGATTTAGCTCAAGATCAAGAGATGATGGATTTGATGGCAGAATGCAACTTTAATGCCGTATTTGTGGGAGTTGAAACCCCTGACGAAGAAAGCTTGCAAATGACTAAAAAATTCCAAAATACTCGGAATTCTTTAGTAGAATCAATGGAGGCAATTACTAAATCTGGCTTGCGCGTAATGGCTGGATTTATTATTGGTTTTGATGGCGAAAAACCGGGTGCGGGTTCGCGAATTGTGCGGTTTGCGGAAGCAGCGGCAATTCCTAGCACAACTTTTGGAATGTTGCAAGCTTTACCTCATACAGCTTTGTGGCACAGACTAGAAAAAGAAGGACGGTTGCGCGGTAAAGCTGGTAATTTGAATCAGACAACTTTAATGAATTTTATTCCCACGCGACCTTTAGAAGATATTGCGCGGGAATATGTCGAGGCATTTTGTGATGTTTACGATCCGAAAAAATATTTGGATCGCACTTATCGACACTTCTTAATGTTAGGTGCGCCGAAGGTGAAAAAGCCGTTTAAACTGCCTGAGTTAATTGACTTACGAGCTCTTTGTATCGTCATTTGGCGACAAGGAATTAAGCGTAATACTCGCTGGATGTTCTGGCATCATTTGTTCAGTATTATTAAGCGCAATCCTGCTGTCTGGGAGCATTATTTGACAGTTTGCGCTCATAACGAACACTTCTTAGAATACCGCCAAATTGTGCGGGATGAAATTGATGCTCAATTGGTTGAGTATTTAGCCAGCGAAAAGCAACAACCACAGCAGGAAATAGTTACACCTGCTGAGGAAAAAGAACGCGCGATCGCGTAAGTTGAAAGAAAGAAAGGTGACGGTTAGAAACCGCGTCTACACAGACAAAACCCGCCTACGCGGGTTGCATTTCTATAGTCCGCGCAGGCGGACTTCATTTGTGTAGCCGCGAATTCTATTCGCCAAGAAAGGGTTAGAAACCGCATCTACACAGATAAAACCCGCCTACGCGGGTTGCATTTCTACAGTCCGCGCAGGCGGACTTCGTTTGTGTAGCCGCGAATTCTATTCGCCTGGAGTTATTTATTAAATCAGCTTAACTGCACGCAAACCAAACAAAAGTACGGTGGCAACACCCAACATACCGCCGAACATCACAAAATAAGCTATTGCTCCACTGATAGTCATTTACATTGCTCCATAAAATCAATAACAACCATTGAAACATGGTGTGCGCTACAATACACCCCAAAGGGGATATTAAGATTTAGGTTTTTACCATGCAGTCAGTTATTCGTGTTGATTTAGGGCCGCAATCTTACGATATTGCGATCGCATCTGGCGGTTTAGACGAACTCGGCACGCAGGTGGGAGCTCTAAATTTAGGCAAAAAAGTCTTAATCGTGTCTAACCAGATGATATTTCGCCACTATGGGGAAAAGGCGATCGCATCTTTACAAAAAGCAGGTTTTGAAGTCGCCAGCCATATCCTCCCCGTAGGCGAACAATATAAAACATTAACTGGTCTCCAAAGAATTTACAATTCAGCCTTGGAACATCGCCTCGAACGTTCCTCAACTATTATCGCTTTGGGAGGCGGCGTTGTTGGCGATATGGCAGGTTTTGCGGCCGCAACTTGGCTGCGTGGTATTAATGTGGTGCAAGTGCCAACTTCTCTGCTAGCAATGGTTGATGCTTCCATTGGTGGCAAAACTGGCGTTAATCATCCCCAAGGTAAAAATTTAATTGGTGCTTTTCATCAACCGCGATTAGTATTAATCGATCCAGAGGTTTTGAAGACTCTACCACCGCGAGAATTGCGTGCAGGGATGGCGGAAGTTATTAAGTATGGCGTAATTTGGGATGCAGAGTTATTTGCACAATTAGAAAAGTGCAAACGATTAGATCAAATGCGTTATTTTCCAGCCGATTTGTTACCAGAAATTTTAAGTAAGTCTTGCCAAGCTAAGGCTGATGTGGTAAGTAAAGATGAAAAAGAATCGGGATTAAGAGCGATTTTAAATTACGGTCATACTATTGGTCATGCCATAGAAAGTGTAACTGGTTATAAGGTAGTAAATCACGGTGAAGGGGTGGCGATTGGGATGGTAGCCGCGAGTGGATTGGCGGTAGAGTTGGGGATGTGGGATAGTGAGTGCGATCGCCGACAATTAGCTTTGATTCAAAAGGCAGGTTTGCCTGTAAAGTTGCCATCAGGTTTAGATATTGAGGAAATTTTAGAGACTTTGCAAACTGATAAGAAGGTACAAGATAGCAAAGTAAGGTTTATTTTGCCTACCCAGATTGGTGTGGTGACAATTACGGATCGGGTAACTGCTGATGTAATTAGGTTGGTGTTGGGAAGAATGGGGTAGTCGCGATCGGGCATCCGTAAAGTGTGCGTAACTCCTGTGGGATTTTGCCTAAGTCCCGATCGACTCAAAAAACCCCCCTTAAAAAAGGAGGGCGAAGAAAGATGCTAATACTTATCAAGTTAATTACTTGATAGCTATTTTCGCTCCGACGGCTTCTAACTGTTTCTTGATATCTTCAGCAGCAGCCTTTGCGATCGCTTCCTTAACTGCCTTCGGTGCAGCTTCTACCAAGTCCTTCGCTTCCTTCAGACCCAAACCGGTAATAGTCCGCACTTCCTTAAGAATAGCGATTTTCTTATCAGCAGGAACTTCTTCGAGAATCACATCGAATTCTGTTTGCTCTTCTACCTCTTCAACAGCAGCGGCAGCACCAGGGCCAACCATCATCATACCGCCCACAGGAGCCGCAGCGCTAACGCCGAAGGCTTCTTCAATTTGCTTCACCAATTCGGAAGCTTCCAACAGAGTTAGGGATTTGAGTTGTTCGAGAATTTGATCGGTTGCAGCAGACATTTGTTGAACTCCTAGTTCGATTTTGGATTTGAATTTGTTAACTGTTAACTGTTAACTGTTAACTGTTAACTGTTAACTGTTAACTGTTAGCTGTGATTTGCTATTACTAGCAACTTACTCAGATGCTTCAGTTGTTTCGCCGCCTTCCTTTTCGGCATAAGCCTTGAGGCCGCGAGCGATAGAAGTAGGAACTTGATTGATACCCACAGCCAGCTTGGTAGCCACACCATTGATAGCACCAGCAATTTGAGCCATGAGTTGTTCCTTAGACGGAAGATCCGCCAGCGCTTTAATATCAGCTTCTTTTAAAAGCTTTCCTTCCATCACGCCGCCGCGAAGAGTACTCTTCTTAGAAGCTTTTTGGAACTCTTGGTAAGCTTTAATCGCGCCGCTGATATCTTCTTTGACAAACACTAAAGCAGAAGCACCTTTCAGTAATTCCTGCATCGGTTGCCATTTCGCGTCGCCCTCAACAGCAATTCGCATCAGCGTGTTTTTCGTCACTGTGCAACTGCTACCTTTTGGACGCAGACGACGACGCAAATCTGTGATTTCCGCAACAGATAGCCCCTGATAGTCAATGATGACTGCCAGTTGCGACTGACTCAAGCTGTCCTTGAGTTCAGTAATGATTTCATTTTTCTGTGCTACAGTTTTGCCCATACTTGTCTCACCTCCTTTAAAAATCCCAAACTGCCAATCAAAAACCCCGACTTTCAAGCCGGGGTAAGGAAATAAAAATTAAAAATTAGAGATTAAAAATTAAAAATTAAAAATTTTTAACTTTTACTTAATTTTAAGTTTTTACTTTCTTAGCCTCGGCAGGAAATTAAGGTGTTAACACCTGCTGTCTATGGCTTATTTGATTTGTATTTGTATTCGTTAACTGTTAACGGTTAACTGTTAACCATTAACGATTACGCTGCATCAAGTTTCAGATCGCGCAGAGCACTGATGTCAACTTGAATTGACGGGCCCATCGTTGCTGATACATACATTGTGCGCCAGTAGCGACCCTTCGCACCAGAAGGACGGTTGCGCTCAATGGTTTCTTGCAAAGCGTGTAGGTTCACGAGTAAGTCTTCAGCAGAGAAAGCTGCTTTGCCGAACATGACATGAACAATGCCTGTGCGATCGGCTCTAAATTCTAGCTTACCACCTTTAAACTCTTCGATCGCCTGTGCCAAATCAAAGGTGACAGTACCACCTTTTGGAGAAGGCATCAAACCGCGAGGGCCTAGCAAGCGGCCCAATTTTGCCACTTGTGCCATCACGTCTGGTGTAGCAATCAAGCGGTCAAAGTCCATCATGCCTTTCTGAATTTCATCGATTAATTCTTCAGAACCAGCAATGTCTGCACCCGCATTTAAGGCTTCTTTAACTTTTTCACCCTTGGCAATTACCGCAATGCGGACAATTTGACCAGTTCCTTTGGGTAGCGATACGGTTGTCCGCAACTGCTGATCCGTATATTTAGGGTCAATTCCTAAGCGGATATGTGCCTCAGCAGCTTCGGGAAATTTAGCCGTTGCTGTTTCTTTGAGGAGTTCTAGGGCTTCCAGTGGTTGATAAACCCTATCTTCTACTTTCTTTTTGAGCTCTTTAATTCTGCGAGACTCTTTTTTTGCCATTTTTTTCTCCTGGGGTTGTTAGCGAAGCTCTGCCTCTCCCCCATAATTGATTTTACTTAGATTTTGGATTTGAGATTGAAGGATCAATCTGCGATCGCTACGCCCATATTCCTAGCCGTTCCTTCCACAATTTTCATCGCGGAATCAATGTCATTAGCATTGAGGTCTGGCATTTTTGTTTCCGCAATTTCCCGTAGCTGACTTCGGGTAATCGAGCCGACTTTTTTGCGGTTCGATTCGCCTGAACCCTTGGGAATGCCGGCTGCTTTTTGAATTAGCACCGACGCTGGCGGGGTTTTGAGAATAAACGTAAAACTCCGGTCTTCAAACACGGAAATTTCTACCGGCACCACTAGACCTGCTTGGTCGGCAGTTCTAGCGTTGTACTCCTTACAAAACATCATGATGTTGACACCATGCTGACCCAAGGCTGGGCCGATCGGAGGTGCTGGGTTGGCTTTTCCCGCCGTAATCGCCAACTTAATTACCGCAACAATTTTCTTTGCCATTAGCTATGTTTCTGAACCTGATTAAACTCTAATTCTACGGGCGTATCGCGTCCGAAAATTGAGAGCAATACTTTGAGCTTATTTCGTTCTGGGCTGACTTCAATCACATCGCCTTCAAAGTCTTTAAACGGCCCAGAAAGTACCACAACGTGATCTCCTGCTGCCATTGAAACTTTGACAACTGGTTCTGCTTCCTGAGTTTGTCTGAAGATCCGTTCTACTTCTGAATTACTCAGAGGTAACGGTTTGACGTGACCACGCCCTCGCCCATAGCGACGTTTTTGCTCTGCCCCGACAAAGTTAATCACATTCGGGGTATTTTTAACAACTTGCCACGTTTCCTCGTCCATGAACATTCGGATGAGGACGTAGCCGGGAAAGACTTTTTCATCTGACTGCCGACGTGCGCCATCTTTGCCCAATTTGATTGCAGGAGTTTGAGGAATTTCTACCTCAAGAATGCGATCGTTCACGTCCAATGTTTGAATCCGCTGATCCAAGTTGGCTTTGACTCGTTTCTCGCAGCCGGAAGCTACCTGAACGGCAAACCAGCGGGCTTCGGTCGGTGGAAGTTCCGGCGCGTCTGCCTCCGACCTTTGTGTAGAATTCAGAGATTCTTCTGATGCAAAAGTCATGCTGCAAACACCTGTGCCGCTGCCCAATTAAAAAAGTTATCTACTAGGTAGATTAGGCTTGCCGAGAGGATTACCATCAAGACTACGGCAAAGGACTCACTCACTAGCTGCTGCCGACTGGGCCAAACCACTTTGTCGAGTTCTTCTTTAGTTTCCTTGAAAAAACTCGTGGGGTTGAACCCAGGCGCTGTTTCTTTTACTAATTGTGCTTCGTCTTTCTTCGCCACGATTGCTAATCCCCTTTGCGATTTTAGATTTTTAGATTTTAGATTTTAGATGCTTTGAGCGATTTGCAGGTTTAAGGACTTTAAACCTAAACGGCTCACTCAATGTATCCCAAACCTCAAATCCGCGCATTGAGCTTCTGCTGATCCGGGCAGTTAATCTCAATGTTTCCTGACTAGAACTGTTTTGGTTTTGTGTAAAACAGCGATCTTACAGGCGCAACTGAGAATTAAGACGCGAAACAAAGCGTCTGTTTCTGCCGTTTTTAGTGAATCGCCCACAAAATTAATTCTACCCAAAAGTTGGCGATTTAGGCTTGATGTAGCCATAAATCTCGGCGCTTTTGGGAAGAACTTTAAAAAGTTGGTGATTCAGCGCGCCCTGGAGGACTTGAACCCCCGACATCAGGTTTTGGAGACCTGCGTTCTACCAACTGAACTAAGAGCGCATCCGGTTTGACTTGATTGGGTTAACCTCTAGATTTCTAGTCTAACAGAATGCGATCGCGAACGCAAGCAAAATTTCCAAATTGGGTAGTCGGCAATTTTGGCAAGCCCCATTTTTTACAAGGGTCGGTCGAATCGTTGTTTGATTCGGGTGGCTTTGCCGACGCGATCGCGCAAATAGTATAGCTTGGCGCGGCGCACTTTCCCTCTGCGGATAATTTTGATCGTGACAATACGGGGTGAGTGGATCAGAAATACCCTCTCGACTCCTACGCCTTGAAACACTCGGCGGACGGTAATTGTTTCGTTGATGCTGCCGTTGCGCTTGGCAATGACTGTACCTTCGTAGGGTTGGATTCGTTCTTTCCCGCTTTCTACAATTCTCACGCCGACTTTCACGGTGTCGCCTACGTGGATTTCAGGAAGTTCTTTCTTGAGCTCTACTTTGAGCTTATTGATTTCTTCCGTCTCAATCGAGCGGACGATCTCTGCACATTTCATAAAATTTTGCCGAAACTCACAATCTACTATGATATGGCAAAAGCGATCGCTAAATCAAGTCTAAACAAGTTTTTATGTTGGATGTCTCTTGGGCTAACTTTTTCCAACTGGGAGCAATCGCACTCCTGGCATTATATCTCGCCGCGAATTTGGGGGCGAATGATGTTGCTAATTCAATGGGGACATCGGTAGGGTCAAAAGCTCTGACTTTGCGACAGGCAATAATTATAGCCGGAATTTTGGAGTTTACAGGAGCCGTGTTTTTCGGTCAAGGGGTATCGGAAACTCTCGCAACGGGTGTTATTAATTCTGCGGCCTTCGTTTCAATGCCACAGGTGTTCTTAATTGGTATGGTATCGGTGTTGGTGAGTTGCGGTTTATGGCTGCAAATCGCTACCAGTTGGGGTTTACCTGTTTCTTCTTCCCATGCGGTGGTAGGTGCGATCGCGGGTTTTAGTTCGGTGGCGGCTGGAGTTGGTGCGGTTCACTGGCAAACTATTGGTATTATTTCCCTGACTTGGTTAGTTACGCCTGTAGTCAGCGGTGCGATCGCGGCTTTATTTTACAGTTTAGTAAAGCGTGGGATTCTCGATCGCCCAGATCCCTTGAGGCAATTGCAGGAATGGATTCCCTGGTTAAGTGCAGCACTGTTGGGCATTTTTGGGGTAATTGTGCTGCCAACTTTGAGTATACCTTTACAAAAGATTGTTTCAGAGCAGTTAGGTTGGAATTTACCTACTCACGATATTGCCATTTTTCTGGGTGCGATCGCCACTTTTTCTCTGACTACCATCAGTTGGCAGCAATTGGGAAGGGGAGAGGGGGAGAGGGGAAGCGGGGGAGTGGGGGAGATGGAAGACGGAAATCTCTCCTCTGCCCCTCTGCCCCTCTGTTCCCCCTCTCCCCTTCCCAATTCCTTAATTGAGCGACAAATGGGGCGATTTCAAGTTCTAAGTGCTTGTTTTGTGGCTTTTGCTCATGGCTCGAATGATGTAGGGAATGCTGTAGCACCCTTAGCTGCGATCGCCTACATTCGCCGCACAGGTTCCATTCCTCTAAACGATTTCAATGTTCCCCTATGGATTTTAGCGCTTGGAGGTATAGGCATAGTCACAGGGTTAGCCATCTGGGGCAAAAAAGTAATTGCGACCGTTGGCGAAGGCATAATTGAACTACAGCCTAGCGGTGGCTTCTGTGCAGAATTAGCTACCGCGACTACAGTTTTAATCTCTTCCCGCTTAGGTTTACCCGTTTCTACATCCCATGCTTTAGTTGGTGCAGTGGTCGGAGTCGGACTTGTCAGAAGTTGGAAATCAGTAAAATTTCAAACTTTACAGTCAATTGGCTTAGCGTGGGTAATTACGATCCCGATCGCTACGGCTTTAGCGGCTGGTATTTTCAGCCTAACTCGCCTCTTTCTAGGTATTTAATACTGAGTATAGCTAGGGGCTAGGGACTACGATGCTCAGGACTAGGGGAAGAAGGGGAAGAAGGGAATAGAATAATCGAGTTTGGTGGAAATCTTCAAATCTCCAACCACGCACTACTATTAGATAACATCATCATAACTTCCTTCAAAATGGAAACCCATAGCCTAAAGGCGTGGATGGTGCTGTGAATATCACTCCTAAAGGTCAATCGCTAACCGCTAACCATCGTAACGACTGTAGTGGGAAGTTGAAAAAGCCAAGTCGATCGGACTCAAGATGAATTTACTGGTATTTTGGATTTCATTTGCCAAAATACTAGGAATAATGAACAAGCAGATAGATTAGAGGTTACAGGCAAATGGCGCAACGGGACAAGCAACCGCTCAGACCCGGAGCAGGGGATGCAAAACCGGCTGAAGAAGTTCTGAATTCTGTGATTCAGGAGCTAGAAACTCTACATGAAAATGTGAGAGGTCAATTAGCCGAAGACATAACCAGGCTCCAAACAGAGAAAACTAGCTTGATTGAGGATATTGACAGACTGCGGGAGCAATACCGTCAATTGCATTCACAGCAAGTCGAAACCCTATCTCAGCGTTACATATACCAACAGCAATTGTGGCTCAAGCAGTTGGCTCAAGTTTTGGCCAATAACTTGCAAGAGTTGCTAGTACAACGGTTTAATGAGCTGAGTGCCAATTCTGGACAGGGAATGAATGTGGCTATCCCCAGTGGGGAGTTCCCGACTCCGATTCTGGCGAATAACTATAATGAACGAGCCTCGGAGTTATTGGCTTCGCTAGATGCGAGTGTCAATAGGACTTTCAACATGATGGATCGAGACTTGAGCACTTATGAGAGTAGCTTGTCTCAAAGGCTCAGGAATATGGAAGGTATGGAGCGCCAAGGGGAGGCTCTGTTGGAGACTCTGGTTAACCGCCTGCGGGTGGAATTGGAAGAGGAAGTTGATGGGACTTTCGATCCGAGAGATTACGACAGTACGGATACGACGAACTCTTTACATCCGGAACAACCTTCTCCAGCAATTCGGAAACCTTTGCCAGAGCCGACTGTGCCCCCACCGGCTCCCACTCCAGCTAAACAACCGGCTTCTCAAGTTCAGGTAGGTTTGTTGCTGGCTTTGATTTCGGCGGTGGTGCTGTCGCTATTTAATGTTTCCTTGAAGATTATTCTCAAGGCTAAGGCTCCCCGGATGATTTTTGGGTTGTTTGAGGTGCAGGGTGTTGTTTCCCCTGGTTTCGGTAATTCGCTGTTGATTCTGTTGATCCGGCTGATTGTGGTGATGGCTTTGATGCCAATTTTGGCAACTTTCCTTTATCCGTCGGTGTGGAAGGATTTAAGGCGGTTTATCGATAATGGCGATCGCGATTTGTGGACTAAGGTTTTAGGTAGTGCTTTCTTTTTGTTTTTGTCTCAGGTGTGTATCTATATCGCGATCGGCAATATCCCGACTGGGGTAGCGATCACGATTTTCTTTATTTATCCGATTGTCACGGTGCTTGCTTCTTGGGGACTGTTTGGCGATCGCCCTACGCTACTCCGCATTTTAGCAATGTGCGTGATTACCAGCGGGTTATTGTTAGCAGCGCTGCCTAGTTTTGGCCAAAAGGCTATTGGCGATGTCGGCTTAGGGGTGACGGCGGCTGTAGCGGCTGGCGTGACTTTTGCTGGCTATGTGTTGCTGACACAAATGGCCGCTGGGAAACTGCACCCGATTCCTTTCAGTTTGGTTAATTTTGCAGCTATCTTTGTCTTTTCTGCTGTCAGTTTGATTCTGTTGCCTTTAGGCATTGATGGGCTGGGATTACCAGCAAATTTAGCTGTTTTTGTCGATCCAAATGTCTGGAGCGGCCTAATTTTTGGCGGTTTTATTTTAGGGGTGTTGACGCTATTTAGCTATTTGTTGAATAACTTTGCTATCCGTTTTGCGGGTGCGGCGTTAGCTTCGGTAATTGGAACTTTAGGCCCGGCGTTGACAGCTTTGTTTGCTTTGGTGATTATCAATGAGAAAATACCTTTCATCCAGGTTTCGGGACTAGCCCTGGTAACTTTGGGTGTTGCTGGTATGAGTCTAGAAAGGATGTTTATGCCGAAGAAAACAACATGAAGCTATTTGCTATGCAGTTGTAATAATTTGAGGGTTGAAGGTTTAAGGCGTAAGCTGAGGACTTTCAACCTTTAATTTTATCGCCGAAGGAAGAAGGAAGAAGGAAGAAGGAAGAAGGAATCTTTGCGAAACCCATCACCACAGTTAACTGTTAACTGTTAACTGTTAACTGTTAACCAAATATGAACACCAATCACTCCAACTACCGGCATAAAGTTTAGCATCGTGAATACCTGCTATTTCTAAAGATAAAAGGTTGACGCAGGCTGTTACGCCAGAACCGCAATATACGATAATTTCTGTTGCTGGTTGTATTTGCGCCCACCGCTGTTGCTGTTCTAATTGCGATCGCGCTTTTCCTCCCTCTCCAGTCACTCCTTGCCAAGGGTAATTTACCGCACTGGGTATATGTCCCGCGATGGGGTCTATGGGTTCGCTAAGTCCTTGATAGCGATCGCTTTCTCGCGAGTCTATTAATACTACTTCCGGTTGGTCTTTGCGTGTTTTTACGGTGTCAATGTCTACTACCCATCCTGGTTGTAGCTGCGGGACAAAGTTTCCCGGCTGGGATTTTGGTAGAGTATCAGATATGGGATATCCGGCTGTTTGCCACGCGCTGAAGCCACCATCAAGAATAGCGACGCGATCGCACCCCATGTAACGCAATAACCACCACAAACGCGCAGCAAAGGCAAATCTGGAGTCATCATAGGCGACAATTAAGGTTTCTTCGGTAATGCCGATCGCGCTTAATTTTTCCGCTAATTCTGTTGGGTTAGGTAAGGGATGTCTACCGCCATGTTTGCTAACTGGACTGGAAAGGTCGCGGTTGAGGTCTAAATAGAAGGCTCCAGGGATATGATTTGTTTTATATTGTTGTTGTCCTAATTCTGGATTGGCGAGGGAAAAACGGCAGTCAATGATTATAACTTTTGGGTCGTCTAGATGTACGGCCAGCCATTCTGGGGAAACGATCGAGTTTGTGTCTTGCATAGTTGATTTTTCAAAGTAAATGATGATTAAATTTTGAAATTATGTGGTTATAAACTATTTCTGAAACTGGGATAATAACCAGGAAACTACCTGACTTTGATTCATCTGGCGAGTGCGCTGTAAAGCTTCATTTAGAAGCGAAATTGCTAATCCTGGCAACACTTGAGAATCAGTAATTCGCCTACTTCCTCCCTCAGCAATGGCAAAGGCAGTAATTTCAATTCTTTTCACGTCTAATATCCAGTATTCTTTTACCTTTAAATCTTCATACAGCAGCCGTTTTTCGCCTTTATCGTCGGCGATTGAGTTGTTGGCTACTTCTATTACTAGAGTTGGCGGTGGATATATGTCTAGATTGACTACCGAAGTTCCCCAAGGAATTATATCTGCGTTTTCGCCAATATAGTAAGACATATCGGGTTGAGCATCTTGATAGCCTGTTTTCCGATAGGTACAGTTAGTTAGACCTTTTGCGAGAATGCCTTTTACTCCGCAAAAAAGGCTAACGGCTAAGGTGATAATTGTATTATCGCAGGCATGATCGTGTCCAAGTGGTGTCATTTCGATCCTCATTTGTCTGTTGTGATAGTAACCTTTGGCTTTTTCGTAGGCGGGATATTCAATGGTTTCTACGTATTCTTCCCAGGTGGCTGCTATCCAAGTATCTGTAGGTAGTTTTATCCGTAATTCACTCATCGTTTCTTTCTATTGATAATACTATTTTTAGGTGGTTTTGGTTTTGCTGATTCTTGAGCGTAGGCAAGATTTTTTTGATATTCCAGGGCTTTTTTCTGAGCTAATTGGTAATTGGCACTTTCTGGCGGTACTTTTTTCATCATTGTAACTGCTTCCTCCCACTGACTCGCTACTAAATTCCATTCTTCCTCTGTTTGCGCTGATTGAGCTAATTTTGAGGCATTGATAGCAATATTAACTGCATTTCGGAAAGACTGAGACTGTGATGGCTTTGGTGAGTTAGTAGCGGCTTGATTGCTGATATTATCTGCTTTTATTTCGGTTACAGCCACCATCTTATTTACAAATGCAGCGACGGAAATCCCCAAAATACCGATGACCAGAGCTACTATAATTGTAGTAGTTCTCATTCTGTCTTCACCAATTGGTTCTGGCTGTTTTACCTCTGTATAGTTGCTAGATGGTTCTGAAATTGGTTCAGAATTTTGGGATGGTTCGGGGGGAAATGTTAGCATTGAATAGCTGCCTACTTCTAATCCGAATCCTTGACTCCAGGCTGGAGAATCGCTCCCTGTTTTTTTGCCTTCAACTTTTGCTCTTTGAATTGAATCTGGTTCTATGTTTGTGAGTTGGTTGCGGACAAAATCAATGAGTTCGTATCGATCGGGGACTTGCTCTGATTCTAGGAATACTTCTAAGCATCCATTCGTCAAGTTGGTGGTGACAGCAATGCCTTGAGATTCTAGCTGTTGGTTGAGTAGAAATGCGATCGCCTCTGGGTTTCCTTGTTTGGCAAGTGCCTGATAATTAGGTTCGGTCATGGCTAGGAATTTGGTAATTGGTAATTGGTAAACAGAAATGTTATAAGATATTAATGCAAAATAAAAGCTCAAGGATGCAAAATACCAGTGCGTTTACACCACAACTAACGGCTGATGGCTCTTTTACTTTCTTTTCAGTAGAATTTGGGGAGGCTTTTCATAGCAATCAAGGTGCTAAACAGGAGGCTGAGCTTAAATTTGTGGGCCCTCTCCAACTCAGAGCCAAAGCTACAAGGCAGACACTGGTTTTGCTTGACGTTTGCTATGGATTGGGGTATAATACGGCGGCAGCTTTGGAGGCGATTTGGGAAGTTAATCCCGATTGTCGGGTAGAATGGGTGGGTTTGGAGTTAGATCCAGATGTGCCAAAGGCGGCGATCGCGCATCATTTGCTTCAAGATTGGTTAAATCCTATTCCCTTATTGCTGGAGGCTGTAGTTCGCGATCGCGACTTGCAAACCGATGAATTTCAGGCTAAACTGCTGATTGGCGACGCTAGGCAAACCCTCCAACAAGTAGCAAAATCGGGATTCCAAGCAGATGCAATTTTTCTCGATCCCTTCTCGCCACCACATTGTCCGCAATTGTGGACTGTTGAATTTTTAGGGTTGCTGGCAAAATGTTTAAAGCCAGATGGGATCTTAGCTACTTATTCTTGCTCAGCGGCGGCGAGGGTGGCCTTGCTCGCAGCAGGTTTGAAAATTGGGTCAACTCCGCCTGTGGGGAGGCGATGGCCGGGAACAGCAGCAAGCTTTGCTGAGGCTGATTTGCCGGGACTTTCAGAGCAAGAGCGAGAGCATTTAGAGACGAAAGCGGGGATTCCCTATCGCGATCGCACTCTGTCCGATAGTGCTGAAATTATACTGCAACGCCGTCAGGCAGAGCAACAAGTTTCGCCCAAAGAGCCATCATCCCACTGGAAAAAGCGCTGGTCTCAATAGTTTAATTCTTTTGATTTTATAAAGATTTGGTGAGAATGCGATCGCCTATCATCTTAAAATGTGTAAACGCCACATCATCATCTACCGGAAATAGTAACATCTTCCCATGATAGCAATAGCAATTTTAGCCGCTGGGCGCGGTACGCGCATGAAATCTGACTTGCCCAAAGTTTTGCACGAATTGGGAGGGCGATCGCTACTCGATCGGGTACTTTATAGTTGTACTGATATTCACCCATCGCGGCGAATTGTGATTGTTGGCTATCGGGGTGAAATGGTTAAAGAATCCCTGAGTGGCGATCGAAAATCGGGAACAAGTCAAGAATCTTTATCATTACCGCCGCTGGAATTTGTCGAACAAACCGAACAATTAGGCACTGGTCACGCTATTCAACAATTGTTACCTCATTTAGAGGGATTTACCGGGGATTTATTGGTGTTAAATGGAGATGTCCCCTTGTTGCGATCGCAAACTATCAAAGACATGATGCAAATTCACAAAGAACACCGGAATGCGGCTACTTTGTTGACAGCTCATTTGCCGAATCCTCAAGGATATGGAAGAGTATTTACTGATAGTCAAAATCTGGTTAAACAAATTGTAGAAGACCGAGACTGTACGGCAGCGCAGAAACAAAATCACCGAATTAACGCGGGTGTTTACTGCTTTAATTGGTCGAAATTAGCCGAGATTTTGCCGCACTTGAAGGCGGACAATGACCAAAAAGAATATTATTTAACAGATACAGTAAATCACCTCGATCCAGTGATGGCAGTAGATGTCGAAGACTATCAAGAAATACTGGGAATTAATGACCGCAAACACTTAGCAACAGCTTATCATATTTTGCAACGGCGGGTCAAAGATGACTGGATGGCAAAAGGAGTAACGCTGATCGATCCTGATAGTATTACCATTGATGATACAGTAAAGTTAGAAGCGGATGTAATTGTCGAACCGCAGACGCATCTACGGGGAAAAACTGCGATCGGATCTGGGAGTCGCATCGGGCCTGGGAGTTTAATTGAAAATAGTCAAATTGGCCAAAATGTGACTGTACTTTATTCAGTAGTTGCAGATAGCACTGTGGCGAATAATTCTCGGATTGGGCCTTACGCGCATTTACGGGGACACGCTGAAGTTGGGGAAAATTGCCGGGTGGGTAATTTTGTAGAGTTGAAGAATGCGAAATTAGGCGATCGCACTAATGCGGCTCATTTGTCTTATTTGGGTGATGCTACTTTGGGTGAGAAAGTGAATATCGGTGCTGGTACGATTACGGCTAATTATGACGGGGTGAACAAGCATCGGACGGAAATTGGCGATCGCACTAAGACGGGTTCTAATAGTGTATTGGTTGCTCCTTTAACCTTGGGCAATGATGTTACTATAGCTGCTGGTTCTGTGGTTACGGATGATGTACCCGATGATTGTTTAGTAGTGGCTAGAGCTCGGCAGGTTGTAAAACCAGGTTGGCGATTGCAGAAGGACGTAACGCCGCCCTCCGGGCGGTAAAGATACCGCCCAGAGGGCGGCGTTACAAAGAGTTTTGCGTAAATCCTGCTATAGAACCTGCCAAAAACCCATTTGACATCTTTTCGCGATCGCGAAAAGCAGGCGATCTCAAGTTATCGGTAGGTTGTCGCCCACATCCTCGGTCATGAATTCTTCTTCCTTGTCTAGTAGACCATTTTCGTTAGCATCATAGCCCAGACGGAGAGGTTTACCGTTGCCATCCCAGCTACTGTAGTCAATCAACAAGGTTTCGTTATCTGCCAAGGTGATGCCATCATCCGCCGAGTCAAATATCTCAATGCTTTCGTCTCCAATTCGCTCCATTGCGAGGCTGAAAATCGTATCGCCTGTCGGTGATGACGTAACGACTCGCATCCGCACTAAACGCGCCTCGGCATCAATATCGAGCACCACTGCATCATTCGGTTCTAGCTCAAAATCATTGAGGAAAAAACTGAAATCCGCCTCGGGCGTTTCAAACCCCAAGAATAGCTCCGGAACTTTCCCCGTCTGCGTGTTGTAGACAATTGCCGAATCGTTGGGAACAATGAAAACGTTATCGGTTTGCCCGGGTTCCAAATCTAAGCCATCGACCTCAAACACATAGCCAGAACCGATGTAGCTGATAAACTCCGAGTCTGTGGGTTGGCTGGGTGCTGTGAGATCCAAGCTCACAAACCCATCATTGGAGAAAGTGTAGTAATTCTGGGCTGGGTTCTCCCAGGAGCGGAGACTACTGGGGAAATTCGCCATGATCGTGGGCGCGTTGGGAAAAATCTTATTACTTTCATTCCCTTTTGTTCCCACAGCCCCCTGATAGGACGTATACGAGCTATCGACTTTTGCCATGAAGTTAGGTACTACTTTTATGTCTCCCGTAATGAGGTTTTCGGGCTTTATGTCCGAGATGTTGGTTGGTTGGGTGGTCGTTGGGAGCGTGAGGTCGATGTCGGGCAGTAGTTGGGGGATCGTTGTAGAAGCTCGAAGACTGCGGTTAGCGTCCGATGCAGCCGCAGCGGAGAACACCCAAGGTTGCGTTCCCAGACGAGGATCGATCGGCTCAAACCCCAGAGTTTGGCTCCCAGCATCGCCGCGATAGTCATCCTCCGTGAGGGTGGCATCGGGGGAATAAAACCAGGTATTCGCCGCTGTATCGATGATAATTTCCCGATTTTCTTTGGGATAGTTGCCATCGTAAACCTCGATCGATACCCGATCG
This sequence comes from Kamptonema sp. UHCC 0994, assembly GCF_029167235.1. Classification (GTDB taxonomy): domain Bacteria; phylum Cyanobacteriota; class Cyanobacteriia; order Cyanobacteriales; family Microcoleaceae; genus Kamptonema. The sequence goes on along the minus strand of NZ_JARFTR010000078.1, from coordinate 62,326 downwards.
TTCGGCAAATCCGTGATGCCAATCGGCGCGACAGAATGTCCTCCCGAACCACCAGGATTGGAGAACCGCAATGTCCCGATCGCCGAGCCTGATGTGTTCAAACTCGTCCGCAATGCTGCTAGAACATCATTAGGGGAAGTTTTGACCGTGGTGTCCCGATCGACCAAACCAGTTGCATACCAATAAGCAATCTCGCGCTGAAGCTTCGTATTCCCTTCCAGATTCAAATCAGCAGCCCGTTCCGCGCCAAAATCTTGGGGACGAATCTTACCCTCGTACATCAACAAACTCAGTGCTGCCAGCCCTTCGCAATGACCATTCTTCATGGTGCTATTCGCCCACTCCATCCACTTTTCGGCGGTTGGAGTCAAGGAAAAACTACCGTCACTACGGACTGGACTCGCCAAGACAGCATCGCCAAACAGTCGGCGCATTTCCACTGGAGTGAGGGTGGCATACTGGGGTGCTGCATCGTAGTTAGCAAAGCTAAACCCGTCTGTGGCGATCGAGAATGCGGATCTTGTGGGATTTGTGGGGGTTAGCCCCGGCGTGGGGACTGATGGAACTCCGGCGCGACCTTCTTGGATACCATATTCGCGGTAATGCTGAAGGGGACTGAGTTTTCCGGGGTTGGCTTCGATCGCCGCTGCCACACCTGGATTCGCCTGCAAGTAGTAGCTAGCATTAAATTTAGAACTGATGTCGCGGGACTCAAACTGACCGAAATTTATGAAATGGGAATAGGCTGTTAATGGGTCAGGCTGTGTTGCGCTAGTTGCGATCGCTGCTGCTACACCGGGATTTTTCTGGAGGTATTCAGTAGTGTTGAATTCAGTAATCGGATCGCGCCCTTCGTACTGACCGTAACGGATAAAATGATCGAGCGCTGTGATCTTGCCTGTCTTCACCGCCTCTGCCACACCTGGATAGGTTGAGAGATAATACTGCGTATCAAACAATGGGCCGGGGTTATAACCTTGCTGGCGACCAACACTCAAAAAGTTAGTCAGTCCACCGATCGCCTGCGCTTTGGCTTCTGGGTAGGTTTTAATGTAATAGGATTCGTCGAACAATGAATTAATTTCTAGCATAACTTGCCGATAGCCTACTTTCGCGATCCGTAAAAGATGTCAAATGGTTTCTATGAAAACTCCAATTACGAAGAGTTTACCCACTCAGGGGTTAGTTTACGGAAATTGTATTGAGAAGCCCCTGGGTGACAGGTAGCACAACTGCTAATATTTAGAACTTCGGGCATTTTAACTCTGGGATGAAGAGCCTTAAAATAGCGAGAGTTAGCTACTCTGTAAGGAATCTCTTCATCTTTCGATTGGAGGCGCGAAAAAGTCCGCAGATAGTTCCATACTAACAAGCGCGGCGGATCTATCAGCAATCGGATTGTTTGTCCGTAGTGTTCGGGATCTTGCAATAGTTGCCGCCAAGTTTCAGTAGGCATGACTTGGGGTGGTAAAGCAATGTGGCAAGTGGCACAGTTGTCTCTGTAAACTTCTTGCCCTAACTGATACCTTTCTGGAACCACATCAACAGTGCCAATGCTTTCTATTTGATTTCCCTGGGCAATTTGTGGAATCTCGGTGACACTTGTAGCCTGTGCCGCCAGCCATCCAATAGAAATACTCCAGAGTAATATCAACATTAGTAACACGAGTGGCGATCGCCTCCCCTGCCGTTGATTTTTTCGCTGCCTTCCACCGTTCATCTTAAATAGCCTATATAACTGGAACAGTCATGCCTTCGCGGGCTAGGAAGCCATTCGGGAAAACTGACTGGAGTGATTCTTCTACACTGTCAAGAAAGTTGTCATCGTGAGAAGGATCGTGGTGAAACATGACGATCCGTTTGACTCCTGCGGCTTTGGCGACTTCTACTCCTACTTCCCAAGTTGAGTGTCCCCAGCCTACTTTCGGAGATTTAAAGTCGTGATATTCGGCGTTAGTGTAGGTAGCATCGTAAATCAGTACGTCGGCATTGCGAGCCAGGTGTAGGACGTTTTCATCTAATCGTTCTGGGTAATGTTCTGTGTCTGTACAATAGACTGCTGTACGTCCCTGCCATGTAACTCGATATCCTACGGCCGTATTGGGGTGATTGAGCAAGGCTGTCTCGATTTTGATGTCGTCGAGTTCGATGATATCGCCTGGGGTGATATCGTAGAATTTCAGGTCTGATGCCATCACCTGTATGGGTACGGGAAAGTTGGGATGGAGCATCTGGTCAGAAAGACGCTGTTTGATTGTAGAACCGTTGGGGGCGATCGCACCGTAAATATGAAAGCAATTCTTAGGAACAAAGGCAGGAACAAAGAAGGGAAATCCTTGGATGTGATCCCAGTGGGTGTGGGTAAAAAACATATGAGCTTCAACTGGCATCTGTCGCAGTAGATTGATACCGAGTACCCGCAAACCTGTACCGCCGTCAAAGATCAGGCGTTTTTCGCCTAAACGCATTTCTACGCAAGATGTATTACCGCCGTAGCGGACTGTTTTGCTGCCGGGGCTGGGTATGCTGCCCCGCACTCCCCAGAATTGGACAAAAAATTCGATCGGCGGCTTGGTTTCGAGCATGGCATTCCCGTCTTTCGGCTGTGTACTCGGTGAGATTGCTTCAGAATCAGGCATCTTTTTTAGCTTGGCAGGGAAGAAGTTTGGACAGGGGATCTTATGATTTTATATTTTAGATTTTAGACTTTAGAGTTGAAAGGGCAGAGGAGCGATCGCTTATCTGCTAGGGTCAAAGATATCAGAGAGTTTGGTAACTCAGGAGCGAAGTTTGTAGATTGAACCTGGGATTTTGTGTCTGAATGCAACAACCTCTCAAGGAAAAGTAGGCAGACGATACACTTAGTTTATCGTATCGCTATCTAGTTGTCTGGTGTTGTGACAGAGTTCATTGAGATTAAGATAGCCTTGAGTTAAGCTTTTTGTCTTCAGAATTTTATAGCATTCGCCAAGGCGGTTAAGACATAAAATTCCATAGAGGCAATTCAGTAGGGGTAATTTAGCAGGGGCAATTCATCAATTGCCCCTACTTGTGCTGTCTCGGTGGTAAAGGAACCGCCGGGACGGCGGCGTTACAAACAATTATGCGATTGCTGTAAGTTTAATGCTGAGGGGTGTTTTTGGAGCGATGATGTGTCTACCTTATTTTTTAGCTGCTTGGACGCATTGCTCTACTAAGGGCATGACTCGATCGACATCTTGCCACCCTAGAATTTCTGTCACCTTTTTTTCCAGGTTCTTGTAGGATCTAAAAAATTCGGCGATTTCGTCTAAGCGGTGAGGTGCTATGTCTTTGAGGGATTTAATGTGAGCGTAGCGGGGGTCTTTGTCGGGTACGCAAAGCAGTTTTTCGTCGCGATCGCCTCCGTCTATCATCTCTAGAAAACCAATGGGACGGGAGGCGATGACGCACCCCGGAAATGTTGGCTGGTCTATTATTACCATTCCATCAAGGGGATCGCCGTCATCTGCGAGGGTATTAGGTATAAACCCGTAGTCGTAAGGATACTGTACTGAGGAAGAAAGTACGCGATCGAGGGCAAAGGCTTGTAAATCTTTATCAAACTCGTACTTGTTTTTGCTACCGGCGGCGATTTCAATCAATACGTTGAGCACTCCGGGTTTCGGTTGGGCCGGAATTAAAGATAAGTCCACAGAAGTTCTCCAAGCTAATTGATAACAGAGGATGCTGTTCCCAAGGGGTGTTTCCCGCAGGGCGGGCGCTTTCTGCCACTGGGTGTCGCATTTGTTCCACATAGCATTTTAGAAGCGATCGGCCCCTGATTGAAAATTTAGTGTCTTCAGGGGGGTGGGGGAGATGGCATGGCTGTTTCATTCTCAAGTTTTAGCTCTGCTAAAATTCTGAATTAAAACATAATATATGCAAGGAAAACACAAAATTTATCCTCTAAATAGATAGGTAAATATTAAAAGCGATTGTTTATATTAGTTATTGAGCGATCGCTTGTATATTTTATCAAACAAGCGATCGCTTTTACTTTTGACAATTTCATGGGAGAATGAAACAGCCCTGCCCTCTCCCTAGTTTCTAGACGATATAAGGAGAATTAATCGCATCGGCGCGACCTATGGCTACCAAGGCTTGATAGATTAGAGCGCAGATTTCAGCACGGTTAATTTCTCGCATGGGTGAGAGTTGATTGCGATTGGGATAGTTGACTACAATCTTACGTTCAGTTGCCGTTGCTACTTCGTCAGTGGCGTAGCTGGGAATTTGAGCGCGATCGCCATATACGCTCACAGCATTTAGATTCCCACCCGTCAACTGTAAACCATTTACCAAAGACACGATCGCCTCAGCGCGAGTTAAATTTTGATTCGGCCGGAATGTCCCATCTGGAAACCCCGCTACAAATCCTCCTTTGTTTGCCTTCTCGATCGCATCCTTACCCCAAAAATCCGCCGCCACATCTTTGAAATTCGTGCCAGCGCGTCTGGGAGTAAGTTCAAAAGCCTTAGCTAACAAGGCTGCATATTGAGCGCGAGTTAAACTATCGTTAGGCTTAAACGTTCCATCTGGAAACCCACTGACAATATTCTTAGCCGCCAATCGTTCTATAAAATCCTTCCCCCAATTTCCGCTAATATCGCTAAACTTTACACCCCCAGGAGTTGGGGTTGGTGTTGGACTTGGCGTTGGTGTTGGTGTTGGACTTGGAGTTGGCGTTGGTGTTGGACTTGGGGTTGGAGTAGCTGTACCGCTAAAATCCACTAAACCCTTAACCCGCGTTGCCGTTAGCTGGTTTCCTACCGAAAGGATCTTAAACGAAGTAGCATTTTGCAAGTCAAACTGACCATTATCTAGCCAGATATTACCGCCAGCATCTTGACCAGTACCGATATCTGGCAGTGATTTAACTGTCACCGTCAGACCGTCTTGTACATTCTTCTCAATCCGGTTTTTACGCAAAATCGGTCGCGAATCGCCAGAAAGGACAATTCCTGAGCGATTTTCCAAAATTTGGTTCTCAGCAATTAAAGGTGCTGCATTATCTTGGATGGCAATACCGTAACCTGTGTTTTGAAACTTGTTGCGGCGAATTTCCCCTTTAGCGCTACCTGCCATTGCCAAACCGTTACCGACATTTTCGATAAACACGCTATCGAAAATTGCTGGTTTAGCGCTACCAGTGGCAAACACTCCCTCCCGCTTGGATTTGGAGAGAGTGCAGTTAGCGACTGTGGCGGCTACTGATTCTATCCAAACTCCCGTACCTCTGGTGTCGCCATTGGTGACAGTTGCACCGCGCAGTTCCGCACCTTCTGCCAGTAAGACTGTAACGTTTTGACCCGCTGCGGTGGGACTGACAAATTTGCCGCTACCTTGAATCAGAACGGTGCTGCCTTTGTTAGTTTCGCTGCCTATGACTTTCACTCCGGCAGGAATTTGTAAGGGGAAGGCTTCGCCGGAAGCAGCGCTGTAAGTTCCCGCCGCTAGCTGAATTATGGTTCCCGATGGAGCTTGCTGTAGAGCGCGGCTGACGGTTTTGAATGGGGCCGATTGGCTGCCGGAGGCTGAATCGCTGCCTGTACCCGGATTGACGTAAAGTGTTGCCATGATTTTGTTTGCTAGAGATTTTTTCTTAAGGCTACGTGCAATCTGAATCTTTTGCAGCCGCTAAGGGTATTACTTTGCACATTGCCTCATTAGTACAGTTTCACTTTGCCTTTGAGGTGAACCGGATTAAGTTCAATTTTAATCCTGGAAGTGCAGTTATAGTTTGTTGGACATCATGTTTGCGATCGCCTCAAAAATTTTTCTTCCAGAATTTACTCAAATCTATATACATATAAATAGTATTTTGTCAATGACGCTTTACAAATGCTTAACACTTCGCTGCAAAAATATATTTTTTTAAGTTGATAGAAAAATTTTTTACCTTTGTGAAGCTTGGGTACGGCACGGTAAATATGGATTTCAGGCTATTTTTTGCAATTTGTCAAACGTCGCCAAGATTATGAAAATCATACCATAGCCTTCAAATGACGTAAAGTGGTAAAATAAATGAGAATAGTGTCAATAAACAGACAATTGTAAAGGTCATGTTTACAAGCAAATGTTTTAATATTTAAAACTGTCTGCTCAAATAAATTAATTTAGTTTATCTGAGATGTCAAAATTAACCTACTTTCTGCGGCAGCGAAGAGTTGTAAGTTGTGATAAATTGAGTTGCTGCATAACTGCGATCGCCAAGCTGCAATCAAATTCTTAATTGGTGAAACCACTGCTTTTATTGCATTTTCTCTCTTTCTTCTTTCCTCTTCTTTCTTCCTTAGTAAGGAAATTTTATTTAGCCATCTTTTTCCAGGCTAAATTCCACGAAAGGCAAGCGCACTTTCCCAGTCCATATATTCTCTATTTGCTTGTTTTCTATAAGTTGGGGCATATTTCTTCCACTCTTGGAATAATTGACTTCAGCTTTGTCGATCTCATTTTCATACTCAAACCGAATTCGATATTTTTTGAGTGGGCGTAAACCAAAGAGTCCACTAAATATCCAATAACTACCATCTCCAAATGGGATCTTCAAGTCAAATATTTCCCCTTTGACTGTCGTAATAAGTGCATCGGTTAAAAAAGTAACAGTTTCTCCAGGCTGTGCCAATAAAAAATCATTATCGAAAAGCTCCCATCGACACCAATCTGACCATCGACCAGTCAACCTGAAAATTTGCTGGTCTATCATTAGTTCTGGAGTAAGCGAACTAAAAAAGCAGAAGTTAAAAGGATTAGATGTATTGTTAGTAATCTGAATTCCTAACTCCACATCGATCATTGTTCCTAGTTGTTCTGCGGGTACCTGCAAAATTCGTTTCGGCATAAAAACTTTAAACTGGACACCATCGACTTCAATGGCATCGTCTTCATTAATTGAGTGGTAATCTTCTTGTATAACATAAGCCATTATTTACGTGACATTCCTAATTTTTGACGATTTCCCGAACCTTGCAGGAAAGATGTAGGCGGTTAGGTCACAGATACAGAGCATAGAATTTAAAGACCTAACAACTTATCTAATTTAATCCTAAGCCACAACTACGGCTTGGGGTCGCAACGAGTTGCAACTTGTGATACATTAGGTGGTTGCAAGGCTACCCACCCAAAGGCTAACATTACTCTACCGTTGGGTTTGTTCAATCCTGAGCCAAAATCCACCCATCCAAAGGACTTATCAGTTCTGACCAATGATTGAAGTAGAACACTTAAGCAAAAACTACGGTTCCACAACCGCGATCGCGGATGTCTCCTTTAAAGTGGAACCGGGAGAAATTATGGGATTTTTGGGGCCCAATGGTGCCGGCAAAACCACAACAATGCGGATTTTATCGGGTTATTTACCCGCTTCTGGAGGTACGGCCCGCATTGCAGGTTACGATGTCCATGAAAACTTAATGGCAGTACGGCAAAAAATTGGCTATTTGCCAGAAACACCGCCGCTATATCCAGATATGACGGTTGAGGGTTTTTTGTACTTTGTTTCCCGAATTAAGTTAGTGCCGGCTGGCGATCGCACTCGTCAAGTAGAATCGGCAATGCAGCGTACCAGTTTAGTAGACAAACGCAAAGTTTTAATCCGTAAACTTTCTAAAGGATTTAGACAACGAGTTGGCATTGCACAGGCGATCGTTCACGACCCACCAGTGATTATTTTAGATGAACCGACTGTTGGTTTAGACCCCCGACAAATCATCGAAGTTAGGAATTTAATTAAAAGCCTTGCAGGTCAGCATACTATTATTTTGTCTACCCACATTTTGCCTGAAGTTAGCATGACTTGCAGCCGCGTAACGATCGTCAATCGCGGTCAAGTTGTGGCGACGGGTAGTCCTGATAACTTGATGGGACAGTTTCAAGAAGGCTACGAATTGGAAGTTGAAGGGGATACGGAGGCTTTTGAGAGGTTAGTACCAAATCTGGAAAATGTGGTGGGTGTGCGATCGCTAGAATTGATGTCAATGGTAGAGTCAGAAAATCGCCGCCGAGTCCGAGTGGCCTGTGAATCAGCAACGGAACCAGGCCGAGAAATTGCCGCTGCGATCGTCTCTTCTGGGTTGGGGTTGTATGAAATGCGCCGCACTCGCGCTACTCTGGAAGATGTGTTTTTAGAGTTGACAAGAGCCGAAAAGAAAGGGGAAGGGGAAGGGGAAGGGGAAGGGGAAGCGATCGATCGGATAAAGGAAGTAGAGCAAGAACAGGAACAGCAAGGGGAACAGCAAGGGGAACAGCAAGGGGAACAGCAAGGGGAAGCGATCGCACAAAAGGAAGAAGAATCAGAGGTAATAACTGAAACTCAAGAGGAAGAAACTTTAAAAAACAATGAACAGTAAAATTTTAGCCGTTAGCAATTTAAACACGGATTTAACTAATTGCACCGTTTTTACAGATTTAAGTTTTAGGTCTTATGCAAAACCATCCGTAACGCCGCCATCTTGGCGGTATTATTACTTCCAAGATGGCGGCGTTACCTCAAGCGTGCATAAATTCTGACTTACTTACCAATTAGCCATCAGCCATTAGCCATTAGCAACTACTATGTTAATAACAATTAGTAATATTATAGCCATCTACCGCAAAGAATTACAGAGTTATTTTGCCTCACCATTAGCTTATGCGATCGCCGCCATCTTCTGGTTCGTGACAGGATTATTTTTAGTCGCAATTCTCCTATCACCAGACGGTTTAATTCCCCAAGTTGCCAGACTAGATCAACAAGGAATTAGCGAAACGATAGACGTTCCCTACGAATTTTTACAAGCCTTCTTAGGACTGATGGGTTCAATATCCCTATTCATCCTACCCATGTTATCAATGGGACTGTATGCAGAAGAACGCAAACGCGGTACATTAGAATTATTAGCAACATCACCCCTCACAAACTGGGCAGTTGCCGTCGGCAAACTGCTAGGAGTATTGACATTTTACACCACAATGCTCATACCATTAATCGCCTGCGAACTCATCGCCCTTAGTGCATCAAGTCCCCCTCTACCTCCCGCAGTATTTTTGTTAGGACACGCCGGATTAATCTTATTAGCAGCCTCAGTTTTATCATTAGGAATGTTTATCTCTTCTCTCACAGAAAGTACAATTTTATCCGCTATACTCACCTTCGCTTTAGTGCTATTCCTGTGGATAATTAAAGTAGCATCTAGCAGTATCAGCGGCCCTGTAGGGAAAGCAATAGGTCATCTTTCTCTGCTAACACATTACACTAATCTTGTCAAGGGAATAGTTGATACAAGCAGTCTAGCAATGTTTGCTACCTACATTTTTTTGGGAGTATTTTTAACCGCTCAATTTATTGATGTCTTGCGTTTCCAACGCTCTTGATTTATTAATAGAAATTACCATCGTTGTACCGCCGCCCTCTGGGCGGTATCATTATTAAGCATTCTTCATTACTTCTTCCCTCTTCCTTCTTCCTTCTTCCTTCTTCCTTCTTCCTTCAACTCATGAAAATCGTTAAAAAGAATTGGAAATACATCTTTTTGCTAGGCCCAGCCTTAATCGTTGCCGGGATTACAGCGGGTTTTGTAGCCGGTAGTTGGGAACCCATACCTTTAGGAATTATTATCGCCGGATTTGTGATAATAGGGTTGTGGTTGCTTTATGCTGCTTATCAACAAAATTTTTGGGGACGGCGATCTACTCAAGTTAGTAGCAACGCGATCGCAGCGACCCTATCTATATTATTAATTCTGGCCCTAATAAATTTTCTGGCCGCACGCTATGCCACTCGTTTAGATGTAACTGAAAGCCAACAATTCACCTTAGCACCCCAGACGCAGCAAGTATTAAGAAATTTGCCGCAACCTGTGAAACTTTGGGTATTTGACCCTACCCAAAATCCCAGAGTCAGAGAATTTTTAGAGAATTATCAAAAAGAATCCAGAGGCAAGTTTACTTTTGAGTTTGTTGACCCGCTAACAGAACCAGGAAAAGCTCAAGAATATGCTATTAACGGCCTTGGAGAATATCAATTAGAATCTGGTTCTAAGCGGCTATTGATTCAAAAAGGTGTAGTAGTTGGCTTTAACCCTAGTCAGATACCGACAGAAGCGAAGCTAACAAATGGCTTAGAAGAGATTTTGAGTACGCGATCGCCAAAAGTTTATTTTCTTCAAGGTAACGGCGAACGTGCAATCCAGGAAGGTCAAGGAGGGCTATTTGAAGCTGAAAAATCCCTTAAAGACAAAAATTATACCACCGCAGTAATCAACCTGAAAGAAAGCATAAATGTCCCCCAAGATGCCGATGCTGTAATAGTTGCAGGCCCACAAAAGGCATTTTCCGAGGAGGAAGTTAAAGCATTAACCGCTTATCTCGATCGCGGCGGTAGTTTGATGCTAATGCTAGACCTCACCCCTAATAATGCAAATACAGGATTAGACAGTTTGCTTAAAGATTGGGGCGTTACCTTAGACAAACGCCTAGCCATAGATCCTTCTGGCGACGGTCAAAGATATGGTCTGGGTGCGACTGTTCCACTAGCCAAGCGTTACGGCGACCATCCTATTACCCAAAGTTTCGGTAGCGCTACTTCATTTTATCCCCTTGCGCGTCCCTTAGAGACAACTGCGGTGACTGGAATTGACCAAAAACCTCTCGTTTGGACAAGCGATCAAAGTTGGGCTGAAAGTGATTTGAGTAACAGCAGATTGGAGTTCGATCCAAAGAGCGATCGGCAAGGGCCGTTATTATTAGGTGTAGCTTTAACTCGTTCTGCGGCTACAACTACCCAAGCAACGCCAACACCATCACCGACAAGTTTTCCAAGTGCATCGCCAACAAGTTCTCCTACTACATCACCAACAAGTTCTCCTACTACATCACCAACAAGTTCTCCAACTACATCACCAACAAGTTCTCCTACTACATCACCGACAAGTTCTCCAACTGTATCACCAACCAGTTCTCCAACTACATCACCGACAAGTTCTCCAACTGTATCACCAACCAGTTCTCCTATTACTCCTTCCCCTTCCCCTTCCCCTTCCCCTTCTTCCACCAAAGAATCTCGTATGGTTGTGTTAGGAAATTCTCAATTTGCTACTAATGGCTGGTTTGAACAACAACTTAACGGAGATGTCTTTATTAACTCAGTTAGTTGGTTAAGTAAGCCAGATCAGAAAACACTTTCTATCAGTCCTAAAAAAGTGACAAATCGCCGCATCAATATGACTCTTGTACAAGCAGCAGTATTAGTTATTACATGGCTAGTCTGGCCTTTAATTGGATTAGCAATTGCCGCGTTTTTATGGTGGCGGCGGCGGTAGGGAGATGGGAGCAGGGGAGCAGAGGAGCGGGGGAGATGGGGAGATGAGGAGGCTTTTTTTTCAATTAGCAATTAGCCATTAGCAATTAGCCATTAGCAATTAGCAATTAACATGAAATTCAAGAATAATACTTTAGCATTGATAGTCATAGCTTTGAGCTTAACAGGGTTTGTTTACTTCTATGAAATTAAAGGAAAACCAGAGAGAGAAGCGGCTAAGGCGAAACAAGAGCAAATCTTTGATTTCAAAACTGAGCAGGTAAAATCTTTTACCTTGACAGTTAAAGAAAAAGTATTGACAATTGAGCGAAACAATGATATAAAAAATCAGAAAAGTAAATGGCAAATAAAAGTACCAGTTCAAAAAGCAGCTAGTCAAGCATCCGTAGACTTCTTGCTGGACAGACTGACAACAGGGAAAAGCGATCGCACCTTTAGTATTCCTGCTGCGACGATCTCGGAATTCGGCCTCGACCAACCCCAAGCTAAAGTTGAGATTAACCTAGACAATAAACAAAGTCATCATTTAATTCTAGGAAAACCAGAATTTAGCAATCGTTTTTTATACGCTCAAGTCGATCCGCCATCGCCGCCACCTCAAAATTTATCTGTTATCCTAGTGCCCATAGACTTTAAAACGGCTGTAGATCGCCCATTACCAGAATGGCAAGAGCAAGACAAACAGGAGACCCCAACTGCAACCCCAACTGCAACCCCAACTCCCAAGGATAACTAATCCAGCTCATCAGAGGCTTATGCACCGTCCCTGCGGAGCAGTAGAAAAATCAAAATCGGAGGTAAAGGAAAACTCTTTACACTGATTTATCGTTACACACCTCCCCTAAAATACAGAAAAGTCTAAACTAAATTGTATTGAACTAGCGTGCATTACCGTCAGGAAAAGCCACTTATGTTTCAGACTGCACTCAACCAAGGTACAACAGTAGCGGAAACTGGATTCGACGTTGAACTCCGCAAAGTGTTCAAAGTGTTTAACGGCGAGACGGCAGTACGAGGAGTTGACCTCGATATCCGTCAGGGAGAGTTTTTCAGTATTCTGGGGCCTTCCGGCTGCGGTAAAACTACGACGCTGCGGTTAATGGCCGGATTTGAGACTCCCTCGGCTGGCGACGTGATGATTCGGGGTCAGTCGATGACCAATACTCCCCCCTACCGCCGCCCAGTAAATACAGTGTTTCAAAGTTATGCTCTATTTGGCCACATGAGCGTATGGGAAAATATCGCTTTTGGCTTGCGAATTAAGCGACAGAGTAAAGCCGAGGTTGAGGAAGGAGTGCGAGAAGCCTTGAGGCTGGTGAAAATGGAATCTTTTGCTAACCGCTTCCCGGCTCAACTTTCAGGAGGTCAGCAGCAGCGGGTAGCTTTAGCAAGGGCCCTCGTAAATCGCCCAGCGGTGTTGTTGTTAGATGAACCCCTAGGTGCTCTAGATTTGAAGTTGCGAAAACAGATGCAGGTAGAATTGTCTAATTTGCATCAAGACTTGGGCTTGACTTTCGTGATGGTAACGCATGACCAAGAAGAGGCAATGAGCCTTTCCGATCGCATCGCCGTGATGCACGAGGGTCGAATCGAACAAATTGGTTCTCCAGAGGAAATTTACGAGTGTCCTCAGACGGCCTTTGTGGCAGATTTTATCGGGGATACGAATTTATTTCCGGGGAGAGTAGAAGCAAGCGATCGCTCAACTCTGACTATTAGGACTAAGAGTAATCTTAAAATAGTGGTACAGCAGTCGGATATGTGGAATGGCGGGACGGGCGAATCAGCAGTGGTAAGCGTGCGCCCTGAGAAAGTATATCTAAATCTTTATCAGCCTGATGTATCGGTAAATTGTTTTGAGGGACGGCTGAAACACACAATGTATATGGGGACTCACGTTCACTACGTAGTCGAGTTGCTTTCTGGCGATCGCATTACAGTCCGTCAGCCAAATACAGGCGGCTCGTTTCCCGATGCTCACACACCCATCTATGCTTATTGGGGAACCACCGATTGCCTTGCTTTAAGCGATCAAAGGTAATCGCCACAGTTAACAATTAACAGTTAACAGTTAACAATTACCAGTTAACAGTTAACAGTTAACAGTTAACAGTTAACAGTTAACAATTACCAATCTTTCAATCTGTGCCTCCGACTAATTTACCCACTTATAGGCTCAACAGCACAAGCTCAACTCGGCGTAAATTCCTACAAACGTCAGCAGCGGCATTGTCAGGATTGACGCTTTCTAGCTGCGGCTGGCGGCTGGCAGACGTGCAATCTGCTCCCATTGTTAAGAGTGCTTCTAACAAACTCTATATCTACACTTGGTCTGGCTACACAGATGAGGCTCTAATCAATCGTTTTGCCGAGAAAACTGGTATCCAAGTAATTGCAGACGTATTCGATTCCAATGAAGGAATGCTAGCTCGAATTCAAGCCGGTGGCGGCGGGGCTTACAGCATCATTTACCCGTCTGACTACATGGTGCTCCAAATGAGCAAACTGGGCTTGCTAACTGAACTCGATCACTCACTTTTAGCAGGTTTAGATCGACTTATAAAGAAATTCCAAAGTCCTGTTTATGACCCCGGAAACCGCTATAGTGTACCTTTTGCATGGGGAACTACTGGGTTAATTTACAACACAGAACAAATTAACGGTAAGATAGAGGATTGGGATTATCTCTGGAATAATCAGAAGAAATTATCTAAGCGAATGACGCTGCTCAACGATCTCCGAGAAGTAATGGGGGTTTCGCTACGGATGCTGGGCTACTCTCTGAATACCACGAATGCTGATGAAATAAAAAAAGCTTATGAAAAATTAGCACAATTAAAACCAGACCTTGCTTCTTTTAATACAGATGCTTGGCGACCTCAGATATTAGCTGGGGATCTAAAGGTGGCAATGTGTTTTTCGTCAGATGCTAATGAGGTGATTCCAGAAAATAATAAATTACAGTATGTTGTACCTAAAAGTGGTTCTTCCCTGTGGACTGACACGCTGGTAATTCCCAAATCTGCTCCCAATCCCGAAGCTGCTTATAAATGGATAAACTTTATGCTGCAAGGGGATATAGCAGCATCTATAATAGAGCGGCTGAGCTTTGCGACTCCTTCGCAAGAAGCTTTTGAGTTGTTACCACCAGAAGTCCGCGAAAATGAGATTTTGTTTCCCTCTGAAGAAACTTTGAAAACGTGCGAAAGCATCGCTCCAGTAGGGAAATTTACTGCAATTTATGATCGATATTGGACTAAACTTACAAGTGAATAGTTAGTGGTTAGTGGTTAGTGGTTAGTGGTTAGTGGTTAGTGGTTAGTTGTTAGTTGTTCGTTGTTAGTTGTTAGTTGTTAGTAAAAAAACACAACACAACAACCAACAGCTAATCATTACAAATCATCAATTACCAATTGCCAATTACCAATTACCAATTACCAATTACCAACTATTAATTACCAATTACCAATTAACCACTAACCACTAACCACTAACCACTAACCACTAACCAATTAACCACTAACCACTAACCACTAACCACTAACCACTAACAATTATGGCTGTATCGACTAAAAATTCTCCGCAATCTGCTTCAGGATTTAAAACTATTGCTGGTCAAATTTGGTCAAAATTAATAGGGCCTTTCACATTGCTAGGCCCTTCTGGCTTATGGTTAGCTCTATTGTTGGTGTTACCAACTCTGGTGATCTTAGAATTAAGTTTAGTACCCAATATTAAACCGGGAGAATTGGTAAATCCTTCTGGGATTGAGAACTATTGTCGGGTTTTTGGCTTTGATAAATGCCAGTTATCTAGATTCTCTTGGACAAACTTAAGAGTAATCGGTAGATCGTTGTCTTTCGCAACTGGTACGACTTTTTTCTGTTTGCTGTTGGGATTTCCAGTTGCTTACTGGATTGCCATCAATGTCTCGAAGCGGTGGCGAAATTTGATTTTGCTAGGCTTTGTGCTGCCGCTGTGGACTTCTTCTCTGCTACGCTCTTATGCCTGGATTACAATACTGCGACCTACGGGTGTTCTCAATACTATACTGACAGTTGTAGGACTCCCCGCTGTGGAGTTGCTTAACCGCAGTCCCGCTGTTTTGATTGGCATGACTTATAGCTATCTGCCCTATATTGTTACAATTCTCTACGCTTCTCTGGAAAAACTAGATAGACGGTTGTTGGAGGCATCTGCTGATTTGGGTGCGAATCCTGTAGAAACTTTCTGGAAAGTTACTGTACCGCAAACAATGCCTGGAATTGCGGCTGGTTCTTTGCTAGTATTTATCAGTTGTTTGGGAGATTTTGTCGATCCAGAGTTGTTGGGGGGTGCTTCTAGCATGACTTCGGCTAGATTGATTTATAATCAATTTTTGGGAGCGACTCAAAATTGGGGTCTTGGCTCTGCGATGAGTATGGTGTTAATTTTTGCTGTAAGTATCGCGATCGCGCTTTTGCTGAAGTATGGCGATCGCAAAGCAATCTAAATCTGTTAACGGTTAACTGTTAACGGTTAACTGTTAACTGTTAACTGTTAGAAATTTAAAATCACTTGATGGGAGAAGCTGTGAGCAATCAAGAGGAGGAATTACCATTAGATATGTTGCACCCCAAACCTAAATTTCGGGTTTCTTGGCAGGTTGTATTTGCAGTTTTGATGTTTTTCTATATGTACCTGCCAATCTTTGTGCTGACTTTTTATAGTTTTAATAAGTCTGCATTTAGTGCGGGTTGGAAAGGATTTACATTAAACTGGTACGTCAAATTATTTAGCGATAGTCGGATTTTAAGTGCTTTGCAAAATAGCTTAATTGTGGCTTTTTGTGCTGTGGGAATTTCGGCAGTTTTTGGTACTCTAATGGCGGTAGGTTTGGCTCGTTACAAGTTTCCAGGTAAGAGTTTGTATCAGGGGGTTTCCTACTTGCCTTTGATTATTCCCGATATCGCGATCGCAGTTGCTACTCTAGTATTTTTAGCCGCAGTGGCTATTCCTCTCAGTTTGTGGACAATTGTAGCGGCTCATGTAGTATTTTGCCTCGCTTATGTTGGGTTAGTTGTCTCTACGAGGTTAGCAGACCTTAATCCCTATTTAGAAGAAGCTGCTCTTGATTTAGGAGCAACTCCTGTGGAAGCTTTTGTCAAAGTTTTGTTGCCGCAATTAATGCCTGGAATTATATCTGGATGCTTGTTGTCTTTTGTGCTCAGTATGGATGACTTTTTGATTGCCAGTTTTACCGCAGGAAGCGGTTCAACAACTCTACCGCTAGAAATTTTTAGCCGGATTCGGACTGGAGTTAAACCTGATATTAATGCTTTGAGTGTAATCTTGATGGTAGTATCGGGAGGCATGGCTCTGATCGCGGAATTTCTGAGGATGCGAAGCGAACAGAGACGAGCCAAGTAAAACAACTGAAACCTTTGCTATAATTCTCTCTGCCTTCTGCCTCCTACGTCCTCCTATAATTTAATTTAAACATGAGAGAGAGATGGTTCTAATTGCCGATCTACCCACTTCTCAGTACGGTGTAAAATATCCGTACTTTGTTTGATGGTGATGCAGACTTCTAGACTCAATTTCAGAGTATTTGGGGAAGGAGATAAACTTCTTAGCGGTGCTATTTCGGTGGGAGAACAGCCTAACATTTCCATATAAAATTTTATAGCCTTCAAGCTAAAAGGTTAGCTTATTTTCGATGGCGATCGCACCTTGCCTCCTTACCGGCGAAGCGCTTTTATCTCCAAATCGCACTTAACCTTCATACTGCCAGACATTTATCCCCTCGATCGAAGGATAACAAGCCCTGAAATCATCTTGCTTGGCTGTCCAACTGGTGGGATGATCTGTAATGCAGCCTCACGGCGATTCCAGAGCAACTGAAACTGTAGAGACGCAAATTAAACAATCTCTACTATCGGACACTCACACACACACTCGGCATATATAAAGACAACTATGGCTGTTGCAACCCAAGTATCACTCGAAACACTCTGCATCAACTCGATCCGCTTTCTAGCCATCGACGCTGTAGAAAAGGCAAAATCTGGCCACCCCGGACTACCGATGGGCGCAGCGCCTATGGCGTTTGTGCTCTGGGATCGCTTTATGCGGTTTAATCCCAAAAATCCTAAGTGGTTCAATCGCGATCGCTTCGTGCTCTCGGCGGGTCATGGCTGTATGCTTCAGTATGCCCTACTGCACTTAACTGGCTACGATAGCGTCACTATTGATGACATTAAGCAATTCCGTCAGTTGGAGTCCAGAACCCCCGGCCACCCAGAAAACTTTATGACTTCTGGGGTGGAAGTCACCACTGGCCCTCTGGGACAAGGAATTTGTAATGGTGTAGGTTTAGCGATCGCAGAAGCTCACTTAGCTGCTAGGTTTAACAAGCCTGATGCCACAATTGTAGATCACTACACCTACGTCATCCTGGGCGATGGCTGTAACATGGAAGGCGTTTCTGGTGAAGCTTGTTCCTTTGCGGGACACCAGGGATTAGGCAAATTGATTGCCCTTTATGACGATAACCACATCTCTATTGATGGTTCTACCGATATCGCCTTTACTGAAGATGTCAGCAAGCGGTTTGAAGCTTACGGCTGGCACGTTCTGCACGTAACTGAAGGTAACACGGATTTAGAAGCAATTGCTAAGGCGATCGCAGAGGCAAAGGCTGTCACCGATAAACCATCGATGATTAAGGTGACAACAACTATCGGTTATGGTTCTCCTAATAAACAGAATACCGCCGATGCTCACGGCGCGGCTTTAGGCACAGACGAAGTGAAACTTACCCGCGATAAATTGGGCTGGGAATACGAACCCTTTGTTATACCTGAAAATGCCTTAAATCACTTCCGCAAAGCAGTCGATCGCGGTGCAGCAGCAGAGGCAGAATGGAATCAAGCTTTAGCTCAATATAAGGCTAAATATCCCGCAGAAGCCGCTGAATTTGAGCGGATGAGTAGCGGTAAATTGCCTGAAGGTTGGCAGAAGGCTTTGCCTGTTTATACCCCCGCTGATAAGGCTTTGGCAACTCGGAAGCATTCAGAAATTACGCTGAATGCGATCGCGAAAGTTATACCAGAATTAATCGGTGGTTCTGCTGACCTTACCCACTCTAACTATACAGAGTTAAAAGGAATCGGTAACTTCCAAAAAGGACATTACGAAAACCGTAACATCCACTTTGGAGTCCGCGAACATGGCATGGGCGCGATTTGTAATGGCATTGTCCTCGACAACTCAGGATTAATCCCTTATTGCGCTACCTTCTTAGTATTTGCTGACTATATGCGGGCAGCAATTCGCCTCTCTGCATTATCGGAAGCTGGCGTGATTTATGTAATGACTCACGACTCCGTTGCATTAGGTGAAGATGGCCCCACTCACCAACCAGTTGAAACAGTTGCTTCTTTGCGGGTAATTCCGAATTTGTTAGTAATTCGTCCTGCTGATGGCAATGAAACATCAGGCGCTTATAAGATCGCAATTGAAAATCGTCATCGTCCAACTTTGATGGCTTTCTCTCGTCAAAACTTGCCTAACTTGGCTGGTGCTTCGATTGAAGGTGTTGCTAAGGGAGCCTACATTTTATCAGATGATGGTGGTACTCCTGACATCATTTTAATCGGTACTGGTGGCGAAACTCACCTCTGCGTAGATGCGGCTGAAAAGTTACGTGCAGCAGGTAAGAAAGTGCGCGTTGTTTCCTTCCCTTGCTGGGAATTATTCGAGGAACAAGATGCTGCTTATCGCGAATCTGTGTTACCAAAAGCTGTGAAGAAGCGCTTAGTAGTTGAAGCTGGCGTTAGCTTCGGTTGGGAGCGTTATTTTGGCTCTGAAGGTGCGATGCTTAGCATTGAACGTTTTGGTGTTTCTGCACCTGGTAATGTGGCCTTGGAGAAGTTTGGTTACACGGTTGATAATGTGGTAGCTAAGGCTAAAGAAGTTCTAGGTTAATTTTAACCGATCGTACCAAATCTGGGTTAAATATTCTCTCGATCGAAGATCCAGCAGTAGTAGCAGCAGCAACAGTAGTTCGGCGGTTGAAACCGCGACTACACAAACGAAGTCCGCCTACGCGGACTAAGAAATAACGGGGATATTTAACTCGGATTTGGTCTAAATTTCTTATGGGGTGGGTATTTTACCTACCCCATTTTTGTTGTGCGATAATGGTAAGAAATCGCCAGGAAAGTAGGTTGGGTGTAATACCAAATCTGGCTTAAATACCTCCTTTATTCTTTAGTCCGCGTAGGCGGACTTTGTTTGTGTAGATGCGATTTCAATCGCCGAACGCTCGAAACTGTTAAAATACAGGCTAATAAGCTGAGCTCAACATTAATATTGGCTGGCGGTGAGGGGAATGGTTTGGGTACCAGGGCAGAGGTTATACGGCGATCGCTATACTATTAAGCACAAGATAGGCGAGGGCGGCTTTGGGGTTACTTACCTAGCGAAGAAGGCGCAAAGCGAGCAGCGGGTTGTCATCAAAACGCTGAAAGATGAATTATTGAGCGCTCCAAATTTTACCCAGTGTCGGGACAACTTCCTGAAAGAGGCGCTAACGCTATCTTTATGCAGACATCCCAATATTGTACAAATAGACAACTATTTCACTGAGGGTAATTTGCCTTGCATTGCGATGGAATATGTGGCAGGGGAAAATTTGTGGAATTGGGTAGAAAAGCGCGGTATTCTGTCGGAAATAGAAGCTTTAAGCTACATCTGTAAAGTGGGAGAAGCACTGATTGTTGTTCACGAAAAAGGTTTGCTGCATCGGGATATTAAGCCACAAAACATTATGGTGCGCGATAATCACGATGCAGTTTTGATTGACTTTGGTTTGGCACGGGGTTTTATTCCAGATCGCACTCAGCAAATCACTTTTGGGCTAACACATGGTTTTGCTCCTCCCGAACAGTACCGCGAAATTGGCAGATTTGGTGACTACACAGATGTTTATGCTCTGGCAGCAACGCTTTATTATATGCTCACAAAGAAACCACCAACTGCTGCATCTTTGAGAGCTTTAAATCATCCTTTAAAGCCGCCGTTTCAGCTCAATCCTAATATTAGCGATGCTGTACAGCGAGCAATTATGAAAGGGATAGAAATGGAGGCAACAAAGCGTCCTCAATCGGTTGAAAAATGGTTGGCTATGCTTCCCCAAGCTTCCCTTCGCAATACAGGAAGGGTTATTCCACCAAAGATTTTTAGCCCGCAGCTACAGCCACAACCTGTAAAATTGATTTCAGCAAAAGGAGTCGATTATAATCAACTCGATCGGCTATTGGCTAGCAGAAAATGGAAAGAGGCGGATGAGGAAACGGGTAAAAAAATGCTGGAAGTAGCAGGGAGAACCAGCGAAAAAAACTGGGAATTTCTGCTACAGAAAGAGGGCGATCGCCGCTGGTTTCCTCTGGAATCGGGCGATGTGGAAATTATAGAAGGCCGCTACCGCGTTGTGGCCTGTTCTATGCTTGCCAATGCGGAGATGGAAGTTCGCATTACTCATCAGCTTACGGATGAAGTACCTTCCCAGCGACGAGTCCAGAAGCGTTCGACTCGGACTAACCCCGAAGGGTTAATGGTTGTCATTCCTTACACTAGCCTTAAACCTGGGATTTGGGAACTATGCTGTTTAGCAAATTTAGAGGCAGATTCAGGGGCAACTAGCCAGCATACGGTTCAGTTGCAAGTTTTGCCAGTCGAGACTTGTAAAGTTTAACATCTAAGCGTTTCGGGCTTTCATTAAGATTTATACAGAGGCTTTCACCACCAACCACGCCAATTCTACAATACTTCGTTACGGCCTGCGGATTCGCCAAAAAACCTCGGTTTCTGGGCCCCAGGAGATATAAATTTTTGCTAAAATGGAGATATACCCACTACAAATACCTATGATCGCAGCACCTCCTGGATGGAAACCCCGCCGCATCCCCAAACAATACATAAAACCCCCAATTTCTCCCGAAGAAAAAGCCAAGCAAAAAGCAGAAAGTCAAGCGCGGTGGCAGCGATGTCGCCCTATTTTTGAACGAGTCCGCGACGAACTGATGCCAACTCACTACAATTGGTATATTGTTATCGACCCGGATAGCGGTGAATACTTTATTGAGAAAGATCAACTCGTTGCTTTTCAAAAGCTACTGGCAAATCCTCCTCAAAAACTTATGGTTGTACGCCGCTTGAATGAAAGCGGAGTTTGTGGCAGCATCTTATGATTCAAGGGAGGTTTGATGAGGATACAAATCAACTATTTTTTGAAATAGGCTTGGTATCTGCTGATGGCGAAGTTATGTTTTTAGACGCGCTACTAGATACAGGTTTTACAGGTTGGTTAGCGATCAATAGCCAGGATTTAGATTTTGGCTGGATGTTTGTAGATGATGAGTATCCCATGAAAACTGCACAGGGAGAAAGTGATTTTAATATTTATATCGGCACTGTACAAATTGATGGCCAAGAATTTAATGTCCCTGTTGTAGCAGGAGACGGTATCCCAGAAGTTCTCATCGGGATGGAGTGGCTGAAAACTAAACGGTTGCTGATAGATTTGCCTGCGGGAGTGCTGAATTTGGGGTAAAGTTGGAACTTAAAAACGCTGAAAGATGAATTATGGGGTAATAAACATTTTGCGGAGTTTTGAGATAGGTTCCTGAAAGATGCAACTGCTTCTGAACTGACTACTTTAGGCAAATATGTTGAAGTTTAACTTAGAAACTAGATTTGTAGTTTGCATTAACAATCAAGAATATCAAGCATCCTTGGAAGTGCGAAAAATCTATCAAATAATACCAGATAATCGCGCTGCGGAACATCAATTTATCCGAGTTATTGATGAATCAGGCGAAGATTATTTGTATCCAGTTGCATATTTTGTACCGATTGAATTGCCGAAAGCTGTAGAAGTCGTATTTGCATAAGAGAAATTAAATATGCTATCTGTAGAAAAATGCCCAATTTGCGGCGGTGAAATGGTGACAAAAGAAGTCGATAAACTTTTACGAGGTGGCAATCATACAGCTATCTTAAAAGTATCCGCTGAAGTTTGCCTAAGCTGTGGAGAACGCTTATATCCCGTGGAAACAGTTAGGAAATTTGCCAAAATTAGACAGAAATTACAGCGGGAAGAAACTCAAGAATTTCAAGCGATGGGGCAATCTTTTCGTGTTGGGTAGATGCTATCTGTCATTGCGAACGAAGTGAAGCAATCGCATTGAGGTATTTCTACCAAAATTAATATTAAGTATACGATTAAAGCGGACGATGGGACTCGAACCCACGACGTTCAGCATGGGAAGCTGACATTCTACCACTGAATTACATCCGCGCTAACTTTTCGATTATTCAATTTTACCTTTTGCCTGAATGGAATGCAAGTAGATTAAAAAATATCATGCTTTCCCTCTAATTTCATGCTGAAAACTTATATTACACTAGATTCCACACTTACAGCGGTTCCCGCTGTAATGTGATACACTAAAATAACAAATAGCAAAAACATTATTTCTAAATGAAACCATTTTCAATCTTATCTACGAAAAAAAATAGTGCTCGCACATCTTGTGGAAAATATATCCATTAGAAAAGTGGCAGCTAAATTCTCTGTTAGTAAAAGTTTAGTCCAAAAACTGGTAAAACAACAACGAGTTGATGGAAATTTACAACCTAAACAACGAGGGAAGCCCCAGTTCAGCCACCTCAAAAATTCTGAAGCAGATTTAAGGATAATGGTAGCAGAAAATCCTGATGCAACTTTACTAGAATTTTGTGAATTATTTGCGGCACATACTGGGAATTGGGTAAGTCGAAGTGCCATATTCTCCAGATTTTAACCCCATTGAATTATGGTGGTCTCAACTTAAGTGTTTTTTACGAAGCTTTTCTCCAACTACAACAGAAATGGTTGATACTATAATTGCAGTTGCACTTAAATTAATGAATCCTCAACATTTAAGAAATTGGTTTGCTAATTGCTGCTACTGTACCTCATAACAGCGGGAACCGCTGTATGGTGGTCTCAACTTAAGTCTTTTTTACGAAGCTTTTCTCCAACTACAACAGAAATGGTTGATACTATAATTGCAGTTGCACTCAAATTAATAAATCCTCAACATTTAAGAAATTGGTTTACTAATTGCTGCTACTGTACCTCATAACAGCGGGAACCGCTGTATAGGGCGTAGGCGTAGCCAGCCGCAGGCATCGCCCCTAAATCCTTTATTAGTTAACCTCTTTTACAGTGACAGCTAACTGTAACCCCAGTTTATCTAGTAAAGCGATCAAAGTATAAATTTCCTCACCCCCACTTTCAGACAACATCCGATCTAGTTTCTCATAAATCAGTTTACCTTCCACCGATAACTTATTCATCTGTAAATAAGCATCCACCACATCTTTAAATCCTGCTCGCAGCAATTCAGGCTCAGGCCCTTCTGACTCCAATTCCAACATAACCTCGATATAGCCAGCAGCACTTTCTGGGGTTTTCAAAGAAGAAATTAAGTATTCATGGTAGCTTCTACTTGTTGGCACTTTGAGTTCTTTCATAATCTCTCCAGTATTTTTTAGCTTGGCTAATATCTTGCTCTTGAGTGCTTTTATCACCGCCACATAGCAACAACACAATTGTTAATCCGATTTGTCCAAAATAAACTCGATAGCCAGGGCCATAATCAATTTTAAGTTCATAAACTCCCTCTCCTACTGACTGATAATCTCCCAGATTGCCAAGCTCAACTCGCCGCAGTCGCTTCTTGATTTTAGATACAGTTTTAGTATCTTGAAGGGAATCAAGCCATCCTTGAAAGGGACTTGTCCCATCGGTTTTTAGGTAGTTATGTAATTCTCGTGGTTGAACTTCCATAATTTTAACATAGGCAATCAGGATTTGAAGATGAGAGGTAGCTGATCGCTACTCTTAGCAAGACTATCTTAGCCTGATTAAAGAAGAGTGTCCCTTACCCGAAATAAGTCCCAGGTTTGTCACTAGCATAGAGGTTATCTATGCCTAGATTACCCAGAATATCAAGCCTAGAAGCAATTCGTGTATTAGAACGTTTAGACTTTTATGAAGCTAGACAAACGGGTAGCCATGTTGTCCTTAAAAAACCTCTCCCAGACGGAGAAATTGTTTGCATTGTACCAATCCACCGCGAATTAAAAATTGGGACACTCAGCGGTGTTCTAAAGCAAGCAAAAGTCACACCTGATGAGTTTATCGCGAATTTATAAATACCAATAACCCAGTTTCTCCGATCCGCGATCGCGCCGCCAAACTTTTAGCCAAAAACTACTTAAAATCATCACTTGAAATCCTATTAAAATCAGACCACAGGAATTTTAAATCAAAATGTCCAATAGTATTTTTAGCTACAATCTTCCAAGTACCAGCACTGGATAATAGTAAATTGCACAATCTAGGCAACTCCTAGATTGTATTGCAACTAACTTTCTATGAAACCTCGAATCATAGTTTGCGGCTTAGGTCGCACAGGGTACAAGATTTTCTGTTTGTTAAGACAGCAAGGCGCGATCGTTGTTGGTATCAGCGATCGCCCTTTAAGATGTGAAGGTTCCGATGTCGTAGTAGGCAACTTGCAAGCAGCCTCAAGTTTATTGGCTGCCGGCATTCAAAACGCTCACACCCTCGTCTTAGCGGGAGATGACGATGCCGTAAACTTGGCAATTTTGATGCAAGCAAGGATTCTCAATCCTAAAATTCGCATCATTAACCGCCTCTTCAATACCAGCCTTGGCGATCGCCTAGATCATACCCTGCCGGAGCATACCACAATGAGCGTTTCCTCCTTAGCCGCTCCCGTGTTTTCCTTTGCAGCTCTTGGCAATCAAGCCATTGGACAGTTGCGCCTATTTAACCAGACTTGGCCGATTCACGAAGAATATATCGATGAAAATCATCCCTGGAAAGGTCGAAAACTGAGAGATTTGTGGGAGGAGCGCTCCCGAATGCTAATCTATTATCTGCCAGCGGATAATAAAATTGACCTGATATCAGCCGTATTATCTCATGGATATTTGCAGGCAGGCGATCGCTTGATTATTGCTACTCAACCCAGCGTGCGATCGCGCCGCAAAACTTTTAGCCAAAAACTACTTAAAATCATCACTAATTTACGGCGACTTCAGCAGCAAACTAAATCAGCCGTCAGCGTTAGCCTCACTCTTTTACTAATAATTCTAGCAGCCACATTCACATATACAACTGTAAATTTTCATATCTCTCTAGTTGATTCTTTCTATTTTTCAGTCGGCATGATTACCGGAGCTGGAGGCAACGATAAAGTAGTAGAAAATGCTCCTGATAGTATTAAAATATTCACAGTTATTATGATGTTAGTTGGGGCCGGAATGATCGGCCTATTCTACGCACTTCTCAACGATTTTATATTAGGAACCCGCCTAAGAGAATATTGGGATGCTGCACGAATTCCCCAGCGAAATCACTATATAATTTGTGGTCTAGGAGGCATAGGAGTACAGATTGCCAAACAACTCCAAGCCAACGGCCATGAAGTTGCAGTCATAGACAGCGACTCTAACAATCGATTCCTCAGCACCGCTCGCTCCTTAAAAATTCCCGTAATTAAAGGAGATGCAAGTTTATCTTCAATCCTAGAAGAAGCTAATATTAAACAAGCCGAAGCGCTATTAGCAGTTACTAGCAGCGATATGTCAAATTTAGAAATTGCCTTAAGCGCTAAAGGATTAGCTCCCAAACTGCCAGTTATTGTTCGCAATCAAGACCCACATTTTGCACTCATGGTGCAGCAAGTTTTTGAATTTGAAGCCGTATTAAGTCCGACAGAAATAGCCGCTCCTGCCTTCGCTGCGGCAGCAATTGGAGGGCGAATTTTTGGTAATGGAATGACATTAGATAGCCTTTGGGTTGCCTTGGCAACATTAATTACACCAGGACATCCCTTTTGCGGCCAGCGCATTCAAGATGCTGCTATGTCTGCTGACTTTGTACCTTTATACGCCGAAACTAATTGCCAAACAATTCACGGCTGGGATTTGCTAAACTTTTCCCTTAGTGCTGGGGATATCTTGTATTTGACTATGCCAGCGAATAGACTAGAGCAATTATGGAGAGCAGTATCTACGGAATTAATTAGAAATTGAAAAGGGAAGGGGAAAAAATAGGGTATTGTAGTAGGGATTACACAAAGAAAATGGGTTTCTGTGAAAAATCCTTGGTTTCTTAACGAGAGATTTACAAAGAAACCGGGTTTCTGACCTCGATGTGCGTAAGTCTTGTGTAGAATTCTATGATATGTGGGGAAAATAGAGCAGTTCCCACTTCCATTTCAGGCGGATTTACAATGAGAAAAATTTTAGGATTATTGGTATTAGGAATAATTGTGGCGATCGCATCCGTAGCCGTAGCAGCTCAACCTTTATTTGTTGCCTATCCTCCTGCTAATCACGAAACGACTACCGATCGCATTTTCTTAATCGGCACTGCACCCGCACAAGGACAGGTTTTTGTCAATGATAAACCCATTGAAAACCGCAGTCCAGCAGGACATTTTGCTCCGACTTTCCCCTTGCAGCTAGGAGAAAATAGCTTTAGTTTGCGCTATGAAAATCAGGAAGTAAAAATTAAGGTAACGCGCAAGTCAAATCAGCCAGAAGTGCCTGTGGGTGCGACGTTTGCCAAAGCTTCGCTGATGCCATCACAGGATATAGCGAGAATGCCTGGAGAGTTAATTTGCTTCAGCGCGATCGCACCTCCTGACGCGCAGGTTTCAGTAAAATTGGCGGGTGAGACGATTCCTTTAATGGCGCGATCGCAAGTCGATTTGCCAGACAATAAGGCTGTATTAGTTGGAGGAAATTCCCCTGAGAAAAGCGCGATCGGACAGTACCAAGGTTGCGCTCAAATATCCTTAGAAACGGGAGAAAAAGCTAAACTAGATTTAGGATTACCCCAATTTCAACTAACAGTAAACGGTCAAACTGTGACTCAACAAGGTACTGGCAAGATTACAATTTTGTCTCCGACTCAATTTGAAGTAGCGGAAGTAACCGCAGATGCGGGTGTTGCTAGAACGGGCCCCAGTACGGATTTCTCGCGCTTGACACCCCTCCCAAAGGGAACTAGGGCCGCGATCGTATCCCGCGAGGGAGAGTGGCTAAGATTGGATTATGGAGCCTGGATTAAAGCCTCAGAAGTGCGGATTATCAAAGATGCAGTGCCAGTGCGATCGCTAATTCGCAGTGCCAGTGCGCGTCAAGTTGGCGAGTGGACAGAGGTACGATTTCCCTTAGAAGTAGCAGTTCCAGTAGCCGTACAGCAGGGAGAACGAACCTTTATTCTAACATTATATAATACCACTGCTCAAACTGACATTATTCGCCTCGATGATGACCCAGTAATTTCGCGTTTAGACTGGCAACAAATATCTCCTCAACAAGTGCAATATACTTTCAATCTCAAATCCGCTCAACATTGGGGTTATAAGTTGAGATATGAGGGGACAACTTTAATCCTATCTCTGAAACATCCACCTCTAGGGGCGAAAATTAGTACAACAGAAAAGCCATTAGCAGGAATTAAAATACTCCTCGATCCGGGACATGGTGGCCCACAGGATACGGGGGGTATCGGGCCAACAGGTTATCGTGAAAAAAGTGTGGCTTTGATTATCTCAAAGTTGGTACGAGAACAATTAGTAAATCGGGGTGCAAATGTGATTATGACACGCGAGGAAGATATTGATTTAGATTTGCCGCCAAGGGTAGAAATGATTAATAAACAGGAACCTGCAATCGCCATTTCTTTGCATTACAATGCTTTACCCGATAACGGCGATGCGATTAAGACTAAAGGAATTGGAGCTTTTTGGTTTCATCCTCAAGCGCACAGTTTAGCAATGTTTTTGCACAATTATTTAGTTGAAAAATTAGATCGCCCGACCTACGGCGTATTCTGGAATAATTTAGCAATGACTCGTCCCGCTGTAGCTCCATCTGTATTAATGGAATTAGGATTTATGATTAATCCAGTAGAGTTTGAATGGATTGTAAACCCGACAGAACAGAAAAGGTTAGCAAATGCGATCGCGCAAGGAATTACTGAATGGTTTGCTACCCGATAAAAAATAGGAATTATGCAAGCTTTACGTAACGCCGCCCTCTGGGCGGTTATTTTACCACGATTTTTCCTAACTGTCTTGGCGATTGCTATACAGTGCCTAAAACTGCTAAAAATAAGATGAAAATCAGACATTTATTATTAATAATTACCATTCTTTTTCTTTCAGGATGCAATGTCCCCAAAAATCCCAATCGCAGGCCAATATCAGACAATAGTTCACCTTCTAAACCTTCCATTCCCGTCAAACTGCAATCTTACACAAAAGAAGCCAAACTAATTGCTGTTGGCGACATTATGATGCACAAAAGTCAAACGCAATCGGGTTATGACTCGCAGAATAAAACTTATAAATTCGATAGCTTTTTCACAGAAGTTAAGCCAATTCTATTAACTGGAGATTGGGTAATTGGCAATTTAGAGACAACCTTAGCGGGTGAAGATGCAGGAGGATATACGGGATATCCACTGTTTAATGCACCAGCAGAATTAGCAAATGCTGTTAAAGGTGCGGGATTTAATATTTTAACAACGGCTAATAATCATTCCTTAGATCGAGGAGAAAAGGGGATAATTAATACTATTAAAAATGTGCGCGATCGCGAACTTGCTTCAACAGGTACAGCCACATCTGCCAAGGAAGCAGAGAAAATTTTAATAGTTACTAAAAATAATATTTCAATGGCAATATTAGCCTATACTTACGGAACTAATGGCATCGCTATTCCCAAAGGTAAAAACTATCTTGTCTCTCTAATTGATGAACATAAAATAGTTAAAGATATTGCCAAAGCGCGAAAGCAGGGAGCCGATTTAGTGACAATTAGTCTGCATTTTGGCGAAGAGTATCAGCGTCAACCAAATACTCAACAAAAAAAACTCGTTGATAGCTTAGTCAAAGCAGGTGCGGATATTATTCTCGGTAGTCATCCCCACGTTGTGCAGCCTTATAAAATCTTTGAATTGCCACGAAAAGATGGTAGTATTAGAAAAGCAGTGGTGATTTATTCAATGGGTAATTTTATTTCTGGTCAAATTGGGAATTATAAAGACTTGGGAGTTATTTTTACCGTAAATGTCCGCAAAAAATTCCCAGAAAAAACCATAGAAATTGGGAAAGTGGAAGCAATTCCTACTTGGGTACATCGTTACAGCCAGAATGGTAAATTTAATTATCGAGTTTTGCCATTAGAAGCTATTGTGAATAACAAGAATGATAAACTTCTTGCAAAGACAGAGTATGCGGCTTTAGAGAAAAATTTGCGAGCAATGAATAGTCACCTTGAGTCTGGGAGTAGCAAAAAATAATTCTTAACTCTCTAAATTCCAATCTTCACCCCCAGGCAAACGCGACAAATATTCATCGATCGCATCTTCCAATTCCTGTCTAGAATAAGAGTAGGTCAAATAAAGAAACTTATTAGCAATCAAAATAATTTGCCCTCTATCAACTCTTTGAGAAAGTTGAACGCGGCTTAATTTTCCTTCTAGCACTTCCCTACTAGCCTCGCGAATTGCGGCTTCTAATTCATCTTCTAGAAAAGGCTCCCACTCATCCACGTTGATGTAGTAAGATGTTTTATTATCCTTAAGATTTAGCTTTTTAATACCTCTAACAGAATTAGCAATAGAAGCAGCCCAAGAATTTGTTAACCGTTGTTCAACTTGGTTCTTAATTAAATGAATTAGTAAAATTAGTAAAAAAGACCCAATATTCCGCAAAGTTGCCTGTTTACTCATTCCCTCTAACTCATCAACAATTGCTAAAGCATCGTCATAGCGACTTTCTAAAATACAATTTCTGAGGTCTATTAATTCCTGTACCATTATTTTTTAGCCTCAATATTTCTAGTGATTTTGTAAGGTGGAAACAATCCACCTTACTCTTACTTATTGTTTTGCTTTATCCATTATCTGAGCCAACTTCACTTTCAAGTTTTTAAATTCTCCTGCTGGATCTCTTAATGTGTTTGGATCGTCTTTAATTCTCTCATAGTGTTCCATCATAGCTAAGTGCCTTACATATTCATTTTCTTCACCCAAATGTTCTAGGGCAAAATCAATCAATTCATCATTTGTTAGCTGTTTTAGTTGTTCTTTAATATCTTCAGACATATTCTATATCTCCATTAGGATCGATGTAAACAATCATACGTTGGTCTGCGAATTGCCGGGGTTGAATCACCATGTACAATTTTCCATTGGGGAATATGTCAACTAACCGAATAAAGCATTTTAGCTGTGCAGTTAATTGGTGTGTAGTCACATATAGTGTGCGAAGTTGTTCTGGTGTTGGCTCCATTATAATCAAGTTGATTTCAAAAAGGCAATATTGTTAGTATAATGTGGTAATTCACACCTTACTTTTACTTATTGCCTTGCCTTATCCATTATCTGAGCCAACTTCAATCGCAAACCTTTATCTTCTCCAGGCAGATCCGTTATTGTGTTTGGATCATTTTTAGCTCTCTCATGGTGTTCCATTAAGGCTAAGTGCCGAACATATTCATTTTCTTCCCCTAAATGTTCTAGGGCAAAATCAATTAATTCATCATTCGTTAGCTGTTTGAGTTGTTCTTTGATATCTTCAGACATATCGCTTACCTCCATTGGGATAAATGTAAAAAATTATACGTTGATCGGGGAATTGTCTGGGTTGAATAACAATGCACAAGTCCCCATTGGGGAAAATGTCAATTAACCTAATTAAGCATTTGAGTTCTGCTGTTAATTGTCGTCCAGTCACATATAGTGTGCGAAGTTGTTCTGGTGTTGGCTCCATTATAATGCAGTCGATTTCAAAAAGACAATATCACGAGTGTAAGGTGGGTAATTCCCACCTTACTAACTCAATCTACACAGTTTCCGCTACATTATAACGACTGGTCAATTTATCCAATTGATTCAACAACAAACTGAGAAATAATCCCACATCCGTAACCACACCAATTGACTCAATGGAACCGCGATCGCTTAATTTCGTCACCACCGCCGGGTTAATATCAACACACACCATCTTCACGCCTGCTGGTGTCATATTCCCCACACCAATTGAGTGCAACATTGACGACAACATCAAAATCATGTCCGCACCTTCCAACAACTTAGCATATTCTTCCTGAGCCTTAATTAAGTCCATTTGAGTATCAGGAAGTGGCCCATCATCACGAATAGAACCTGCTAGAGAAAATGGCACATTATTCTTGATACATTCGTACATCACACCGCTAGTAATAAATCCGGCTTCAACAGCTTTGGCAATACTGCCATAACGCCGGATCGAATTAATTAGTTTCAGGTGGTGTCTGTGTCCGCCACGAACAGCAACGCCGCGCTTCATATCAACACCTAAAGATGTACCCATTGTGGATTGTTCCATGTCGTGAACTGCGATCGCATTTCCACCTAACAATGCTTGCACATAACCTTCGCGAATTAAATGTGTCAAGTGTTCGCTACCACCAGTGTGAATTACCACCGGCCCTGCTGTCACCACAACTTTACCGCCGCGATCGCGAATTTGCCGCAATTCCCACGCTACTTGTTCCACTACCAATTCTACGCGGCGTTCGCTAGAAACGCTGCCTGACATAAAGCTAAATTCTTGAGAATTTCGTTGTTCCCGCGATTCAGCTTTGCGGATTGTGCGGATACCAACAACATCAACAACTACTTTTTCACCTACTTTTAAATCCCGCAAAATTTTACACTTTGCAGTAATTCCATCTGGGGTTTCAGTAATGGCAATTGCGCCATCCATCCGCTGATTTCCAACTCTGATCCACTCACCGTTTACCCGCACTTCAGTCGGATAAATTGTACTAACATAAAAGTCATCTGGGCCTACGCCATCTTGGATAACAGGCTCTAAATTGGCATCGCAAACTTCTTGCGGTGGTGGTACTGCACCCAAGTCAATTAATAGGCTGATAATTTCTTCCATCACCTCATGGGAAGGAGCAGAAACTTTAACGTCAGCCGATGAAGTGCTTTGACGTTGCTCTCCCAGATTGAAATTCAGCACTTGGAAACTGCCGCCATTTTCGACAACTAAATCTAAGGCTTGGCTAATTAATCCAGAGTCTAGTAAGTGACCTTCCATGCGAATTGTGCGGCTTTCTACCATCACATTTGCGGAGCGGTCTTCCTGTACTGGTTCTGTTACCCGTAGTGTCAAGCACTTAGCAGCACCGCCAGCTTTTAGAAATTCTGTCAAGGGGGTTTCAATTACTTTAAAACCTGCATTTCCGAGGCGGGTTTTTAGAGATTCACTCACCTTATTCATTACTACAACCTTGTCAATATTGACAGCATTGCAAGCAAAATTAATCGCATCTCCTTCTTGAATAGCAATCAGCTTTTCCGGTGCTACCCGCATTTCAATTACTTTATTAGAGTAAGAATCAAATGCAGGTGGGTAGTAAAGTAAATAGCCACCACTAAGGGGACAAAAACAGGTATCTAAGTGATAGAATCTTTCATCACTTAAACGCAGTGAAATTACTTCGATGTTCAGCCATTTTGCCAAGTAGGGATGGGAGTCGAGCTCGGAACGGAAGCCGTATCCGGCCCACAGCCAGCGGCCTTCGCGATCGAGTAAAGCGTCGCCAGCGCCTTCAAAAGGTAGGTCTTTGGGGAGTTCGTGGACGGTATAACCTTTGTTTTCAAACCATGCTTTGAAGTAGGGTTCTTCGCCTTGGCGTTCCTTGTGGTAGAAGCGGCTGAGGACGAATGTATCACCTAAGACGAGGCCGGCGTTGGCGGTGAAGACCATATCGGGCCAACCTTTTTGGGGCGTTACGAGGTCTACGATCGCATTTTCTTTGAGAATGTGGTACAGTTTTTCCCACTGCTCAACGGCGCGATCGCGCGATGATTTATGGACGTTCCCCTCCATCCAAGGGTTAATCACATAATCCACGTCGTAGTGGTCGGGGGCGCACATGAGGAAACGAATTGAATCTGTCATAATCTGGTTAAGGTGAGGTAGACGCTACAGACGGATGTTGGCAGAACTTTGTATAAAGACTACACGCATCACTCCTAGTTTTGGGAGTGGAAAGTCTGGCGGCAGAAAGGCTAACTTTCTACTATATCATGCAACAGGATCGTGGTACAAGATGCCTTCTTATCGATCGAGCCTTTTAGGACACGGCAAGGCTCAAGTCCCTACCCTGCTTTATACAGCGGTTCCCGCTGTTATGAGGTACAGTAGCAGCAATTAGCAAACCAATTTCTTAAATGTTGAGGATTCATTAATTTAAGGGTCTTGGCAACTTTTGGTGATCCGAACCAATGGCGAATGGCAATCGCAGTTTTTCAAACTGCTTCTAGGGAGATAAAAACCCTTTACATCTTGATTAAAAATCGGCGACTTAATAAATCAATACTGGCCAGACCATACATTTGTCGTTTCAGCATTTTTAATCGATTAATATGTCCTTCAACCGGGCCATTACTTATCCCTCTTTTGTCACTACAGGGAGAGTAAAATAAAAGATAAAATTCCCAAAGCCTTTGAAAACAATGGTTACAGCACCTCGTCCCGCTACACCGACAGTAAAGTTCATAGATGGCTATTGCCAAAACTATCAACACCTGTTTTCAGATGTCAGAAATATAGAAATAATCCAAGAACTCAAAATCTATCTCACCGTCAATCAGAACCGAGATTTATACGAGAAATTATTTTTGGCAAACGCCGTCGAATCCGCTACTACCAAATCACCAAAGGGGATACTCCTGACCCCAATGGTGATAACAGCTGGTACATTATGACGAATCTTGAAGGTAAGATTCAACTGGTGGTTGCTCAACTTTATAGCTTAAGAAATTGGATTGAATATGGCTTTAAACAAGTCAAAAACGAATTGGGATGGTCGGATTATCGTTTGACTAACTATAGCAGTATTGAACGGTGGTGGGAAATCGTTTTTAGCGCTTACCTACTTGTCAGTCTTCAAGCTAGTAATTTTCAACTCCTGGCTGCTGGATCAGTTAAATCTCAACCGCAGCATCCGGCGGCTCCATCTCCCTTAGAGCCATCTCCATTAACTTTACCTTGGAAACAACATCCTTGGTGGGAGAATGGCACGACTTGGAAAAGTTCTCTCAACAATTTAAGATTGCTCATTCAACCCTACATTTTTTACTGTTTAATCTCTCCTTGGTTAGAGGTGTTTCCCATTCCTGGCTTGCGACGAAAATTCTGTGAATTAATCCAATTAATGGATAATTTTCCTACTCTCATCCTACCTTTTTCTGTTCCGAGTTTGTTGAGTGCCTAAGTTTTTCTCTCCCTATAGTGACAAAAGAGGGATAAGGTGGGAATCCCCACCTTACTCTAAATTCTTGAATACTACTTAACTCCTGTAGGCCGCCGCAACACTTCCAAAAGATTATATTTCTAATCACTAACCATTAACAACGATTTCTCTCCCACAACTTCAACCGGAATTGGCACTAAATTCACCGCACAAGCCTTTAATTCAGGCTGTCGAGAATCGGGACAACTCTCATGATGAGTTAATATATTGGCCTCCGCACCATCGGCCCACAAACTCCCCCAGTGCATCGGTACAAACACCGTCCCAGGCGCGATCGCCTTCGTAATCTTAGCAGGAAACCGACAAACTCCTCGGCGCGATCGCACTTCCACCATCACCCCATTCTCAATCCCCAATTCCTCCGCATCCCTGGGATGAATCTCAATAAACGGATCGGGGTGCATTTGATTAATCTTCTCCGTTCTACCCGTCCGCGTCAATGTGTGCCAATGTCCATAAAGTCGGCCCGTAGTTAACACCAAAGGATAATTTGGATCGGGTGGTTCCGCCAACCCCCGCGAATGACAAGCCGCAAATCTCGCCTTCCCATCAGGTGTATGAAACTTCCAATCTGTATAAAGTCTCTCACTTGCAGCTAACTTGCGATCGCTATCTTCTTTCCCTTCTTCCTTCTCCCCTCTTCCTTCTTCCTTCTTACTTCTTCCTTCTTCCTTGTCAGAAAGCGGCCACTGCATCGGCCCTTCCGCACGTAGGCGATCGTGACTCATTCCAGACATATCGCAAGGCTGCCCCCGCGTCAACTGCACAAACTCACTATGTACCTCAGCCGAAGTCTGGAAAGTAAACTGATCGCCAAAACCCAACCGACGGCCCACCTCAGCAAAAATCTCCCAATCCTGTAAAGCTTCCCCCTGCGGCTGCTGGAAAGCAGGACACAATGTCACCCTGCGTTCGGAATTAGTCATTATTCCCGTCTTCTCACTCCACTGGGTCGCTGGTAACAGTATGTGAGCAAAAGGTGCTGTTTCTGTCGGATAATAAGCCTCTTGATACACCGTAAAAGGCGATCGCCTCAAAGCCGCCTTAGTTCGCTCCAAATCAGGCATACTCACCGCCGGATTAGTGGCTGCAATCCATAGAAACTCAACTTCCCCCGTTTCCAAACCCACGATCGTATCCCACACTGTACGCCCCGGAATCGGTGAAATACTCCCCGCCGGCAACCCCCAAAACTGCTCAACTTCTGCGCGATCTGTCTCACTTTTCACCGAACGATAACCAGGTAGTATGTGAGAAAGTCCTCCTGCTTCCCGTCCTCCCATCGCATTCGGTTGACCAGTAAGAGAAAAAGGGCCGCATCCCGGTTTACCAATTTGACCAGTCATCAAGTGCAAATTAATTAGCGATCGCACCTTCGCCGTCCCCTCAGAAGACTGATTCATTCCCATCGACCACAGCGATAAAATTCGCTTGGAATCTTGCCAATAGCGGGCCGCCGTCTTTAAATCATCAACAGAAATGCCGCATCTATCAGCTACAAATTGCGGCGGATAATATTGAATTACCTCTGTAAAAGCTGCAAAATTATTAGTACATTCATCAATAAACGGAGCGTGAACATCACCCCATTGTAGTAATATATAAGCAATCCCATTCAGCAAATCAATATCCGTTCCCGGTTTAATTGCTAAGTGCAAATCAGCCGCTTCAGCGGTAGGAGTCCGCCTCGGATCGACTACAATCATTTTAACATCGGCATTTTTCTTATGGTATTTTGCCAGTCGGTTAAAAATAATTGGATGACATTCTGCGGTATTGCTACCAATAATAAAAGCACAATCAGTTAACTCTAAATCATCATAGCAACAAGGCGGGCCATCAGCACCAAAACTCTGTATATAACCCGAAACCGCCGAAGACATACAAAGGCGAGAATTGGCATCAAAATTATTAGTTCCCAGACAACCTTTAATTAGTTTCTGAGCAACATAATAGTCCTCAGTTACAAATTGACCGGAACCGTACATACAAATAGCATCTGGCCCGCTAGTAGCGCGTACAGTTTGAATGCGGTTAACAATTGCATTTAAAGCCTCATCCCAACTAGCGCGGCGGAAAGGTTCATCTAGGGAGTCGCGCATCATTGGGTAAAGCAGGCGATCGCGCTGAATTGACTCTGTAACTGTTGCTCCTTTGACGCAAACCATACCCATACTAGAGGGATGTTCGCGATCGCCTTTCACCTTCCAACTCTGACCTGGTTTTGTCGGCGACGACACCTCTAAACCACAGCCTACGCCACAAAAGGGACATAGAGTTTTAATACTTTCCATATTCTAATTTGGTAATTGGTAATTGGTAATTGGTAATCCGGTTAATCTCACATCATGCACCATTATCAATAAAGGACTTAATCGCGGGGTGGGGGCGGGTTTTTTAGCCTTTGCAGTACCGTTAAAGCTGTTGGCTAACCCGCCCCTACAGCTATATTTATAAAAGTGGGACGCTCCCGGAGTTTCAACCCCTAGCGGTTATTGCAATTGGTGCAAGATGTCAAGTTAATTAGACATAATTCCCGTAGGGGCGGGTTCGCCAATATCTGTAATATCAAGCGAGAAATCCCAAAAACCCGCCCCGGCTTTTAGCAATCCCGAAACAATTTTCATCTTTGGGATTGCTTCGCTACTCGCAATGACCTCAACGAACAACTAACTACTAACAACCAACCACTAACTATTCCCAAGGCTTAACATCTAGAGCACCACCATTAGTAGTGCTAAAAGTCACTCGAAATTCTGCTGTTTTTTCAGCATTTCCCGATGCAGGACTGACCGATTTTTGCACCGACGCTAGAGGAGTTTCTTGAACGAAATCTTTAGCTGCTTTATTAGTAGCTTCATACCCCAAGATTGTGCCATCTTGCTTGACTTTGACCTTGTAAACTAAATCTTCGGTAAAAGTCGGGGTTGTTTTCCAAGCCGTGTCAATTTGAGTGTAAAGCTTTTGCTTGAGAGCGTCTATTTCAGCCTTGTCTGTAATACCAACCGCAGAAGTAGCATCAGCAGTTGCGGGTACAGAATTGGTGCTAGCACTCGCACTCGCGGGTGCTGCACTCATCGCACTCGCGGGTGCTGCACTCATCGCACTCGCAGAACTAGAAGGATCGCTCGCGGGTGCTACACTCGCAGGAGCACTCATAGGTGTTGCACTCATCGCACTCACAGGACTAGATGCAACGATCGCGCTTGCAGGTGCAGGACTAGCGATCGAATCTGGACTGGCTGAGACAGCGGTTGCTTCCGTTTTCGCCGCCTCTTTTTGCATATTAGCAACTGAACCGACACTCACGATAGTTAGTCCGATAATTGTAGCCAACCATGCGGCTCCAAAAGCGATACTTTTTCCCGCTGACGGCTCTGAAGATTTCGAGGAATGAGAGGAACTGATCTCCGATGACATATTTGCCTCATTTGTACCTTTTGAGGCATTAAAAGGCATTGTGGCAACAGGTTTTGTAGCAGATGCAGCAGATTTAGCAACGGATTTTGTAGCAGGTGCGTTTTCTATTTTTTCTTTGGCTGTCAAAGCTTCCGATTGCGGAACACTGCTGTTTGTAGTGCTTGGCGCTGTACTCGCCTCCTCTTCTACCTCCGAATGAGCGAAACGACGAAATAGGAAATCTAGAGCGAAATTACGCAATTCATAGTAATGGGGATCTTCCATAATTCTTGCTCGATTGCGAGGGCGAGAAAAAGGAATTTTCAAGTCTTCACCAATATGAGCAGAGGGGCCATTTGTCATCATCACGACGCGATCGGCTAAGAATAAAGCCTCATCAATATCGTGAGTAATCATAATCACCGTTACCTTATGTTCGTGCCAAATTTTGAGCAATTCCTCTTGCAATTCTTCGCGGGTAATCGGGTCTAATGCTCCAAAAGGCTCATCTAAAATCAACACTTGAGGGCTAGTAGCAAGAGCTCGCGCGATCGCCACCCTTTGTTTCATCCCCCCAGATAATTGACCAGGCCTTTTGTGAGCAGCTTCAGTAAGTCCAACTAACTCCAAATGTTCATTGACAATCTGCATCTGATCGGAATGAGATTTGTCAGCAAAAACCGTTCCTACTCCCAGGTGGATGTTTTCTGTAGCACTCAACCAAGGCAATAAAGAATAGTTTTGAAACACCATCATTCTGTCTGGCCCCGGCTCCTCAATCCACTTGCCTTTAAGCTTCAAATTCCCAGCCGTAGGTTGATTGAATCCTGCCACCATATTCAGCAAAGTAGATTTGCCACAGCCGGAGTGACCAATCAGGCAAATAAATTCCCCTTCATTAATAGTGAGGTTAACACCATCAAGAACAGTGTAGGGCCCTTTGGGAGTTTCATAAACTTTTGATACACCTTCAATCGTCAGAAAAGGTTCTGACTTTAAAGATTCGATTTGAGTTTTCTTTGTACTGTCTAGAGTTTGCATAGCGGAGGAATTAGGAATTAATAATTCGGAATTGACTGTGGATAATTGGGAAGGGAAAAGTTTTCCCTCTTCCTCATTTTTACTCATCTTTCTTTCCTCTGGAATCTCTCACCATGCCTGTACTTAGGTCGGTGATGGGGAGTTTATACTGGCAACCTAATAGAACACTGAGAACCGACAGGATCGATTAGGATTTCTTCAATGCGAATAGCGCGTTTAATTTTGACATTTTGCAAATACTCGATAGGGTCATCGGCATTAAATACAGTGCCGTCAAATAACTCAATATTGCGGCGAGCGCTCCCAACATCGGGCATACCTAATTGCCGGACTGCTTCTCCAAATACATCAGGTAACAAAACTCGCTCTAAAATTTCTACCCAATTTTTCGGGAAAGGCACAATGCCCCAACGAGCCATCTGAGCCATCACCCACAGCATC
This sequence comes from Kamptonema sp. UHCC 0994, assembly GCF_029167235.1. GTDB lineage: Bacteria > Cyanobacteriota > Cyanobacteriia > Cyanobacteriales > Microcoleaceae > Kamptonema. The sequence goes on along the minus strand of NZ_JARFTR010000078.1, from coordinate 22,668 downwards.
TCAGTACGGTCTGGAAAATTAGTTTTGTCAACGTAGAATTGGTTGAAATTCAACAACATTTCTGGTTCATCTTCCGTGCCAGAATCATAGGCATCAATAAAGCCAGGGCGAATATGTTCTACTGTAGAACCAACGTATTGTTCTTGGGAAAGCAATTCTAAAATCTCTTCACGGTTGCGTTTATCATCGCAATATTCGCAGGCTTCTAAAAGTGCTTTAACTAGAGCAATATGAGTTTGTGGATACTTGTTTGCCCACTCTTCCGTCACGCCCAAAACTTTCTCAATATGTCCCGGCAAAATATCTAAAGAACGGGCCATGACAAAGCCAATATCTTCATTAACAGCGTGGGAGTTCCAGGGTTCTCCGACGCAATAACCGTCAATATTTCCTGCTTTCAAATTGGCTAACATTTGCGGCGGCGGAATCACTGTTAAACCCACATCGAGATCGGGGTCGATATCACTGGAAGCTAGCCAGTAACGCAGTAGCAGGTTGTGCATGGAACTGGAATGCACTGTAGCCAAGGTGTGAACTTTGTCGGGAGTTTGTGCGATCGCTTCCTTGAAATCAGCTAAATTTCTAATTCCCTGACTATATAAATGCTTACCGAAGGTAATCGCATTGCCGTTGCGAGATAGAGTTAAAGCTGTACTTACGGGGGTTGGTGGGTTATCGTCTAAACCCAGAGTCATTGCGATCGGCATTCCTGCAACCATTTGGGCTGCATCTAAACGGCCGGCTGCAACTCCTTTCGCGATCGCTTTCCAACTAGGTTCCCGCGAAAGAGTAACTTCTTCTAAACCGTGCGCTGCAAAGAAACCTTTCTCTTTTGCTACTACTAAAGGAGCGCAATCTGTGAGAGGAATAAACCCGATTTCTAGGTTCACTTTTTCTAAGCCATTCTTAGCAATAACTGCCGGCTTGCTAACCTTACGCTGCTTCACTCGTTTCTGCTGGTTTAAGAAATAAATCATTTCATTTCGCAAAGCGTAGTAACTGGGATGATTTACTACTTCCATCCGGTGACGAGGACGCGGAATTGGCACTTCTAAAATCTGCCCGATTTGTGCTTCAGGGCCAGTAGTAAGCATGACGATCCGATCTGATAGCAATAACGCCTCATCAACGTCGTGTGTCACCATGATCGCAGTAACGCTGCTTTCTTCACAAATTTTCATCAATTGCTCTTGCAAACCGCCGCGAGTTAAGGCATCCAAAGCACCGAATGGTTCATCTAGCAGTAGCAATTTAGGGCGGATGGCGAGAGCTCGCGCGATCGCAACTCTCTGTTTCATTCCCCCAGAAATTTCTCCCGGTCGCTTATCAGCAGCGTGTCGCAATCCCACTAAATTAATGTGGTGTTCGATAATGCTTTTGCGTTCGCCTTTGGGCTGATTTTTGTAAACTTCATCGACAGCTAGAGCGATATTTTCTCGCACTGTCAGCCAAGGTAACAGGGAGTAATTTTGAAATACTACCATTCTATCTGGCCCCGGTTCTCGCACTTCGCGGCCTTCTAAAATTACGCCTCCCTGACTGGGTTTGTCTAAGCCGGCGATGATATTCAGCAAGGTAGATTTGCCACAGCCAGAGTGTCCGATTAAGGAGACAAATTCTCCTTGTTTAATCTTGATATCAATGTTTTTGAGAGCAATGTATTTTCCCCCGTTAGGCAGGTCAAATACGCGGTCAACGTGGTCTACTTCAACAAATACTGACATAATTGGTAATTGGTAATTGGTAATTGGTAATTGGTAATGGCTAATGGCTAATTGCTAATGGCTAACTTGCTAATTGCTGATTGCTAATTGCTGATTGCTAATTTGGTAATTTGGAGTTGTGAAATTAAATATTTAACTCAAAACTCTTTTTTGTCCATTAGCCATTAGCCATTAGCCATTAGCCATTAGCCATTAGCCCGTCTTATTTGTGTTCTTCAGGCACAACTTTGGAAGCGATGAAACCAACCAATCTATCTAGTAATAAACCAACAATACCCACATAAATCACTGCTAGAATAACGTGGCTGAGACGCGAACTGTTGTAAGAGTCCCAGATAAAGAAGCCAATACCCACACCGCCAACTAGCATTTCAGCAGCAATAATTGCCAACCAAGATAAGCCAATTCCAATCCTCAATCCAGTGAAAATATACGGCACCGCAGAGGGGAATAGAATTTTTAAGAAATACTTTTGACGGGGTAGTCGTAGCACTCTGGCAACGTTTATGTAATCTTGAGGTATCTGCTGTACACCCACAGTTGTATTGATAATAATTGGCCAAATTGCCGTAATTAAAATCACAAACAAGGCCGAAACTTCACTGGTTGTAACCCCCATGCCTTCAAAGGGATTAAATTGTTGAAATGCCCCCAGAGAAATAGGCAACCAAGCTAAAGGTGGAATCGTTCTCAACACCTGAAAAATCGGGTCTAAAGCGTCAAACATTAAAGAATTAGTGCCGATTAGTATTCCCAGTGCTATGCCTAGAATTGCTGCTAAAGTAAAGCCGATGGCTACCCGCTGCAAGCTGGCTAAAAGTTGCCAGAATAAACCTTTGTCAGTACCGCCATTATCAAAGAAAGGATTAAGGATGAGATTCCCACTTTCTGAGATCATTTTAATCGGCCCTGGCAAAGTAGAATTGGGGTCGTGACAGACGATTTGCCAGATTACCAGAATAACTGCGAGGGCCACCAGCGGTCTAATTATTTTTCTGCGGTTATTCTGAACAAAAGAAATAATAGCATTTACTGGGTTATTGCCTTTTGAAATTCGCTCAATGTTTGTTGCCATACTTGGTTAGTGGTTAGTGGTTAGTGGTTAGTTGTTGCTAATGGTTAACTGTTAACTGTTAACAATTACGCTTTCTTAATTGCCAGACTCTTTAAATATTCTTCCGGCTTTTCTGGGTCAAACTTAATGCCATCGAAGAAGGTTTCTACACCGCGAGAAGTGGTTGTAGGAATCTCTGCTGCGGGAACTCCCAATGCTTTCGCTGCTTCTTTCCAAATATCTTCGCGATTTACTTTGTCAACTATCGCCTTGAGGTCTGTATTAGCAGGAATATTACCCCAGCGAATATTCTCAGTCAAAAACCAAGTATCGTGGCTCTTGTAGGGATAAGAAGCATTATCTGCCCAGAATTTCATTAATAATGGACTGTTTGCTTCTACTCGCCCAGTACCGTAGTCAATCTGACCTTTAATGCGACCTACAATATCTTGATTGGCAACTTTTAACCACTTATCTTCGGAGATAATCTTGCTCATCTCTTCTTTATTTTCTGGTTTCTCGCACCACTGCTGAGCCTCTAAAACTGCCATTGTAATTGCCTTGGCAGCTTTGGGATTTTTATCTACCCAATCTGCTCTTAAACCCAGCGCTTTTTCTGGGTGATCTTTCCAGAGTTCACCTGTGATTAAAGCTGAATAACCAACCTTCTGAGTAACCAATTGAGCATTCCAAGGTTCCCCGACACAAAAAGCTTCCAGGTTGTTGACTTTCATATTAGCAACCATTTGTGGCGGTGGCACAGGAACTACTGAAACGTCGTTATCTGGATCGATACCACCAGCAGCTAACCAATAGCGCATCCAGAGGTCGTGAGTACCACCTGGAAAGGTAGTACCAAACTTCGAGTCCTTAGTTAAGGATGATTTCAGCGCTTTGCTGTCAGTACCTATCTTTAAATCTAGGTATTTTTTGGAAAGGGAAATTCCCTGACCGTTAGTATTTAACCGCGCCAGAATATACATCGGGATTGGCTGATTTCCTTTAGTGATTGTCCCTAAAGACATCATGTAAGGCATGGGCGATAAAATGTGCGCTCCATCAATTCCACCGCCACTAGAACCTAGTTCTAAGTTATCGCGAGTTACGGGCCAAGATGCTTGTTTAGCTACTTGCACATCTTTCATGCCGTACTTTTCAAACAAACCTTTTTCTTTGGCAATAATTAGCGGTGCTGAGTCAGTTAGGGCAATGAATCCTAATTTAGCTGTTGTAACTTCTGGAGCATCTGCGGGGTTGATGTTAGCGGCGGGTACGGCTGAAGGAGAGGTACTTGCAGCGGGACTGCTGGAAGCATTTGTAGAACTATTAGAACCACAACCATGAACGAGTAGAGTAGCTGCGGCGGTTGTTCCAGCGGTGACGATAAATTTGCGGCGGGAAAGTTTGCTCATTATTTTTGTTAGTTGTTAGTTGTTAGTTGTTGCTTGTTAACGGTTAACTGTTAACTGTTAACTGTTAACTGTTAGTACAGCAATTTGCTGGGCATTGAAATGTTCGATTAATAGTTGCCGCAAAACTGGTTTTAGGTCTTCGCAAGGAATACCTTTTTGCACACAACTACCGAGATGGGCATCTTTGCCAACTGTGCCACCCATATAGATGTCAACTCCTTCTAATGTTTTGCCGTTTTTGCGGACTTTTGTACCGAGTAAGCCAATGTCTGCAACTTGCGGTTGAGCACAGGAATTAGGGCAACCAGTCCAGTGAATTCTTACTGGTTTGGGGAATGATAATTCTGCTTCTAATTCTTTAATCATTGCTAAGGCGCGATTTTTGGTTTCAATTAATGCGAAGTTGCAAAATTGTGCGCCGGTGCAAGAAACTAATGCTCTAGTTAAAGGGTCAGGATTGACGGAGAAACGCTGGAGTAATGGTTCTTGGAGGAAGGTTTCTACTCGTGAATTGGGTACGTTGGGAACGATCGCATTTTGCTCAACCGTAAGTCTGATTTCGCCGCTACCGTAAACATCGGCCATCCTGGCTAAGTCAAACATATCTGCTGCGTACAGCCGCCCGACGGGAATATGGAGGCCGACGTAATTTAATCCGGGCTGTTTTTGCGCGTACACGCCGATGTGATCGCGCTTATCCCAGAGGATTTCATCTTTGGCTGCGGCTGTTTGCAGGGTGCGATCGAGTTGTTTTTCGACTTCGGCGCGGAATCCATCGAGTCCTAATTCGTCAATTAGCCACATCAGGCGGGACTTTTGGCGGTTGGCTCTCAGTCCGCGATCGCGATATACGATTAATATAGCTTCGCAAAGATCGACGACATCGCTGGGTTCAACCCAAGCATTGAGGGGAATGGCCGCGTCGCAGCGTTTGGCGGAGAAAAAGCCGCCGACTAAAACATTGAAGCCGAAAGTGCCGTCTTTAAAAGCAGGGATGAAAGCGATATCGTTGATTTCCGCGTGTACCGAGTTATCGCGACAACCTGCGATCGCAATGTTAAATTTTCTCGGCAAGTTAGTAAAGGCTGGATTGCCTTCGCCGCCGTTGGTGATCTTATCTTGAACTTGGCGGCACAACTCCCGCGTGTCGTACAACTCATCACCATCTAATCCTGCCACTGGTGAACCAGTGATGTTGCGAACATTATCCATCCCTGACTGAATGCTAGTCATCCCAGCCTCTTTGAGGCGACGGAAGATGTCTGGCACGTCTTCGATGCGAATGCCTCGCAGTTGGAGGTTTTGTCTAGTAGTGATGTCTGCGTTGCCGTCGTCGCCGTACCGCTGCACGATTTCACCTAAAACTCCCATTTGATTGCTAGTAATGATGCCGTTTGGCAACCGCAACCGCATCATAAATTTGCCAGGAGTTACTGGCCGAAAGAATATCCCTAACCATTTGAGGCGATGATCGCGATCGGTTTCGTTCATTGCTTCCCAGCCGATCTCAGCGAAGTGAGCGAGTTCGGCTTTGAGCGCCAGACCATCTTTCTCTGCTTTTAATTTTTCAAATTTGTTAACACCTGCTTGCGGTTCTGCTGTCTGTGTCACTGGTGTACCCTCGTTGGTTACTTGGTGGGGAGCTATTTTGGGGATGTAAAGGCGGGTTTTTGTGCTAACCTTAGTGGTTATACTTAATTAAAACCGTATATTTAGTTACTCAACTTCAATTTCTTTGGGGTTGAGAAATCCTTAATGTACATGGGTTTGGTCAAGGTTACGGAGAAGTATTAGTCAGTAGAAAGTATCAATTACTACCGTTTTGTTGCTCTCTGTTAACTCTTGTTACGCAACACTGTAGGGTGCAGATCGAGAGTTGTTCGTAGCTAATGTTACAGAATATGGAGTTTTATGAAGTTTTCGGATAATTGCGATGCACTTTCTGCATGGACAGGCCTAGTAGTGAGGACTGAGTGCGATCGCGGCCTGAATACACAGTTAAATTGGTAATTGGTAATTGGTAATTGGTAATTGGTAATTGGTAATTGGTAATTGGTAATTGGTAATTGGTAATTGCTAATTGCTAATTGCTAATTGCTAATGGCTAATTGCTAATTGCTAATGGCTAATGGCAGTACCTACGCAATTGAAAACTGCTATAAAATTGAAGGGAATTTAAAAAGCAAAGTAACGGAGAAAAATCTTATGACTACAGAGCGCTGGGATGATGATAGACTAGACCGCTTAGCTAGCATAGTAGACAGTAATGCTCGCGTCATTCAAGCTCTAGCAAATGTGTCAGCAGAGGCAAGGGAAGAACGGCAGCAGTTATTTCAAAGGATGGATCAACAGCAAACAATTATTGTTCAACAACAAGAGGAGATTCGTGGACTCCAAACTGAGAATCGTCGCATTCTTGACATCCTCCTAAATCAGCATAATCTCTGAGTGCGATCGCGCCTGGTTTTGACAGAGGAACAGCGACAATACCTTTACCGGCAAAGTCTCCGATATCCATAAGCGATCGCACAGTTAAATTACTAAGGATTATTTATCACCAAAAACCTCACCCACCGCCAACCGAGTGCCATTGGCAAAATCCCATCCAGACTGAACTTTTTTCCCCGCTAACTGCACCTCGCGCAACAGCAATAAACCTTCCCCTGTTTGCACAATTGGCCCCAAATTTTTGATAACTTTTACAACTTCTCCATACTTCCCAGAAAGCTCAGATAAAGTTGACCAATCTTGCTCTAAACGCCGCAAATCGGGCGGCAATTTTAACCAATATTCAGGGCCAAGAGGTGCAGTAGCACTGATTTTTGCAGAATTACCGCGAAAACTGGTAACACAGTCGGGGAAAAATCCTCTAATTTGATCGTGAAGCGCGATCGCACTCTTTGACCAATCAATCACATAATCAGGATTTTTAATCAGCGGCGCATAAGTTGCCTCAGACGCATCTTGAGGAATCGCTTCTACTTCCCCTTTCGCTAATTTTAACACAGTTTCTACTAATAAGTCAGCTCCCAATTCCGACAATCTTTCTGCTAGTGTGGCAGCATTATCCAAAAGAGTAATTCCTGCAAAAGCTTTCAATAACATTGCCCCAGTATCCATACCAGCATCCATTAACATTGTGGTAATTCCTGTTTCCTTTTCGCCGTGATACAGACACCACTGAATCGGTGCAGCACCCCGATATTGAGGCAATATTGAGCCATGAACGTTGATGCAGCCTAACTGAGGCATATCCAGAATTTCTTGAGAAAGGATTTGGCCGTAAGCTACGACGACAAAAATATCTGCTTCGGTTTGTTTTAGTAAAGATAGTGTCTCCGTATCTTTCTTAATCCGCTGAGGTTGCCAAACTGGGAGATTGTGAGCCACAGCAGTTATTTTAACAGGAGAAGGTATTAATTGATTACCCCGTCCTCGGCGTTTATCTGGCTGAGTAACAACCGCCACAACCTGAAAATCTGGATGATTTAGCAAATTTTCTAAACTGGGAACTGCAAACTGGGGAGTGCCAAAAAAGACAATTTTCATGATAATTGTTAATGGTTAGTTGTTAGTTGTTAGTTGTTAAGGGTTAGTTGTTAAGGGTTAGTTGTTAAGGGTTAGTTATTAATGGTTAGTTATTAATGGTTAGTTGTTAGTAGTAGGGTGGGCGCTGCCCCAGAAACCGGGTTTTTGAGAGAATCTGTGGGTCAAAACAAAGTATTTTCGTAAAAAACCCGGCTTCTTTGTTTAGGTGCGTAAGTCCCGTATTAGCCATTAGCAATTAGCAGTTAACAGTTAACAGTTAACAGTTAACAGTTAACAGTTAACAGTTAACAGTTAACGCAGAGGAGCGATCGCAATTTCAATCCGGCGGTTACGCTGACGATTTGCATCCGTTGTATTTTCCACCGACGGGCGACTTTCTCCATAGCCAATCGCCACCCAGTGATACTTATCCCCAAGAGTCTTAGATAAATACTGCCCCACTGCTTGAGCTCTGGCAAACGACAGATTTTGATTGTCCTTAGCTTCCCCAGTATCGTCAGTGTGGCCAGCAATGCGAACAGTAGCACCCTCATAGTTTTGCAAATCTGCGATCAAATTATCCAAAATTACGTTCGTTCCGGGACGCAGGGCGCTACTACCAGCCTCAAACAAAACATCGCTGGGGAGTGTCACCATCAGTGCATCCCCACTAAATACAGAACTGTTCTCAGCACTAGATTCATCAGCATTATTAGCTTTATTACCCGGAATTGGACTACTATCCTTACCAATAGCAGGCAAAGCAGGACTCGGTACTGCGGCAGATGCCGATGTCCCTAACTCCTGCGACATCAATTCCAACCGCTTTTCCAGAGTTTCCGTAGGCTTACTACTGCCTAATTGCGTCTCCAGTGCGGCCGTGCGACCGATCAGTGCATTTAACTCCCCTTGCAACTGTTTCAAGTCTGCTTGCAGTTTTTGCCTTTGTGTAGGGCTCAATTGCGAACTCGAAGCTGTTGAGATTGGTGAGGGAAGAATCGGACTGGGAGTTCGAGATGGGCGTTTCGGGCCCCCAGCGAGATTCTGAAATTGGCGCAACAATTTTTCACTTAGAGGTATTTCAGTTCCCGCAGATGGGTAGATTTGCGCGGCCCCTACCCCCAAAGCCCACGCAAAACCGCTCCCTACCCCCAGCAGCAGTAGTCGAAATATCAACGATAGTACAAACAAGCCTGTTCCCGGCGACTTAGGGGCGGGACTCCGGGCGGCTGAAAATTTCTTTGGTGAAGATTTCACGGTTTTTCCCTTTCCGTCCACGTACCATTTCAATCTGCTATATACATAAGGATAATGGATTGCACGCTTGGGAGCCTCAAAGTTAAAATGTGCTGTCTCAAAACTGAATAGCTCAATGGTCGCAGAACTCACCTGCTCAGAACATTTGAGCATTTAACTACATTGATTTCGGCTTTATTACTACTTTAGTTGTTGCTTGCGAGATTCCCAGCGTGTTATTCCTGCGCTTTTGCCGATATAACATCTAAGATTATCTACCCCCCCACCTTCAGCATCGGCTCCAAGTGTTAACAAACATTTTCTCGGTGAACCTACCATGATTGAACCAACGGTGCAGATCGACCCTTTAAATAGCCCTCATCCCATCCCTTGGGAATGGATTGTGGCTACCCACGCTGAAGTTAGCTCAACAGTGGGATCTGGTGTACGCTACTATCGCAGCCCCTCATTAATTTCTAGTAATGGCGAGTATGCCGCGTACAGCCGGATTCAAATGCAAGTGCAGCGAGAGTTCTACCGCTGTCGCGCTAGCACTGTTATGTTTGTGGAAAATCTGCGGACAGGGGAGTTACAAACGGTGATGCCTTCTTCGCCGTTGGCAGATCATCAGTTTTGCGCTCCTGAAGAGTCGGATCTGCCGGGGGCGATGGCGATTTTGATTCCGGTTTCTTGGAATAAAACTGGCGATCGCATTTTGGCACGGGAATTTGAAGCTATCTTTAGCGCATCGGATATGTCGGACTACGCGGTAGTCTGGGACAGCAATCAGAATCGCACCCATACTATTGCCCCTGCCGGGAGTTTGTACACTCATGCCGTACTCTTGGGTTGGAGTCAATCTTATCCCGATGAAGTGCTTTTCCGCGCTGGTAATCTTGGCGATCGCTCTTGGCCTGTTTGGGCTGTTGATTTGGGGGGGCGAACTGTCGCTGCTAACCACGATCAACCTCAAGTTTTCCACAGTCAAGTTAGCAATGCCTGGGCCGGGCCGCAGTTGCATTTTTAGATTTTAGGTTAACGGTTAACTGTTAACTGTTAACGGTTAACTGTTAACTATTTTAATTTTGTGACTTATGACTGTTCAACAATTAGATATTAACGACTCTAATCTGGAACTTTGCGATCTAATTTTCCAGCGAATTGCTACAAGTTCCGATCGGCAAATTACTTTTGCTGAATATATGGATTTAGCACTCTATCATCCGCAGCATGGTTACTACACTACTAATGAAGTAAATATCGGCAAACACGGCGACTTTTTTACCTCGCCTCACTTGGGTTCTGACTTTGGGGAAGTATTGGCAGAGCAGTTTGTCCAAATGTGGGAGATTTTAGCCAAACCTAACTCTTTTATTATTGTAGAAATGGGGGCAGGTCAAGGGATTTTAGCTGCTGATATTTTAGCATATCTGCAACGACAATATCCAGATTTTTTCCAAGTATTAGAATATTTGATAATTGAGAAATCAGCGGTACTCAAAGCAGAACAGCAACAAAGATTAACTGAGATAAAATCTGTCAGGTGGTGCAATTGGGATGAAATACCTACTGGTTCGATTGCTGGTTGTTTTTTCTCTAATGAGTTAGTGGATGCGCTACCTATCCATCAAATTGTTGTTGAGAAAGGTCAAGTCAAGGAAGTTTATGTTACTGCTGAGACTCAGGTACAAGAAGATGGAAAAATAGAAAGAAAGTTTGCTGAAGTTATCGGTGAAGTTTCTACAACTAAAATTAGTGAATATTTTAATTTAGTAGGAATAGATTTATCTGCAAGTGCCTACACTGATGGTTATCGCAGTGAGGTTAATTTGGCAGCTTTGGATTGGATTGCTACTGTTGCTGAAAAATTGCAACGAGGGTATTTGTTAACGATTGATTACGGTTATCCAGCTCACCGCTATTATAATCCAAATCGTCGAGAAGGAACGCTACAATGCTATTATCACCATCAACATCACAATCATCCTTACCTATACGTGGGGAAGCAAGATTTAACATCTCATGTTGATTTTACGGCCTTGGAACAACAGGGAGAATTGTACGGATTGGAGTTAGTAGGATTGACTCAGCAAGGTTTGTTTTTAATGGCTTTGGGTTTGGGGGATCGTATTGCGGCTCTTTCTTCAAATGATGCACAGGTGTTAGATTTGGCAGCATTTTTGCGGCGGCGGGAGGCGTTACATCAATTGATCGATCCGATGGGGTTGGGGGGGTTTGGGGTTTTGGTGCAGTCTAAGGGTTTGAGTGAGGAGGAAAGGGGATGTAAACTTAAGGGTTTTATTGTGCCGGAGTAGTGATTATGATTAGTTAATCCCAGATGGTTAGCTTAATTACTAGGATTATCCCCGCGATCGCGATCGTTGAGAAGGATATCGAGAATACGAATAGTCTCTGTTCTCAAACCCACAATCTCTGCCTGTTGTTGAGCAATTATTTCTTGCTGTTGGGCCATTGATTGAAATAACTGCTGCCGTTCTTCTCTTGCTTCTGTTGCTACATTAGCTAGAGCTTGAATGACACGACTATTACTTTCTATGAGGCGATCGTGACGTTCTAAAATTTGTTCGTGGCTCTCGATCGCACGAGAGTGAATTTCTGCCGTACTTGCCAAACTGTCTATCTTGGTGGCCAAACGGTCTAGCATTTCATCATTCCAGCGTTGCGTACTCATAGTTTTCGATTTTTAATACTTATTCTTCATATTAACAAAAACTTTGAGCGATAAAAAGATATCCACCAAATTTTCAAGATAAAATTTAACGCAGAGCATTGCGAAACTCTACTACAGCATCGTGTTGATCGGGAATATTAGCACAGCGAACTAATAAATCAATATCTAAATTTGGCAAGAATCTGCTACCTTCAATTCGCTCATAATTATCCCCGTGTAAATAGTAGAACGAAAGCCTACTTTTTTCCCAAATCCATACTTCAGGAACTCCTAAACCCCGGTAAACCTCCAGTTTATCGATACCGCCACTGGTAAGATTAACTTCAATGGCAAAGTCAGGAAACTCTTTAACACTACCTACGCAGTAACACTCATCTGGTTCTAATGCCCGTTCTTTGGCTTGTTTTCGATAGGTAGTAGAACCATAGCCATAGATCCTGGTATTTGTTTCTAGCGAGTAGAGTTCAATCAAACGGGCGATAACTTTTTTGATTAATTCATGTTCCTGTGATGGCATAAAAAACTCCAGAGTTCCTTCTAGATAAGTCATTCTCAATCCGGCACAATCATCTAAATTTGTGCGGACAATTTCGTACTGTTCCCAGGTAACTCCGTATAAAGTTATACGCTGTTCAACAACTTGACTAACAGTTTTTTCAATGACTTCTAAGTTCATAACTAATCTCCTTTCAGGTATTTTTGATACTATCAATCTGACAACGCAACTCTTCTGCTTTTTCCAATAAGTTTGATTGTCCGATCGCACTCTGTTCCTTAGTTGCCATCCACTTTAATTTTACCTCTTGACTTTCTGCCTCTTCATCACCTATAATTAAACAAGCAACAGCACCACTGCGATCGGCTCGTGCAAATTGTTTCTTAAAAGCACTACCGCTCAAATCTATCTCGACGCTAAACCCTAAATTCCGCATTTTTTGAGCTAATAAAACTGCTTGAATCTCAGCGCGATTGCCCCTTGAAACTATATAGAAATCTAACGCATTAGTAGGTGCAGGTTGCAACTGCTGTAACAGTAAAATTAACCGTTCTAAACCCATTGCCCAACCCACCGCAGGCGTATCTGGGCCCCCTAATTCTTTTACTAAACCGTCGTAGCGACCACCACCGCACACTGTTGCTTGCGCTCCTAAATCATCGGATATAATTTCAAAAGCCGTGTAGGTATAGTAATCTAAACCTCTCACTAATCGCGGATTTAACTGATATTTAATCCCCAAATCGGTTAACATTTGCTGCACTTTTTCAAAGTGGCGGCGGGAGGTTTCCCCTAAATAATCTAGAATGCTTGGTGCATCTGCTGTAATTTCCTGGGTGCGAGGATTTTTACTGTCTAAAATCCGTAGGGGATTGCGAGTTAAACGGTCTTGCGAATCTTGGTCTAATTCTTCTTTATAAGGTGTTAAATAATCTATCAAAGCTTGACGATAACTCTGCCGATCTTCCTTATTTCCTACTGAGTTTAAATCCAGCCGTAAGTTCGTTAATCCGATAGTTTTAAGGATATCAGAAGCAATCGCAATTACCTCTACATCCGCCCTCGGATCGGCACTTCCTAACACTTCAACTCCAATTTGATTAAATTGCCTCTGTCTTCCTGCTTGCGTGCGTTCGTAACGAAACATTGGGCCCGTATACCAAAGGCGCTGCACGTCACCTTGAGCGTATAAACTATTTTCAATAAAAGCTCGTACTACTCCGGCTGTCCCTTCTGGACGTAGCGTAGTTGAGCGATCGCCCTTATCCTTAAAAGTGTACATTTCTTTGCCGACGACATCCGTAGCTTCGCCAATACCGCGCTCAAATAAAGATGTCTGCTCAAAAATCGGTGTCCGAATTTCTCGATAAGCAGCTTTTGCCAGAATCTCTCTAGCAATTGCTTCTAAACGCTGCCAATATCCAATTTCAGGGGATAAAATATCCCGCGTTCCGGGTAAAGTTTTAATTGTACTCATTTTGCAATTTTTAGATTTTCAGGACTAAACGTAACGCCGCCTTCTAGGCGGTAAAATAACCGCCTAGAAGGCGGCGTTACAAAGTTATTTTAGAAGTTCTTGAGTTATAAGTTTTTAGTGTTAATTATAAATTTAACTCTAAATTGTGTGAGGGCGGGTTTTGTACAAATATTGTTCGCTTGTGGCAAGATTTACTGCTAAACTCGCTCCTACAACTAACTCCCTACAACTCAGAACTTAACACTTAATTAAGCTTCGCTGCTGTCTGCGAGAGTATCATTTCGCTCCCACAGACCAAAGCGATCGCTATAGTAAGTTAATATTCGATCTATTTGCTGGCGAACCCCTGGTTCGACATCTTCAGAATACTGTATCCACAACCCCGCTACTTGGCTTTGACTGTAATCAAACTGCTGTGACTGTTGCGGAATTAAACCAGTTTCTACCCCTTCTACTTGACGCAGATGGGCCGCGACCTCTCGATATATTGCCAGCGGTAATTTTGGGCAACAAATTTTATACCGCAACTTTTTTTCCTGTGCCGTCTGTATCATCCCTTTGCCTGTGTTCAACCTTCGCTGTCTAGAATACTCCTTTATCGACCGGCGCTGGTAGAACGCAGCAATTGATATTATCGAAACATACCTTTCCCCACTCCATAGCCCAGCGCACGAGTGCTACTCTGTTGCCAGTGGCCGTTTTGGTGAGGATATTGCTCATGTGGTTATCGACTGTACGCTTGCTAATGTCCAACTTGTCAGCTATTTCTTGATTAGTCAATCCAGCAGCCACTAATTCTACTACTTGTAGTTCTCTGTCCGAAAGGGTGACAGAAGTGTGAGACACGCCAATAGCCATAATTTTTTTCTATCTCTGCATATTTACCTATCTATAATTTTAAGGGTATATCGGTACAACACCCCCTGTTGTAGTAACAATACTTAGCGATCGCACAATTTTGGGAGCCCTAAGTCGGTTTGGGCGATCGCAGATATCAGTAACTCTGATAAGATAGCGATCGGTGCTTAAAAAAGCTGGCAAAAAAAGTGACTTATCCTCGCGTTCTGTGCCTCGGTGAAGTTTTGTTTGATTGTCTAGCGGATCAGCCTGGGCGATCGCTAGAACAGGTAGAATCTTGGACACCCTATCCTGGCGGCGCTATTGCTAATGTGGCCTGTGCTTTAGTTAAATTGGGGACTAAGGCGGGATTTATCGGCGCTGTGGGCGCAGATGAACTGGGCAACTCCCTGGTAGAATTGTTGGCAGAGGTTGGTGTTGATACAGCGGGAGTACAGCGACACCCGACAGCACCGACACGGGAAGTTTATGTGGTACGCTCGGAGTCGGGCGATCGCGAGTTTGCTGGTTTTGGTAAATTGAACGCCGCAGAATTTGCCGATACTCGCCTCCAAGCAGCACAAATACCGGAAGTGTTGTTTGAAAATGCTGAGTTTTTAGTCTTAGGAACTTTAGAACTAGCTTATCCTGACAGTCGCGCCGCGATCGCGCGAGCGATTAAATTGGCAGAACAATATGATGTTAAAATTGTTCTTGACATCAATTGGCGTTCCGTATTTTGGCCAAACCCCGAACAAGCTAAACCTCTAATTAAAGAACTATTAAAAAAAGTCGATTTTCTCAAACTTTCAGAAGAAGAAGCTCAATGGTTATTTGACACTACCGATGCGGGTGCAATTACTTACCGTCTCGACTCAGTGGAAGGGGTAATTGTAACTGCTGGCGAAGCTGGTTGTGGCTATTGCATTTCTCAAAATGAAGGCAAACTTCCGGCTTTTAATGTAGACGTTGAGGATACTACTGGTGCTGGCGATGGCTTTGTTGCAGGCTTTGTTCACCAGTTATGCCAGCATGGAATTCACAGCTTAGAAAAATCAGAAATTGTGAAAAAAATTGTTACCTATTCGAGTGCAGTGGGTGCAATGGTAGCAATGAAACCAGGCGCGATCGCATCTCAACCTAACGCCGCAGAAGTAGAAGCCTTTTTGTATTTACATAAAAGCCTTTAATATCATGTCCGGTTAAATACTTGTCATTGCGAGTTCCGCGAAGCAATCACAGAGACTAGGCGATTGCTTCGGGATTGCTTCGTACCCTCAGATTGCTTCGTACCTCGCAATGACAGATAGTAAGTAATTTGCCGGACATGATATAACTCTTAATATTACCATATTTCTCGTAAGGTGGGCGCTGCCTTTAATTTATGGCTAATACTAAAGACCTATAAAAGCAGCGCCCCTCCTACATTAACTCTACATGAACTCACGGGGGTCAGTTACATAGCCAGTCAGCGCAGATGCGGCCGCTGTATAAGGTGAAGCTAGATAAACTTGCGCTTCTTTATTCCCCATCCGGCCAGGGAAATTTCGATTAGTTGTAGAAACACAAATTTCTGGTTCATTCAACCGCCCAAAAGTATCTTTTGGCCCGCCTAAACAAGCTGCACAAGAAGGTGCTGCGGGTTCGATACAACCAGCAGCTAAGAAGATTTCCGATAAGGTTTGACCTTCATGTTTAATGGTAAACAAATCTTCGTAAACCTTCTGAGTTGCTGGCACTAAATAAGTGGGAACTTTGACTTGATTTCCTTTAATAAGTTTAGCCGCATGGAGGAAATCGGAAGTTTTGCCGCCAGTACAGGAACCGATATAAACACGGTCAATTTTTACATCGCGGCAATTTCTGGCTAAGTCGCGGTTGTCGGGAGAATGGGGTTTAGCAACTACTGGTTCTAATTGGCTGACATCGTAAGTGCGATCGCTATAAAATTTAGCATCGCCATCGGTGTAAACTGCCTCAAAAGGTTTCGATGTCCGCGCGCGAACGTATTCAAATGTTGTCTCATCTGGGGCAACTGTACCATTTTTACCGCCAGCTTCGATCGCCATATTGCACAGCGTCATCCGTTCTTCCATTGTCAAACGTTCCACTGCTTCGCCCGCAAATTCCATCGTCCGGTAATTCGCACCAGCAACGCCAATATCGCCAATTATTTGCAAAATTAGGTCTTTTGCTAACAAATAATCGGGCATTTCGCCATTGAGGACGAAGCGCATAGTCGCGGGTACTTTAATTAGCAGTTTACCCGTACCCAGAATAAAAGCAGCGTCAGTGTTGCCGATACCGGTGGCAAATTGTCCGAAAGCGCCGGCGTTACAGGTGTGGGAGTCCGTACCAAAGAGGACTTCGCCGGGGCGAGTGTGGCCTTCTTGGGCGAGGGCGACGTGACAAACGCCTTTGTAGTCGGGATTTGCCTTAAAATTGGAGCGATCTGTGATGTCGTAGAAGTATTTAATGCCTTGTTCGCTGGCAAATTCGCGGAGAATATCGACGTTACGGTTAGCGCGTTCGTCGTTGGTGAAGATATAGTGGTCGGGAATTAGAACGATTTTTTCAGTGTCCCAGACTTTGGCATCTGCACCAAATTCTCGTTTGAATACGCCGATGGTACCGGGGCCGCAGACATCGTGGGTCATTAGCAGGTCTACGTCAACCCAGATGTTTTCTCCTGGTTCTACACTAGGCCGCTGAGATGCTTTGGCTAAGATTTTTTCCGTGAGGGTCATTCCCATATCGCGATCGCTCTTTTTTGATACTGGCTATCTGTATTGTACGAAAGATATTCAGATTATAGAATCTAAAGAGTTTCTCTAAATTTCTGAGAAATTCAAAAGGGCAACGGCGAGATGAGCGATCGCACAGAAGCAAGTCTAAGTCAGGTTAAGGGTTGAAACTGAAGAGCCGATGTTGTAAGCTGTCGGCTATATAAGCGTTTGGTTGCAGAATTGGAATAGCGATCGTTTTAGCTAGCTATGTGCTAAACCATCTCATTCTGGAGGAAAACAATGTTTTTGCAAATCTTGCCAATCTTGCCGATTGTGTTTATTGGACTTTGTTTTGTATGCTTCGTCATCCCTCGTCGTGCAAAAGCTGAAATTAAGAATTTTCTGGATAGAAATACGACAATTGCCGATGAAAAAGCTTTGAATGAATATAAGTATCTTGTACGAGAGCTTATGCACCTAACTCTTACCATGATTGGAGTTATTTGTAGTCTTCTGTTTGTATTTGCTATCCTCGTTTGGTTCAAGGGTATGTTAGCTGTTCCTTTAATTTCATTTTTTGGACTTGCTATTGCTTTTAGTTCATCCAAAGAGATGGGTAAGCTTGAGAAGCAGGTACAATCGCTTAGCTGTGCAAACCGCAATCTTCAGAATCGTTACCAGAAAATCACTAAAAGTTGGATTAACGACACTCTGCCTAACTTTAAAATATCAGGTGATTCAAAGCTATTATCTCAGAAAAAATTAGCTGCTGCTTACCGCGCTGTATATGCCGTTGGAGTTCTAAGCATTTTTCTAGGATTAGTGGCAATCTTTTTCAGAGAAAAGGTTCCAGAAGGAATAGTCGTAGCAATCTTCTTTTTCGCTTTCGGTGCATTGTATATACTTCTAGGCTTTTTTGTACAGCGCAAGTCGATTATCGCTTTGGGTATCGCAGTAGCGTTTATGGTAATGAACGCCGCCACTGGGATCTATAATTTGTTTCAAACAGGCGATGTGAGAGGTTTAATTATTCCTGTTGTTTTCTTCACCCAGACATGGCAAGGGTTTAAAGCTATCCAAGAACTGAAGCGACATACCTAACGCAGTAGTTAAGTTAACCTATGCGGTACTTTAAGATTTTATGGCTAATATTCAAGGCCGATAACATAGGCATTATGCAACTTCCTTGATTGATAATTCTATGCCATCGACAACAGGTAAAGGCAACTTTTGGGAAATCCGCAACAAAATCCAATCTTCTAGAACCTCTCCCAATTCTTCTCTACAAGTTTCTAGTGTATCTGCTAATGCCCATACGCCTTGAAATCCGGGAATTTCCCCGAAAAAAGTACCGTCATCTGCCAAAATCTTGTACTTACCTTTATGCAGAGCGGCTTGGATATATTTTGTCAACATAACAAGTATTTTTTAGTTCCATGAAAATAGTATAGCTGAATTTCTGAAATGAAAAAAGCGATCGCCCATCTTTCAATAAAGAGCGATCGCGATTCCATAACCTACTGACCGCAGCAATATTTACCATTTGAGTCATAGCAAGTCTTCGGGCAAGTAGTAGAACTTAATAGCATTTTTTTTACTTCATTTCCACCACACCCTGAAGTACGACTGGCAGCTACAGACAACAGTGAATTAGACGCAAATGCGAGAATTGCTACTAACAAGAATTCTGAAATAATAATGCGTTGCATTGCTTTGCTCGTTTCTCCTTGAGTTTTAGTTGCTTAATAAAGGAAGAAGCGAGCCGGCCGACTCTTTTTGCGCTATCTAGAATTTCAACCTCCACATTTCAATCATGCGGGAAGTACCAAGGCTTAAAAGCTCAATCTATGGTTCAGTATTTATTCAGGATTTGGTTCAGTTGCGTCTCTAGCAACGATCTCAACGGTTCACTGTTTGGCTCACCACTCAGGTCATCGCCTTTTGAAAATATCTGCTACATATTGAAAATTTATTCAACAATACAAAATCGCTAAGTGCCATGAAAAACAAGCACTTAGCGAATTACTAACTACGGATTGGTAAAATTATGAGTAGCATTTATATAGGAAAATGCTGAGATGTAAAGATATAAGCGATCGCATAGATCGCTGAGACTCAAAATCGGTTAAAATGCTGAGTAAAAAGAACTCTGGCAGAGGAAAACAATGGTAAGTTCACTTAGGGTGTCCAAAGAAGGCCTAGAAATCGTTGAGCAAGCCAGAAAAAAGAAAGGCTGGACAAAAACCGCTGCTGCTTGGTGTCAAGCAGCTTTCACTACCGAAGCGACATTGAAGCGGTTTTGGCGGCAAGTACCCATTCAGCAAGATAGTTTTATTAAAATTTGCGAAGCAGTAGGCGTAAACTGGGAAGATGTACTTGACAAAACTCTGTCCCCCGGAACCCTGCGCGTAGACTGGGAAGAGCCAATTGATGTATCAGTTTTCTACGGCCGGACTAAAGAACTTGCAGACCTAGAAAACTCAATTTTGAAAAATCGGCTGGCCGTACTGACAGGGATGGGGGGAATCGGGAAAACGGCTTTAGTTGGCAAGGTTTGGGAAAAACAGATAAAAGGTAAGTTTGACTACACAATCCAGCGATCGCTCTCTACTTCCCCTCTCCTACCAGAACTCCTCAAGGATATTGTTGAATTTCTCTCAGATGGCGAACAGCAAGAAGGCGGAATTTCTCAACTAATGGAATATTTACGAAAGCAACGCTGTCTGCTGATACTCGATAATGTAGAAACAATTATGAGTATAGGCACAAATGCTGGAAACTTTTGCCCAGAGTTTCAGGATTATTCCGAGCTAATTAAACGAGTGAAATCTGAGCAACATAAAAGTTGTTTGCTAGTTATGAGTCGCGAGCGACCACAAGATGCAATCTGGCTTAGAGGAGAAAAAGTTGGCTTCTTAGCACTGTGTGGTTTGAAGAAAGAAGCACAAGAATTACTGAAAGAACAAGGTTTATCAGGTAGTGAGAAAGATTTGGAAACACTTAATACACTTTACGGCGGAAACCCTGGCTCGTTAAAGCTAATTTCTTCACTAATTCAAGAATTATTTAATGGGATAGTTCTGAACTATCTAAAATCTGGTACTATTGTTGTTGTTCTTAAAGAAATTTTAGAACAGCACTTTTCGCGCCTGTCAGACTTGGAAACACAGATTATGGTTAAGTTAGCAGTTAATAGCGATCCTAGTTCGCTATCACTCTTGGTAGAGGAGATATCGCCGCTATCAACAGCAGAATTAATGCAGGCTGTGAAATCTTTAATTGACAGAGCGCTGATTGAAAAAAGTTGCACAGAGGTTGACGACGTTACGTTTACACTCCAGCCGGAAGTCAGGAAGTACGTTAAAAGAAAGTTTGTTAAATAGATTTCGATCTCCAATATCTGACAGCAGTTACAGCTACAATCAGGGTGTATAAATTATGAGCTACTGCATTAATCCTAACTGTTGTAAACGTCAAAACGATGAATCAGCGCTAGAGTGTGCTGCTTGCGGAAATCCAATGATACTATATAATGAAGGTAGATATCGTTTGACTAAACCTCTAGGAAATGTAGATAGAACACACGCTTATGAAGTATTTGAAGCTAAGCACTTACACCGCAATACATTAATAATAATAAAAGTTTTAAAGAGTGAAGAACCTGAGTGGATCAAACGGTTTGAACAAGAAAAAAGTATCCTTAGCGATTTTAAAAATTTAGGGCTTCCCAAAATTGAAAAACAATTTAATGTGACGCTCAAAAACGGTCATGTTTTACGCTGCTTAGCTATGGAAAAAGTTAATGGTGATAACTTGGAGGAATGGTTACAGAAAAAAAAGAAAAAGAATAATAAATTTCAAATTACCGAAAGAGAAGCAATTTCTTGGCTGAAACAAATGGCTGAAATTCTTGATAAATTACATCAAAGGAGTTTTTTTCACAGAGATATTAAGCCCAGCAATATTATGGTCAAAAAAATTAGCAATCAAGTGGTTTTAATTGACTTTGGTGATGCTAGAATGGTGACAGGGACGGTTGTTGATCCTAATAAAGATGTAACATCAGTTTATTCACATGGTTATACTGCCCCAGAACAAATGAAAAGGCGAGCTGTTCCGCAGTCAGATTTCTTTTCCTTGGGGCGTACATTTGCTCATTTACTGACTGGCATACATCCTGATGAACTTCCCACCTCTTCAAGGAATGAAGATAAACTGATCTGGCGAGACAAAGCTCCTCAAGTTGTCTCAAAAGAATTGGTAAAATTAATTGATGACTTGATGGAGCCTTTAGTTAATAAGCGACCTAAAAACACTCAAGAAATTTTACAGCGCATTAATGAAATTCAATATCGACCTATACCAAAATCTGTTTTAATCGGTGCAGGTTTTGGTATAGGTGTTTTAATCGGGATTTTAATAGGCGCAGCGGGAATGTATTGGTATTTAAGCTTGAGGATTGACGAAAGCTTGAGACAACCCGAATCTAAAGTTTTTGTTCAATAAAGTTGCAGTGTTAAATAATAAAGTTACAGAAATTACGTACTTTAACGGTGTAGCAAGGTTTGGGGTTTGCTTCACTATGTTCGCAATGACACAATTACGTTATCGGTCAATAGTCGTGATTAGCTAATCCTAAATATTTAATACCTTCTGGCGTGACTTCAAACCGACAAGGTAAAACCTCCACACCCTCCAGAATTGCCTGTCTTAATAACTCGCCATAAACGCGATCGCAACTATCCCCAGGCGCAAAGTCAGTACAGTCCCCGCGATTAATAAAATACAGCATTACCGCTCTCGCACCCTGTCGCACTACCTCCATTAATTCTCTCAAATGCTTTTGTCCTCTCTCTGTTACTGTATCAGGAAATAAAGCCAATTCTCCTTGGGCAAAAGTAGTATTTTTTACTTCTAAGTAAATCGGAAAATCACCGCCAGTAAGCAAAAAATCTATCCGACTTTTTTTATCTTTACCATAAGCCACTTCTGGCAAGATTACGCTATAATTGTCTAATGGTAATAATTGTGATTCTAAAGCTAATTTGACAACTCGATTTGGTAAGGCAGTATTAATTCCAACCCAAGTTGGAACAGTATCGCATACTTGAATTAATTCCCAAGTATATGCTAATTTGCGTTTAGGATTGTCGCTGTGGGATACTAGCACGGGATTATTAGGAATACAAACTCCTGTCATTGGGCCAGTATTCGGACAGTGTGCGGTGATTATTTCTCCAGAAGCTAGTTCAATGTCAGCGAAAAATCGCTTGTAACGCTTGATTAAAATGCCGGGATATAAAACGGGATATTTATAAATAAAATTTGTCATTGGTAATTGATAATTGGTAATTGGTAATATTAGCCTATTAATATTGTTTTTGGTTTGTCATTGCGAGCAAAGCGAAGCAATCGCATAGGCTACTATTTTTGTGGGTCATTGTTCACTATGCCAGGACTTACCCACGATTACGTAACGCCGCCAT
>NZ_JARFTR010000211.1 GCF_029167235.1 Kamptonema sp. UHCC 0994 | reverse complement strand
ATCGCAAGGCTTTGGGATTGCTTCGCGGAGCTCGCAATGACATATTTTGTAAGTTCTAAATAATTTACTCAAATGTCTATTGTAGCGGTTTAGGGTTCAAGGGGTATAACGTACAAAATGCAGTAGTTATAGGAATTCTATTTTAGAGAGTAACTTAGGCTAGCCCATCAAATACAGCCCCACCTGGTTGACTTATATTTGCCAAGGTTAAGATAAATTAAAGTATTAACCTCTATTTCAATCCCAGTATTACCTATGAACCCTGCCCTCACTAAATTTGGTGCTCAGATGTCCAACCTCACGGGCGTTAGAGCGATTATGAAAGACATTATTGAAACCCTCAGAGCAGGCGAAGGGCAGGAGTTTATCAATTTAAGCGCGGGAAATCCGGTGATTTTGCCGGAAGTTGAGCAATTATGGCGGGATTGCACGGCGGATCTGCTGGCTAGTTCCGAATACGGCGAGGTGGTTTGTCGCTACGGTTCCAGCCAAGGCTATCAGCCGTTTATCGATGCTGTACTCAAGGATTTTAACGATCGCTACGGCTTAAGATTGAGCGATCGCAACATCTTAATCACTCCCGGTAGCCAATCTATCTACTTCTACGCCGCCAACGCCTTTGGCGGCTACACTGCTAGCGGACAACTCAAACATATCGTTTTACCCCTGAGCCCCGATTACACTGGTTATGGTGGCGTTAGCTTAGTCCCGGAGGCGGTTGTTGCTTACAAGCCGACTTTGGATATTGACGCTAAGGCTCATCGCTTCAAATACCGCCCCGATTTCAGCCAATTGTCTATTGACGAGAATACTGGTTGCGTGATATTTTCTCGCCCCTGCAACCCCACTGGTAACGTACTTACCAACGACGAAGTAGAAAAAATTGCCGCTTTAGCGGCTCCCTACAATGTGCCGGTGTTGATTGATTCTGCCTATGGCCCTCCTTTCCCGGCGTTGAATTTTACCGAGATGAAGCCGATTTTTGGGGGGAATATCATACATTGTATGAGTTTGTCTAAGGCGGGTTTGCCTGGGGAGCGCATTGGGATTGCGATCGGTGAGGAAAGGATGATTCAGGTATTAGAATGTTTCCAGACTAATATGTGCATTCATTCACCGAGGTATGGACAGGCGATCGCATCTCGCGCGATCGCTTCTGGAGCTCTAGCTGATATTGCGGAGAATGTAATTCGCCCGCACTATCAGAAGAAGTTTAAGATTTTAGAAACCACCCTCGATAAATTCATGCCTAAAGATTTGCCTTGGTTCTTACATCGCGGCGAAGGGGCAATTTTTGCATGGTTGTGGTTGAAGGATTTACCGATTACTGATTGGGAATTTTATCAGCAGTTGAAACAAGTCGGCGTGATTGTAGTTCCTGGTAGTTCTTTCTTCCCTGGTTTGCGAGAAGATTGGCGGCACAAACAAGAGTGTTTGCGGATTAGTTTGACGGCTACTGATGCTGAGATTGAAGTTGGAATGCAGCGGTTAGCTAAGATTGCTGAACAGGTTTATCAGTTGTCGGCTGTTAAGTAATAGTAAGGTGGGCGCAGTCATTGGTGTCAACTTAAGCTTAAACCTGCCAGGGATTTAAGTCTCTTAGCAGCGCCCACCATACAATTGAAATTTAAGCAGAAAAGGTGAGTAAAATGGTGATAACCTCAATTCAAGCTGAACAGCGAGTTTTACTACAAAACATCAGTTGGGAACTCTTTGAAAGCCTGCTATTGGAACTTGGCGAAAATCGCTCTAGCCGACTCGCTTATTACCAAAGAAACCTAGAAATTATGACACCGCTGCCGGAACATGAAAATCGGAATAGGCTGATCGATCGTTTGATTATTGCTCTGATAGAAGAATTGAATATTGAATATAATCCCTTTGGCTCGATGACGATTAAGCGTCAAAAGAAAGGTGTAGCTAAAGAACCTGATTCGTGCTACTATATTCAAAATGAGGCGCGAGTTAGAGGTAAAACAGAGTTAGATTTTACCCAAGATCCGCCACCAGATTTAGCTATTGAAGTTGATATTACTAGCAGTTCTTTAAATCAATTTGATATTTATGCAGATTTGGGTGTACCGGAAATCTGGCGCTATGATGGAGAAAATATTAAATTTTATCAATTACAAAATGAGGAATATATCGAGTGCGATCGCTCTCCTACTTTCCAAATACTTACAGTCACTAAGGTTGATGAATTTCTCGATCGGTGTCAAAGTTTAGGTGTGAGTACGGCAGTGCGAGAATTTCGAGAATGGGTGAGAGGTCAGTAAAGTTAAAGTTATGGCTGCTGAAGATATCAAAGAACTTACTCCAGAACAAATTGCACTCATACCAATTATTCGGGATGAGTGGATACCAATTTATTTAGATACAACGCCGATAGATAAACAAAAGGCAGAAGCGGCGATTCGGCTTGCTTACGAGTGCGCCGAAGTGGAGCCGCCTAAACAAATATTGTGGTTCGATAATCCCCTAGATGCGGCAAATTATATAATTTCTACTTATACTGTGAGGGATGATGACGGGGGTTATGCTCACAATGGTGATGACGGGAGTTATTCTCTCAAGGATGAGTTCGACTTTGGTTATGATGTCAGGGATACTGTTTGGGAAGCTGTATGGGGTGCTGTCACAGACGCTGTTGAGGATTCTATCCGGGATGATGTTGGCTTACCTGCCTGGGATTTTGTGATAAGTGCTGTTTGTGATATTACCTGGGATTTTGTGATACCTGCTGTTGATGATATTGGTTTCTATCCTGGTGGAAATGCTGTCTGGAATGCTATCAGGGATTTCAAGAGAGGAGAAGATTCGGAGTCTATCATAGATGATGAATGGGTTCCCTTTTTTGCCTATTTTGATAGCATTGGTATTGACTGTTTAAAGGTAAAGGGTTTGTTAGCGACTGGCAAACACTGTGGCTGGTGGGGGGCATTTAGGGTGGCATTTAAGGATGTAGCTGTCGCTATTCCCAAACCCTCAGTAATTCACTTAGATAATCGAGGTAGATTGCACGCTGAAGGAGTGCCAGCCGTTGCTTATCAAGGATTCAATGTCTACGCCTATCATGGGGTAAGATTGCCCGAAAAATATGGAATACTTCACCCGGAAAAATGGCAATCTCAATGGTTGTTAGAAGAAGATAATGCCGAACTAAAACGAGTTCTAATTCAGGGAATTGGTTACGATCGCATCTGTCAAGAATTGCAAGCCGTAGAATTAGATAGCTGGCAAGAATACACTTTGTTAAGAATTGATTCAAATATTGATGTAGAGCCGATTTATCTGTTAAAGATGACTTGTCCGAGCACGGGATACATTCATGCTTTGAGAGTACCGCCTGATATGGCAACAGCACGAGATGCAATTACCTGGGTAAATTGGGGAATTGCGCCAGAAGAATTTGCGGTACAAACTTAACTCAAATAAGTCGATAAATAAACCTGAAAATTTAAAGCTAAAAGGACATCTTTACTTTAAGCAAACCAGCCCCAAAAATGCGAATTTGTAAAGAAATATTACAAAATTAGAATTCGGCGTAAAAACTGGGAGGAGAGACAGATAAAGAGATAGAACATCAGAAATCACAGGTAAGCAGCCGATGGAAAAATATGTTTTTTTCCTTTATATAATATTAACTCTCAAGAAAAGCGCTCCCTCTTGTACTGCATAACCTCTCAACCTTGATATATAAACAGTCGTACAGTTCATCTATCTAAAGGTATACTTATAGACGAATACTACAGATAAAATTGCGATATAAGGTGGTTAGGACATTTTAGTTTCCTCAAACCCTTAATTCTCTTCCCTTCTTCCTCTTCTTCCTCTTCTTCCCCTAGCCCCTAGCCCCTAGCCCCTAGCCCCTAGCCCCCTAACCGCCTTGGCGGTTATAACTGCATCCACACTTCAGGGAAATTAACGATGAAACAAGAAATTGAAGCCGATTACATTAAAGCAGAAAAAGCTTATATGCAAGGTGAATATGCAGAAGCAGCCGAAATCATCGATCTGTTAGCCGCAAATTTTCCTGATTGTCCCTTCGTTCATTTATTCCGGGGTTATATCTACGGCTACGGGCTAGAGGAGTATGAAATTGCGAGGGAAGAGTACGAGTTAGTTTTGACTTTAGTACCCCACGATCAAGAATTGGTAAATAATGCTCTTCAGGGAACAGTTTACAGCGAAAGATTGTTGAAAATTAGGCAAAATAAAACATAAATTTGGTAATTGGTAATTGGTAATTGGTAATTTAGGACTTACAAAAGCATCCGTAACGCCGCCATCTTGGCGGTTTCTTGACCCCCAAGATGGCGGCGTTACGAAGCGTAATACTTAAATCCTAATAAAAATTACTCAAATTACCCGATAAACAAAACTAAAAGTTGCCCAATTATTGACATCTAGAGCAAAATCTTCAGTTGTGACTCCTGCTTCTTGTACCCCTGGAATGCTAGCAATATGCAAATCTTGCAGCACTCCCTTAGCAACCTTCAAAGGATTTAAAAGCACGCGAATTGGCAAAGTATCTCTAATTTTCTGCATTCCTCCTTCCAAAGCAGCAAGAGTATTAGTAAAGGGAGCTTGACTAAGTACAATCTGAGTTTCAACTAAACCTAATGACCCGTGAATTAACCATCCAAAAGTATTTGTGGCTGTAGTTACCAAATTGGGAATAGGTGGTATATAAATACTTTCTCCAGGCGCGATCGCAAAGGGTGATAAACTGGCAGTATCTTCACCGACAGCAGTTTCAGCCAAAGGAGGATTAAAGGCGATCGTCTCTCCTCGACTATCCAAAGAAAACACCATAAAATAAAGTGGGAGATCGCTGCCATTGTACAATTTGTATTGAATGCGAGTCCCCACAGGTAAATCCACAATGCCATCAGCATTGAGGTTTAAACTGTCGCTAATGTCTGCTTCAGTATTCTCAAAAGCTCGTTGAGGTACTTGCTCGATTAAAACCTCCACTTGTGGAGCAATTGTACCCAAAGTT
The DNA here is from genome assembly GCF_029167235.1 of Kamptonema sp. UHCC 0994. Lineage (GTDB taxonomy): Bacteria > Cyanobacteriota > Cyanobacteriia > Cyanobacteriales > Microcoleaceae > Kamptonema. The sequence goes on along the minus strand of NZ_JARFTR010000211.1, from coordinate 18,110 downwards.
GCTCTTACTTTTAACAAAGAAGATCCAACATTTGCTATCAACCTCAATAACTTAGCAGCTAGTAGAGTATTCAGTTGCGGTGCTAAGCGCTGCACTGCCGCCTTCACAGCTTCTTCGCCATTCCCTATAGTATTGGGAATCAGACTTTGTCCCACAGAAAACAAACCGTAACGATCTTGATATAGAGAAGGCAATGGAGTATTTTGCCTCTGGGTTGCACCCTCTAACACTCGCCCAAATCGATAGTCTGCTAATTCTTCTCCTGTCACTACTGAGACTTGGGGAATTGCAGTAAAAGCACTGGTAGCATCTACTCGCTCAATGCGTTCTAATTGAGAGTCTAAAGCTACTATCAAACCAATATTTCGGGGCAAAACCCGAATCCTCTCGCGCACGAGTTGACCGACTTGCGGGGCGACAAATTCTCCGATTGTACTGGCTAATTCCCTAATTTGTGTTTTAGCAACTAGACCATTGCGCGATCGCACTTGTAATCGAGGTGTGATTTCCGGGACTAAACTAAATACAGAATTTACCCCATAAAAGTTAAGAATATTTCCGGGCAATCCTCCCAGCCATAACTGTACATTTTTCCCGCCCTCCTCAACAGCAATTACTGCGCCATCACCAGCAGGAGTATTTGAAATTAAAGATGAAAAATTACCAATTAGTTTTTCATCTTTGGAGTTTTGATTTTGAAGTTGGGGAAAGGGAGCGCTTGGTGTTAATTTAGATATAGCGCTAGCAGCTTGACTGAAACTAATTTGCAGATTTGCAGCATCCGTTGTTTGCCAAAGAGATTGAGTCAGGGCGTAAGTAAACACACCAGCACTAAAGCCATTCCACCCAAGTTCTGCGGCTAATTGATAGGGCTTAGCGGTTGTAATTTTAGGTGGCAACTTGATGAAATTTGGTGTGGCTGCGATCGTTCTTAGTTCTTTTAACAAGACTAATTCTTCGTTGCTAATTTGCCCAAAGGTGGGGCGATATCGGGAACGAATTCGCAAATTGCCGATTAAGTCTGTGCCGGGATAAACATAACTGGCATCGAGAATCGCGATCGCATTGTCTGTAGGTAGCGATTGTAACAATAGTAACAAAGTCTCTTCTAGTAGATCGTTGGCGATCGGCGCTGACTCTGTAGGCAAAAGATCATCTACAGGCACTAAACTATTTTGCACCTGTTCCAAGGACGCATCTAAACTAATTCGGCTACCGAAACCGCTGAAGTGAAAAACAACTACATCTCCCGCCTTAGCTTGTTCCCTCAGATGGCTATTGAAAGCTGCTTCAATGTTCTGCCTGGTAGCAAGGCTATCAGTTAAGCTGAGAATATCCGAAGGTACAAAGCCAAACCGAGAAATCAGTAGTTCTCGTTGCATTTCCAAATCCGTAACACAGCCACGCAGGGGCGTACTTTGTGCCTCTAAGTTGGGATATTGATTTATCCCCACTAACAGTGCTAACTTGCGCCTTGTTGGCTGCGCTAAAGCTTGGGCGTAGCGATCGCTCATTTGCCATAATAAAGCCTCGCTAATCCCCAGGGCCGCCAGCAGCCAGCCAGATCGTTGTAAAAATTTCCGCCGATTGAGTCCCATGCGTGATTCCTGAGATCCTACCTGAGCTAATATTCTCAGACTAGAGAGGATTAGCAACAGATTTTTAATACGAATTTTATTAATCTTTAGCAATCCCCGTAGATACCCCAACCCGATCGTAAACATAGGGGGATAGAATATCAGTCATAACTCCCGCTTTTTTAGAGGTAATTAGGGGTACAGACGAGAATCCTACATTTTCTTTAAAAGCCATCGCTTGACATTAAAATGTATTTTTTGAACTTGCACATCGCCCTTCGTAAAGCCGCCCTCTGGGCGGTGACTTTACCGCCCAAAGGGCGGCGCTACAAATAGATTTGCGTAAATCCTACTACTCAAATCTCATAAGCGTAAATATTCATCGCCCGCGCTAATTCTGCCGCTACTTCTGGCCGTGAAAATTCCGGCGGTGGCAATTTGCCTTCTCGTAACATTTGTCGCACCTTTGTCCCGGATAAATGTACTCGCTGTTCTGGTAAACTTGGACTTGTTTTTGTAGTAGCCATTTGCCCCGTCAATTTACAGTAAAAAGCGTGTTCAAATTTCATCGGCACGATCCCCAATGCTGCGGGGTCAAATTCTTCAAAAATATGTTGGGCATCGTAAGTTCCATAGTAATCACCTACCCCTGCATGATCCCGCCCGACAATGAAGTGCGTACAGCCATAATTTTTGCGGATTAAAGCATGGAAAATTGCTTCTCGCGGCCCTGCATAGCGCATGGCTGAGGGGTTAATCGCTAGAATTACTCGGTCTTGTGGGAAATATTTTTCTAACAGGATTTCGTAACAGCGCATCCGCACGTCAGCGGGGATGTCATCTTCTTTTGTTGCGCCAACTAAGGGATGTAAAAACAATCCATCTACTATTTCTAAAGCGCATTTCTGAATGTATTCGTGAGCTCTGTGGATGGGGTTGCGGGTTTGGAATCCAACTATGGTTTTCCATCCTTTTTCTTTGAACAAAGCTCTTGACTTTGCCGGGTCTATTTGATATTTGGGAAATAGGGGGTGATCTAGGCGTTCCATTAGCCATACTGGGCCAGCGAGGTTAATTGGGCCACACTTGTCTAGTACCTGTACGCCGGGGTGTTTGAGGTCATCAGTTCTGTAGACGTTGATTACCTCGATTTCTTTGCTGTAGGAATATTTTTCAGTTAGTTCTAAGATGCCTACAAATTCGCCGTTGGGGGAGTCGAGGCGGACTAAGGTACCTTCTTTGAGGCGATCGCTTACTTCTTGGGAGACGGGAAGAGTGACGGGAATTGACCAAGGGAGGCCGTTTGAGAGGTGCATATCGGCGACGACGGATTTGTAGTCATCGCGATTCATAAACCCCGTCAGGGGGCTAAAACCACCGATCGCAATCATTTGTAAGTCGGAGAGGGCGCGATCGTCTAACTGAACTCGCGGTAGAGTTTCTGCTTTGTGGAAAAATTCTTGTCTCTGATCTAGTGTGGCAATACGGTTGATCAGTTGACCGCCGTGCGGCGGAATGCTATCTAAATACTGACTCATGTTAATTTGGGTTTTTAGCTTGTAGCTACCAGTGTCCATACTATCAAGCTCTGAGACTCTGGACTTACACATTTGTAACGCCGCCGTCCCGGCGGTATCAGATGCTTGTAAGTCTTGGCAAATTCTGGCATAGCCAATTTCTTGAATTAATACTCGTCGAACTTCGGCGTTTTCTTCTGTTAATAGCCATTGGGATTGCCATCGTTATTTTATCCAGCTTATACAGCTAGCAGGTCGCCCAGAAACCGGGTTTTTTAGAGAATCTGCGGGTTTGGGCGAAGTATTTTCGTAAAAAAACCCGGTTTCTTTGGTTGGGTGCGTAATTCCTGTTTTATTCCCAGTTACGATCGCACTCCAAAATTAAAATAAGGCGGACAAAACCGCCCTAATGATTAACCTTGACTCTCAATAATCCCGCCGCCTAGTAAAATATCTCCATCGTACCAAACAGCCCCTTGTCCGGGGGTAATACCAAACTGCGGCTCATCAAAAATCAACTTTACCCTAGCATCTGCCAAAGGAATTACACTCACCGGTACAGGGTGCGATCGATAGCGAATTTGTACCTCGGCCCGAATTGGAGCCCCTGGTTCCGCGATCGAAACCCAATTTACCCGGTTGACAGTACACTCACTTTGTGCAGCAGAAGCGCGATCGCCCACAATTACCCGATTTCGGGCCACATCTAAACCAATCACATAAAGCGGTTCCGCCCATGCAATCCCCAAACCCTTCCGCTGGCCAATCGTGTAATGTTGAATCCCATCATGTTGACCCAAAACCCGCCCATCTTTGTCAACAATGTCACCTTTAAGCGGAGCAATATACTTGTCCAGAAAAGCCCGCATGGAACCGTTACTTTCCACCAAGCACAAATCCTGACTTTCCGCCTTATCAGCAGTTTTCAAGCCAAATTCAGCCGCAATTCGTCTTGTTTCCGTCTTCGTAATATCCCCCAACGGAAACACAGATCCAGCCAGCATTTCTTGTGTCAGATCGTACAAGAAATAAGACTGATCTTTCGTAGAATCCACAGCCCGCCGTAATTGATACCGATCTACTGACCCATCGTAACTAATCTGAGCGTAGTGACCAGTGGCAATCTTTTCAATTCCCAACTTTTCGCGAGCATAGCGCAACATCGGGCCAAACTTCACAGTCCGATTGCATTGCGAACAAGGTAGCGGCGTAATTCCCGCGCCGTAACCCTCCACCAAATAATCTACAATACTTGCCTGAAAAAGATCCCGGCTGTCCACAATTTCGTGGGGAATCGCCAATTGTTCGCAAATCTGGGCCGCATCAACCATGCCCTCAGAGCAACACTGGCCCTTACCCTTCATCAGCCACAAAGTCAATCCCACCACCTCATAGCCCTGATGGTGTAAAATTGCGGCTGCTGTCGAACTATCTACCCCACCGGAGAGGCCTACTACAATTTTGTTCATGGTTGGAATCCCGAATAGGGATTTAAGACAAGCAGTCGAATCCCTATTATAAACTATTACGACAGAAGTTAATGATAAGCCTAATAAGCAAGCCTACGATCGCACCAATCGCGGAGGAACGCCGGATGCCTTTACCATCGATTATATTACATAAATACTACAATTGGCTGTTAGTGTTCTTAGGAGCAAGTTTAGCAATAACACCCGTCGCTAGTGGCGCGATCGCAGAGCGGGGGAGCGGGGGGGCTCTTGAGCAGGGGAGCGGGGGAGCGGGGGAGCTCTTGAGCAGGGGAGCAGGGGAGAATTACCAACTACCAATTACCCATTACCAATTACCCATTACCAATTACCAATTACCAATTACCAATTACCAATTACTCGCTCAAAACTACCCACCATATCCCCCATTACAACAGTACAATCCTCCGCCTTTTCCAGATAACAGAATTCCAACTGGTCGCTACGTAGTTTATGTCAACGGCGATAGCCCTCTCTTGCTACAATTCGTCCAGCAAGTAGAGCCAGCAGCAACAGTATTACTATACAAAGAGCGCCGAGTAATTGAAGCTGGCAGCTTTTTTGATGAAAGTTCAGCTCAACTGCGCGTATTACAACTACGAACTATCGGCGTTGAAGCCCAAATTACTAACCTTAAAGACGGTCAAGAATTTAGCGAACTAATACCCTTTCAACAACCAAATTATTACCCAGTTACGCCATCTTTAGTTCCAATTCAACAGCCTAATTTTATCCCAATTTCGCCCAATTCTTTCCCACAGAATAATCCGGGAACGGGCACTGGACTCTATCAAGTGGTTGTGGATACTGGTAGTGCAACTTTATCCCAAGTCCGGGGTGTAGAATCAACAGCTTTTGTGCGACAATATGGTGGAGTCCAAATAATTCAAGCCGGAAGTTTTGGCGACCAAATTAATGCTGAACGTCGCATAGAAACATTAGCAGCGCAAGGAATTCCGGCTACTATTGTTCGCAGCGGTCAAGAATTTAGTAATACTATACCCAATCAACCACTTTTTACCCCAAATCAACCTTATCTCCCTCCAGTTCAGCCTTATATTTCTCCAACTCAGCCTTATATCCCACCCGCTCAAAACTTAGGTCAAAGTAATGCTAATTCCTATTTTGTTGTAGTCTCAGGAAATAGAGGAGATTTACAGCAAATTAGACAAGAGATTTTACGCTTAGGAGTATCAGGAGATATCGTTGTTGCTACAGATATAGGAGGAGATCCGCACGTCAAAGTTGGGCCATTTACTGACCAGCAAATAGCAGAACGTTGGGAACGTTACCTCCGAGATTCAGGGATTAAAACGGCCCGAATTTATTTCGGACAGTAATAGTATAGCTAGGAGCTAGGGGCTAGGGGCTAGGGGCTAGGGGCTAGGGGAAGAAGGGGAAGAAGGGAATAGAACCAGCGAGTTTCAGGAACTTAGAACGTTCTAACCACCTTGGCGGTTGCTATAGCATAAAACTGGTGGGGCGAGTTCGCCAAATTTTAGATAAATCAACTAAAAATATGATAAATCCGCCCCGATTATCAATCAATTCTTAGCCTTAGAAATCGACTTAGAAATCGGTTTTTCTAACAACTCTGCTGGGGGTTGGAGATTGACAATTTCAATGTCTAAACCCAGAGGGAGAGGCGGAAGTTTTGGCATACTAATTTCTAAATCCCCTGTTCCGCTTGCTAAGCGAGATGCGAGAATTTTAGGCATGGCCGGTACTTTTTCTGCTGTTTCCAGAGTTTTGACCATTTGAGCTAAAGCAAACTCTAATTGCTGGCCTGGATCGATCGCTACCCAGCCTTGATTAGTCATCGCCCGTAGTTCAAAGTGTAAGTGAGGGCCTGTAGACATCCCCGTACTCCCAACTCGACCAATTACTTCTCCTTGCTGTACCCATTCACCGGGTTTAACAAATAGTTCTGAAAGGTGGCCGTAGAGAGTTTCTTGGGATTGTTTATTATGGTCAAGAACAACAGCGAGGCCGTAGCCGCCTAACCAATCTGCGATCGCAACTTGACCCGCATAAGCTGCCAAAACAGGCGTTCCCATCGGCGCACCTAAGTCTGTACCCGTGTGAAACCTGCCCGAACCTAGCACTGGATGAGTCCTCCAGCCAAAAATTGAGGTAATTTCAGCGGGGATAGACAGGGGAAACATCATCCGTAGATTGCCATTTCCAGGTAATGCAGGCGGCCGGGGTGTCTGATTGTAATAAGCAAAACCAGAATCGCTCATACTGCTGACAGTAATCGGGCCGACTTGGATAGACCCAATATTGGCAACTGTAGCCTCCCCGTTTGAGGAGTATCCCGACCCAGAGGAGTATCCAGCCGTAGCAGAGTATCCCGACCCAGAGGCATATTCCGACCTAGGGGCATATCCAGCCTCAGAAGACTCTGCCTGTGCATAAGAGGCTCCCGGCTGTTGTTGCTGGCCATTTTCCCAGGCTTTACGACCTGTAGGGGCGGCGACATTTTCAGCGTAGGGGTTCCCCGTGTTCGCATCCGCTGTCTGCTGCTGTGGCGCTGGGGGAGCACACAAGGCTCCGGCAATTTCTTGTCCGGTTCCTACAACAGCGTCGCAACCAGTTGAGCGTTCGGAAAACTGAACTGCTGTGGGTGCTTCGTAGGTGTTAGTCGCACCCACACTGTAGTCAGTGGGATCGATGTAGGCGTTATTGGGGCTGGCTGGGGCTTCAGCATTATATTCTGGATCACTGGGTGCTTCTACCGTTGGTGGAGCAATTTCTGGTTCTGGCAAATACGGCTCTGGGGCGGCCGCTGCGGGGGCTTCTGGAATGTACTCTGGTTCTGGGGCGTATTCGGGGGTTTCTGGAATGTATTCTGGTTCTGGGGCGTATTCGGGGGCGGCAGCAGAGGGTTCTGGCGGGGCGATTTCCGGTTCGATTGGGGCTGGTTCTGGGAGGCTAGGAGGGGCTTCGGAGGCTTCTGGGGCAGTTATTTCTACTTGCGGAGCCTCGGTTTGGGCCCAAACCATACCTTTACTGAGCATTCCTAGACTAGCAATACAACCGATGCCTAACAGTAGGGAACGTTGAGATAATAGCCGCAATCGAGTGCGATCGCTAATAGGGTTCATTTTTTCCTGTTTGGCGGTTGCCAGGGATTTTAGTTTTTTATCTGAGTAAACTGGTTTCACGATCTTTTTCACAACTTAATATCGGGCTTGTGGCATGGGGGGTGAGGGCTGCAAAGAAACCGATAACTCATCCGTTAAATCTGTTGGGAATTTTGTTGTTGTTCTATAGCCCAGAATGATTGTAACGGGCTTGAGGCAAATTTTGCCTTTGGACTCTGTTACAGTTTCAGTTTTTAGTAAGGGGATTTTTTGAGTAAAATCGCATTTGCAGTCCGTCTGTGGCGTTGACGGGGAGGATCTCTAGTTTGTGTCCGTCTAATTTTAGCGGATGCCCGATTTTGTTCTGGAGTTTCTGGCGATCGCTACTTCCTTGTATCTTCTTGCTTGTATATTCTATCTTCTATCTTCTATCTTTTTCCTTCTTCCTAAACTCAAAATCCCGGAGATTTGGTGACTACTTCAAAGCCATCAAATCCCCAGGATTTCAACACTATCTTCTCTACAGAAGATTAAATTATCCCGAACCGATCGCCATCTACTCAGCAGTAGCCAATTCTGTACTACCAGTACCACGCTTGCGAGTGAGCGTATTGTAGAGCATTTGTCCGATCGCTTTCACTAAGCTGCCTTCCAATTCCATGAATAACTTCATGTTCATGCCAAAAGCTGCGTTTGCTTCATCGACAATGCGATCGCAGGTTGCATCATCCAAATCTAAACTATCCAGAGATTGACGGTAGTTATTTTTAAACGCCTTCTCATCTGGAATTCCAGGGAATTCGTAGAAATCAGTACCAACCCCATCCGACAGATTCATCGCCCGTACAGCAATTCCTTTGAGAATTTGACCGCCGGATAAATCGCCGATGTAGCGAGTGTAAGAGTGAGAAATTAATAATTCCGGTTCTTTTGCCGAAATTTCTCTAATTCTCTGTACATAAGCTTTAGCAGCCTTCGAGGGGGCTACTACATCGCGCCATTGAGGGCCGTAGTAATAGTTTAAATCTTTCTCTAGGCTCTGTTTGCGGTTCAACTCAGGAAAATAAATTTTGGAAACTACCGGATGTTCGCGGTGGCGTTCGATTTCTTCTTCCATTGCTGAGTAAATGAAGTAGAAGTTTGCCACTAAAGGCCGGTATGAATTTTTTTCGACAACGCCTTTTAAAAAGCACTTGACAAAACCCACGTTTTCTGCCATCGTGTGGGCTTTTTTCGTTCCTTCGCGCAATTTTGCTGCTAAATTGATGCTCATATCTATAATTTTCCAATCTTCAAGTTTTGTGTTCGTCGGTCAATTCGCCAACAAGCTAAAAAATCACCTGACTTGTTACCTTAAACTGATTTGATGAGAGATTTTATTACGATTTATATAGCTAGGGGCTAGGGGCTAGGGGCTAGGGGCTAGGGGAAGAGGGCAATAGAATCAATGGTTTCAGCCATTCAGAGTGTCCTCGCCGTCTTGGCGGTTGCTATATTAGCGCAGAAAGCGGGTTTTTGACCCCGCGTGTAAGTCTTGCCAGTATTGCCCCGCCAGAGACGGGGCAATTATACTTAATGGCAGGGTTAAATATCCAAGTCGGTGAGGTTGAGTTTGGGGCCGTAGGTTTCGATGAATTCGCGGCGAGGTGCGACGCGATCGCCCATTAAAATTGTAAAGATACGATCGGCCTCAGCCGCGTCTTCAATTACAACTTGTTTCAGGGTTCGACTTTCGGGGTTCATTGTCGTATCCCACAACTGTTTTGGCATCATTTCACCTAAGCCTTTAAACCGTTGGATGGTGTAATTAGCGTTAGCGGGAAACTCGTTGCGAATCAGGTTTTGCAGTTCGCGATCGCTGTAACAGTAGAAATGATTGCGTCCCCGTTCTACCTTATACAGTGGAGGGCAAGCAATGTAAATATAGCCCTGATCGACAAGCGATCGCTGATAGCGATAGAAGAAAGTCAACAACAACGTCCGAATGTGAGCTCCATCTACATCAGCATCGGTATTTTTTGCCGCAACTCCACCTATGCCACAAATGAAGTTTTCATCACCGTCAACAGAGAAGTCATAGACATAATCACCAACTAATTCAATTTCTTGATTAGAAACCACTGGCAAGCCAATCAAATCATCACTGATATTAACATAGCCTGGTGATTTACGATTTGGGCTTTCCAAATGAGCCTCTATCTTACAGGCATTGGCATGGCGATGCCAAATTTGGCGGCATAACTCAATTTGGTCTTTACCACAAATTGTCAGACTGTAATAAGAGTGGCGCGTTTGAATTTCGGCATCCGCAGCAGTAGACGGTTGATGATGACTGGTACTGGCAATTAACCCCAATTGACCGAACAGGTACAGTAACCCATCCTTCAGCGTTTCTGAATTAGTGACAAAGGAGAAATTCTGACCGCAGCTAGTACCATCACCCAGAAAATAACCTTCCAGAAAAGCTGTTTGCAATTCCTCAGAAAGACTAAATAGAATATCTGGTAACTGCTTCTGATGCGCTACATTAGCTAACCCCCAAGATTGCAATAACCTTGCGGCTGCAACGCTGTGGAAATATAACTTAATTCCCTCACTGTCGGGGTCATTATATCGCCGAGTAGTCTGACCAAAGGTTAACTCAATTGCTGTACTAATTTCAGCAATAAACCGTTCATCTTTCTTGCCTAAATTTAGGCTAACTTGATGCTTACTCAAGCTTCCCTCAGCCACATACCAGCCCAAAAACCACATCAACTCGCGAGTAATTGGCAGATAGCGACCAAAGGCTTTATCTTGATGTGCTTGCGGTACAAGTTGTACATCATCGCCCAGTTGTTCAATTTCACTGAGGTTAAATTCCCCAAAGGGTTTATAACAACTTACCTCGCGCCATTTCGCATTTTTGCTGCTGTCATCCTGCGTCAAAAGTTCATCAATCTTAGAGGGCAAAACCTCAAATTTGAGGTCATCATCCCAGCCAAAAGCTTCCAAATAACTCAAGAATTGAGGTAAAATTGGCTGATTAATTCCGCGTTCCCAATGACTGATGGTAATTGGCTGTTTGACACCTAACGATGCGGCTATTGCTTGTTGGGAAACTCCCACAGCTTGACGCTGGGAAATCAGCTTTTGCCATTCTTCCGACTCCAGATAAACTCGTGGTTCATTCCACAATTCCGGCCGCGAAACTTTCGTTAAAGTCCGCTGACTAGCTATCTTTCGTACATCTTCACCTTGCAGGTAAAGTCCTTTAGTTAACTCAGCGCGATAGAAGGTTTCTAGCAAGTCAACTCGTGTAGGACTAACAGCGGGACGAGGCAAACGACGGCTTGAAACTAAGAGATCCCCCGGTTTAATCTCATTCCCTTTTTTGAGGACAACTTCGCCATTTTCCAAGACAAAGACGCTATGAGATGATGTTACTTTGATCGAGCGATTATAGCGCGTCGTCAGCTTATACATCGGTTCTTGATGACCGTGACGAATTACCGCTTTCAATGGTTGAAAACGAGTAGCTTTAGTAACGGGGTCAAAGGAGATAACGCGGTATTCATTGGGGTTACGACGACCATCAACGCAATCATCGATAAATCGACCAATTTTAACAAATTCCGTCTGTCCTCGATCGTCCATTACTAAGGTCGGTTCATCGCCAGCAACGCTCATAATGACGATGTGGTGATACCGCAATTGAGAAGGATCGAATTCATCGCCTCTGATCCCTAATCCCAAGGCAGTAATTAATGATTGAATTTCATTATTCTTGTAGATTTTGGCATCATCGGTTTTCTCAATGTTGAGAATTTTCCCGCGCAAAGGTAGGATGGCTTGAAATTGGCGATCGCGACCTTGTTTGGCACTGTTATGTACAAAAACTCCACTTGCCAAAGCAAAGTTATGACTGTTGGGAACTTCGATGTCATAAACATCATAGCGTTCTTCTAAGCGTTCTATAGAAACCACGCGGTGGTTGTAGTTCCGAATAGCATCGCGGGCATCAATGGGATCGCCATTAAAGTAACGCTTGCAGAAAGTTTCAAACTTCAACAGACTCTTATCCCCAGTCATCCGCCGATAACCATCATAAGCTTCTACATCCATAAAACCTTCACGAAGGTGAACTTGCTTCAACGCTTCAAGAGTTTTACGGTAATAAGTTTCATTTAACGCAGCCTTGCGTTTTTTCCGAAACTCTGGAGTCCATTGTTCCTGTGTCTTTTCGCGCCGCCACTCCAACAAAGCCGGGTCTTCCCATTGCAATGCAGCTAGTTGTGAATGAGCCTCACGCGCTTCAGGATTATTAGTAAAATGATTGCGAACCCGTTCGGACTGTGCAGCGCGATTAGCTTCATCACTCCAATACTCTTGCTGCGCTTGATTCAACTGTTCGTGAACTGCTTGGCGATAAGCTTCATTGTTCTCATAAAACTCGCGCCAGTTGTTCGTCATATAAGCTTTATACTCCTCATCTTCCCACTGAGCTTTCGCCTGTTCTGAAAGAATTTGCCGAGTTTTTGGCTCCTGCATCCGTTGGCTCATAAAGGCGCGATATTCTTCGGTTTGATGCGCTTGACGGCTCTTTTCAATCACGTCTGGCCGATGCAAACCTTTTTCCAAATTAGCACGATGTAGGGCTAAATGTTCCTGGGCTGGCATCCGCTGAATATTAGTCGGATTGTTGTTGAGTTTATTGAAATCAACATGATGGCGTTGGTTGCCATCTGCTGCTTGATAAACGCCATGTTCAAGGTTGTAAAAGTCGGCTAGTAGATGAGAATAAATCCACTTATCAGTATTCGGGTTCCAAACCATCTCATAACCGTCAATTAAACAGCCGCCCTCACCTTTTTTTGAACGCTTGCTATATAACGGCATCAACGAATCATCAGGCGTTAGTAATGCGGCTGCTTTATAACTACCATCTCGCAGCATGAAAGGATGATCGGGGGTACAAATAATAGTCTCCCCATTATCTAATGTCACTTGCACAACTGCTGCATTAGCCTTAGTCATCCGAGCGTTAGTAATCCGCTCTAAAGCAATGTTTCCACTCTCTCTGATGGTGTAGCAAAAATGCTCTTTGCCTTCTGCTTGTTCGTCAACTATCTCTCCAATAGTTTTTACTGTGCCATCAGCGAGAATTATTTTTTGTTGACGAAAAAAACAACCGCCAGCGGAATCGCCCTCGACCAGGTATATCTCTGATTTTGAGGGATCTCTGGAGCTACAATCAGCCAATTTCCCTGGCAAAGGAGACGATTCTAGGACTGATTTTCGCCTTACTAAGTCACGGGCACGTCGGGCAGCTTCAGCGGCTTTAAAGGCTTGAATTGCCTTCTCTAAAATGGTGTCGGCAACTTGGGGGCGAAACTCCAAATATTCTGTTAATACTTCGCCTACCAAGGAATCGACAATTCCCCGGACTTCAGTATTACCTAACTTGGTTTTAGTTTGACCTTCAAATTCTGGGTCAGGTACTTTCACAGAAATAACGGCTGTCAAACCTTCCCGAATATTTTCACCGCCGAGATTAGGTTCGTTTTCTTTAATCTTATTGCGCTTGCGGGCGATAGCGTTCATTGTCCGCGTTAACACCGCCTTCAACCCTTCTAAGTGAGTACCGCCATCGATGGTACGGATGTTATTTGCAAAGCCGAGAACGTTATCGCTATAGGCATCAATGCACCACTGCAAAGCAACTTCTATTTGTACGTTGTTGCGTTCCCCTTGGATGAAAATTACTTCTTCGTGTAGGGGTTGCTTATCGCGGTTCATGTAAGCGATGTACTCTTTGATACCGCCTTCATAGCAGTAGGTTTCGATGTGCGGTTCGCTGCTTTTGAGCAATTCCAATCTGCGATCGCTAAACGTAATTTTAACGCCAGCATTCAGATAAGCTAATTCTCGCAACCGCCCGGAAAGAATGGTATAATCAAACTCAATGCCTGTACTAAATATCTGCGTATCAGGCAAGAAAGAAACTGATGTGCCACTGCGATTTTCTTTGCTAGGCTTGTCAACCAGGTCTGTAACGGGAATACCGCGTTCAAAACGTTGATTGTGTACCTTTTTATCGCGCCAAACAGTGACTTCCACCCACTCAGACAAGGCGTTGACAACGGAAATACCGACCCCGTGTAACCCTCCAGAAACTTTGTAGCCGCCGCCGCCAAATTTACCGCCGGCGTGCAACACTGTCATTACTGTTTCTATTCCCGATTTGCCCGTCTTGGCAACGATGCCGGTGGGAATGCCGCGCCCGTCATCTGTTACAGTTACCGAACCATCGGCATTGATGTCAACTTCAATGTGAGTGCAGTGGCCAGCCAGCGCCTCGTCGATGGAGTTGTCCACAACCTCGTAAACTAGATGGTGTAGTCCTCGCGGGCCTGTTGTACCGATGTACATCCCCGGCCGTTTGCGGACTGCTTCGAGACCTTCGAGAACTTGAATTTGATCGGCGCTGTAACTGCTGGTCATACTAAATAGCTCCAATAATGGGGTATAAGCCCCTAAAGCTGCTCTTAAGCAAAAACTGTAAAAATTATAGCATAAAACGGTTAACGGCGCTGCTAGGGCATTCTCAAGATAAATTTATTGGGGGGATGCAGTCCTGAAGGTTTAAGCGATCAGGCCTGTTGACATTTGGCGGTGGGGCTGCTAGCAAGGTGAAGTTAGGGAGTGCGATCGCACTTGGGTGAGAGACGAGTGGGATCTATTGTAGGCGATCGCACTTCCGAAGATTGCAGGAGGGGCGATCGCTCTAGCATAAAGGTAAATCAATCTTTTAGTAATTCTTGCTGGCGCAACAATGTCCGCTCTTGACGTTTTGCAACGCCTGCATTATGAGCCCGGATTACTTGTTCTACTATCGCGATCGCTACATCAGGGTGAGCTTCCAGATACTCTGTCAACTTCTCTCGCACAAGAAATTCAACAAATTCTCTCACTTCCACATTAACTAAACGACTTCGGGTCGGCCCTTCAAATATGGGATTCGGTACTTTAACAGCAATGATGAAAGTGTAGCCACACTCTAAACCATCCATCCAGCCTAAAATTGGGTCTGCATCTTTGAGCTTGCCGAGCTTGCGGGCGATCGCGCTCACTGTGCGACGGATCGCCAATTTTAAGCTCTCGATGTGAGTGCCGCCGTCCAACGTGCGGACACTGTTTGCAAAACCCAAAAGTTGCCCGTCGGGGAAGCCATAATCGCTCGGAACGTACCACTGAAAGGCTATTTGTACTTGTATACCGTTGCGATCGCCCTCAATATAAATCACTTCTTCGTGGAGGGGTTGCTTATCACGATTCATGTAAGCAATATATTCTTTGATGCCACCTTCGTAGCAGTAGCTTTCGATGTGCGGTTCGCTGCTTTTGATTAATTCCAAACGGCGATCGGTAAACGTAATCTTAACGCCAGCATTCAAGTAAGCTAATTCGCGCAACCGCCCCGAAAGTGTAGTGTAATCAAACTCAATTCCTGTACTAAATATCTGCGTATCAGGCAAAAAAGAAACCGATGTGCCGGTGCGGTTTTCTACGCTAGGTTTGACAATCAATTCGGTAACTGGGATACCTCTCTCAAAACGCTGAGTATAAATTTGTTCCTCCCGCCAAACTGTCACTTCCAACCATTCAGACAAAGCATTGATGACTATTATCCCAACTCCATGTAGTCCCCCAGAAACCTTGTAACCGCCGTTGCCGTAACAGTCGCCTCTATAAAGAAACGTCAGGACTGTTTCTAAGAATGATTTGCCAGTTTTGGAATGGATATCAGTAGGAATGCCGCGCCCGTCGTCTCTCACTGTCACGGAACCATCGGCATTGATGTCAACTTCAATGTGAGTGCAGTAGCCAGCCATCACCTCGTTGAGGGAAGTGTCCACAACCTCGTAAACTAGATGGTGGAGTCCTCGCGGGCCTGTTGTACCGATGTACATCCTCGGCCGTTTGCGGACTGCTTCGGTAGATGTAAGAACTTGAATTTGATCGGCGCTGTAATTGGTCATACTAATATGGCTCCAATAATGGCGTATCAACCCCTAAAGCTGCTCTTAGTCAAAAACTGTAAAAATTATAGTATAAAACGGTTAACGGCGCTGCTAGGGCATTCTCAAGATAAATTTATTGGGGGGATGCAGTTCTGAAGGTTAAGCATCGCGCCTGTTGACATTTGGCGATGGGGCTGCTAGCAAGGTGAAGTTAGGGAGTGCGATCGCACTTGGGTGAGAGACGAGTCGGATCTATTGTAGGCGATCGCACTTGGGAAGATGGCATCCGGGGCGATCGCTCTAGCGTAAAGATATCCTCTTAAAGTCGAGACAGTAGTTCTTGCTTCTTGGCAAGAAATTCTTCTTCCGTGAGAATGCCTTGCTCTTTCAACTTACCCAGTTTTTCGAGAGACTGATAGATATTAGCAGCATCATTCCCCTTCTCATTTTCTAAATCTGAAACATAACTTTTGCCTTTCTCAAAGGCTGAATCATAAACCGTTTTAACTTGTTCTTCAACAAAGTTATTAAGGGAACCACCGCTAGAAAAAAGGTTGATCGCAACCTGTCCGACTGCATAAGTCGAAGCACCAGAAGCGATCGCCATTGATGCTCCACCAATCATCGTACCCAAACCAGGAAGTGCTTTGAGAAAACTCGCCCCCAGACGAGCAAGGCTAGTACCTGTAAGTGCTGAGACAAAGGTTTTACCCATGCTCTGAGAATAGCTAACATCGTAAACACGGGCAATTTGCTGGAGCATTTCCAGTTGAATAGCAGTGACAGCAACAAAATCAACCAGTGGGATTGGGATTAGCCCACCACCCATTGCCCATACTACATGGGATCTAATAATCGACTCGGCTTCAGTTTGTTTGCTCATAAATTTAACCTGTCTCAAGTTTTTGATGTCTCTATTTTGGCTAATTTATTGGTAAAGTGCTAACCCACCTCCCACCAATTACTACCCAAAAACAATCTACTCCTTTATTCGGCAACAAAACTAACTCGCCATCCCGACTTGTCGCCGATGTTCCCAGTGGGTTCAAAGTCGGTCAAGAGATGCAAAAACATCTCGATAGTTTTGTATTCTACCAGTGGGTCATGGGGTCTGCGATCGCCAGAATCAATTGACGTGCTATGACTGATGCCTTCTAAAGACAATGTTTAATTGTATACAACTTCATGTAAAATTGGTATAAGAGTTTGATAAATTTATTTGGGGATGCACTTCTTAGAGTTTTAGCGATGCCTGCGGCTGGCTACGCCTACGCGCTTATTGACATTTGACTGTAGTGTGAGATTAATAGCAAATGACAGGTTTAATTGTAATTTGTGGTGCGACGGCTACGGGAAAGTCGGGACTGGCTTTAGCCTTGGCTCAAAGGCTAGAAAGTGCGATACTTAGTGCAGACTCGCGGCAAGTGTATCGCGAGTTTAACATCGGTACGGCGAAACCAACGAAGCGCGATCGCGAACTTATCCCGCACTATTTAATTGATATCTGCTATCCTAAAGAAACTTTGACAGTAGCGGATTACCAGCAACAAACTCAAATATTAATTGAAAAGTTCCATCAGTCTAACACTGTGCCGCTGTTAGTTGGGGGAACTGGCTTATATATTAAATCAATCGTACACGGTTTGAAGATTCCCAGAGTCGCACCCGTACCAGAATTGCGATCGCAACTTACCACTCTCGGTCAACATCAATGTTACGCCATGTTGCAACAAGTCGATGCGATCGCAGCGCTCAAAATTCACGCCAACGATCCAGTCAGAACCTTAAGAGCATTAGAAGTATTTTATGTCACAGGGCGTACAATTTCCGAGCAGCAAGGCGAAAACCCGCCGACTTATCCGATTTTACAGATAGGTTTAGATTCCGAAGCTGGATTAGGCGATCGCATTGAACAACGCACGGAGGAAATGCTAGCATCTGGTTGGCTAGATGAAGTACAATTTTTGTGCGATAAATACGGCTTTGACTTGCCGCTGCTGAATACACTAGGTTATCAAGAAATAAAGCAATATTTATCTGGTAACATTAGTCTGGCTGAAGCTAAAAGTCTCACAGTGTTGCATACGCGGCAATTTGCCAAACGTCAGCGGACTTGGTTTAAAGCCTATCCTCAAATTGAATGGTTTGATGCTGATATGCCAGATTTGTTAGATAAAGTATGGCAGCGAGTGCAACATTTTCTAGCTACAATTCGTAACGCCGCCGTCCCGGCGGTAAAATAGTAGTCTAGAGGACGGAATTACAATTAAACTGGGGGGTCAGAAACCGGGTTTCTGCGTAGATGTCTAATTGAGAATCTTAGGTTTTTCATAGAAACCCGGTTTCTTTGCATAGTTTCTTTGGCCGGAGTGCGTAAGTCCTAATTTTTTTATAAACAAGACTTACGCAAAAGTATTAGTAACGCCGCCATCTTGGCGGT
>NZ_JARFTR010000069.1 GCF_029167235.1 Kamptonema sp. UHCC 0994 | reverse complement strand
TCTTACCGCCAGGATGGCGGCGTTACGGATAGTTTTGCGTAAGTCCTATCTGGATCAAAAATCGGGATGCTAAGTAGCTCCACCTAATTAAACATTAGATCGGGATGGCTAAAAAGCTGACTATATAAACATTCTTCCTTCTTCCTTCTTCCTTCTACTTACCACAAAATTTGCCCAGAAGAGAAAGACAACTTTTAAAATTGTCTCTCAAGTTCCGGGCAAAAAATTCTCAGCTATAAATCGCCTAAACGATTATCCTAAGAGCATTTCACTCTTAGTAACGGCGAGAAGAGCGATTATTGTTAGACCAGTTACCACCACCAGAACCACCTCTTTCTTCGCGAGGCTTGGCTTTGTTAACTTTTAGGTCGCGGCCCATCCACTCAGCGCCGTCAAGGGCTTCAATTGCTGCTGCTTCTTCGGCTTCTGTTCCCATTTCTACAAAGGCAAAGCCCCGTAGACTACCAGTTTCACGATCGGTAGGCAACTGAACGCGCTTCACAGTGCCGTACTCTGCAAAAGTTTGGCTAAGGTGCTCTTGAGTCACCTCATAGGATAAGTTGCCGACGTAAATTGACATAAATCATCTCCAGAATCAAATGTTGTAGAGAGTTAGATTCGGAGAAACGTTGATAAAACGAGTTACACTGCCGAAAATAAGCCTTATAGAATTACCTTAGCACAGGTTGCAACTTTATGGCGTGAATTTTTTATGAATATTTATTTCTGTGCGATCGCATAGCTATTCAGAAGCGACCTGAAATATCGATATATATTTTCTGCCATAGTTTCTACCTCTTCACTGCCGATCGCACATAAGGTTCTGGGTCTTCAGCCACCCAACCCAAATTAGAATTGTAGCGAACTTCAAAATGCAAATGCGGCTGAACAATATCAGGCTTTCCCGTCGTTCCCACCGTTCCCAAAATATCTCCTTGCTGCACCTTCTGACCCACTTTCACCGCAATATTACCTAAGTGAGCGTAGCGAGTTTGTTTTCCCGCCTGATGATTCACCACCACCAAATTGCCATAAGTCCCCTGGGGCCCAGCAAAGGCGACAACACCCGCGCCCACACTTAAAACCTTTGTCCCACTGGCTGCCAATAAATCTACACCGCTGTGGAAAAAAACTTGACCCCGAATCGGATGTAACTGCCACCCATAACCTAACCCTTCCTTTACTGTTGCAGGCAGAGGATAGCCTTGTAGCGGCGTTAAACCCGGACTAGCAGGAGTTCCAGGCGACCAATTCACTCCTGGTACAAACACCACCTGCGGCCTAAGCTGACAGCCATTGACCTCAAATAGTACATCGGCTCGTACTTTGTAAACATCAGCTAGTTTTTGCCAAGTCCAACCAGCGGGTACTTCCACGCGGATACCATTGTAAGGAGGAATCGCGATCGCGCTCCCAACTGGGGCTAAGCCTCCTCTCAATGGCGGATTGAGCCCCATCAGCGTCGCGGGAATTAAATTATACTGCTGCGCGATGCTCTCCAGAGTTTCGCCTGGGACAACAGTATGGCGTTTGATGCGATCGAGCGCTGGCGGTTGACATACTGAGTCTAACTCTGAAGGTGAATCAGACGGAAGATTTGTAGGTGTTGGCGCGGGAATTGCTGAAATTGCCGAAACCGGAGCCATCAAATAGAAAAGTGTAGAAAGTTGGAGAAATAAGCGTTGAAAAGTCATGCGAAATAGATTGAAAGCCCAGGAGCGAGTATTGATACTTAGGCAAAGAGTTAAAGCTCTTGCTTGATAACATTTGATACCTTAACGCACCGCGCCATCTAAAGAAAAAAGTATTTAGGGAGGGCAGTTGATAATTTTTTGATTAGATTAGAAGTTAAGGCCTGTGTATTAAGATGAGGTATCCAGCCAAAAAAGCCGATGAATGTAACTTTAAAGCAATTAACTTTATATCTAGCCTTGCTGTCGATCGGCGGTGGTGTGGGCTGTTTGGGCAGCCGCTACCTGCAAGCAGGAAATCACCCCGAAGACTTAGTTTTACCAGTAGTGCGGCAGCAACTCCCTCCTTATCTGCCACCTCAAGCTCCCGACAATAGAATAATTGAACGTACCAACTCTAACTTTATCGCTGAAGCTGCGGAAAAAGTTGGCCCGGCTGTAGTCCGTATTGATGCGACTAGCAAGATTGCTTCTCAAGTGCCTGAAGCGTTCAAAAACCCGCTATTTAGGCGTTTTTTTGGGGACAGTTTGCCGCTACCCGAAGAGCGAGTCAGGCGCGGGACTGGTTCTGGGTTTATTCTCAGAGATGATGGTCGGATAATTACTAATGCTCACGTCGTTTCTGGGGCTGATACTGTGAAGGTGACGCTTAAGGATGGTCGGGAGTTTGAGGGTAAGGTACAGGGGGTAGATCCGCTTACGGATGTGGCAGTTGTTAAGATTAATGTGAAGGGGTTGCCGATAGTAACTATGGGCAGCACTGATAATATTGTTACGGGACAGTGGGCGATCGCGATCGGTAATCCTTTGGGTTTAGACAATACGGTGACAGTTGGCATTATTAGCGCTACTGGCCGTACCAGTTCTCAGGTAGGTATTCCTGATAAGCGCGTGCGATTCATTCAAACTGACGCGGCTATTAATCCCGGCAATTCTGGTGGGCCGCTATTAAATGACTCTGGGGAAGTTATTGGGATTAATACTGCTATTCGCGCTGATGCTCAGGGTTTGGGGTTTGCGATCCCGATTGAAACTGCTAAGCGAGTTGCAGATCAGTTATTTGCTAAAGGTAAGGCGGATCATCCTTATTTGGGAGTTCAAATGGTGAATCTGACGGCTGTTTCTAAAGCCGAACTCAGCCAGCAACTCAATGTCAAGATTTTGGCAGCAAACGGTGTCGCAATTACACGAGTTGTGGAAAAATCTCCAGCCGCGATCGCAGGTTTGCTTCAAGGAGATATTATTCAAAAAATTGATGGTGTTGTGGTTAATACTCCCGGCGAAGTCCAAGAGCGGGTAGAAATCAGCACCATTGGCAAAGAGCTACAAGTAGAGGTGAATCGCGAAGGCAAAGTTCAGAAACTTAAGGTCAAACCTGCTGCTTTCCCCGCCGCCGCTAGTTCACCGGGAGGGTGAGGGATGGGGGAGTGGGGGAGCTCTTGAGCGGGGGAGCTCTTGAGCGGGGGAGTAGGGGAGCAGGGTAGATGGGGGAGATGGGGAAGTTCAATCGAACACAGTCTCGCAGTTTCCCCTGCTCCGCTCCCCTACTCCTCTTCCTACTCAGAAATAGAACGAGTGCTTGCCAAATTTTCCTCTAGTTGCATTCGTAGTTCCATCTGCCGTAAAAAATAGCCAGTCATCATTGCTGAGGCTAGCAAACCAGCCAAATTGTCCCGGTCTGTTGTAATTTGCACATTGAAGTTGTCTGAAGGCAGGCCGCCGACAAGTCCTTGGACGTTGTGTGAGATGATTTCTTTGATTTCTGGACTGACAGACTTGGCGACACGAGCGAGAACTTCTGGAGGTTGGTGCTGGAGATACTTCAGCAGTGGGTTGACTGCGGTTTGTTGGGCATTGGAATCAGAAAAGTTAGGGTTAAAAACCATTATATGACTCTGAATGTCAGGCTTGCATATTTCCAGTTTAAACTACTCTTCTTCAGTTGCCTCTAAATTTGCGTGAAAGTTCAGTGTTAGCTGTTTTGGTAACTGGTCTAGTTGAAAATACCGATGAAATTTCTCTGTCACTTGTAGCCAAGAAGACCTACTTTCAGGTTGTCTCCGTTTACGTACAAAACCGAGCTCGACGAGTTCTTGAACTTGCTGATAGGCCCCTGAACCGCGCAAGTTAACGAGATCGCTTTGGCTCAAACCGCCTTTGAGGGCGATCGCAGCGAGTGTTCGCAGGGCTCCAACGCCCAATTCTGGGGCGATTAAGGCCTGCATTAAAGGGGTAAATTCTTCTCTGAGTTGGAGGCTGTAACCTCCTGGACTCTCGACAACTTCTAGGGCACTGTCCCGGCGGGCGCTGTCGGACATCAGCTCGATCAGAGCGTCTTTAACTTCGGTGCGATCGCATTTGGCAATTTCGGCAATTTCCGCTATTGACACCGGTTGACCTTTTAAGTAAAGAATGGCTTCTATTTTAGTAGCTAAACGTGGCATTTGGTAATTGGTAATTGGTAATTGGTAATTGGTAATTGGTAATTGGTAATTGGTAATTGGTAATTGGTAATTGGTAATTGGTAAGAGTGTTTTATTTGTTTTTCTACTACAATGATTATTATTCATTGCCAATTACCAATTACCGATTACCATTTCTCAATCCAATTGTCTTCCCGTCAATTCTACAAAAATATCTTCTAAATTTGAAGGGCGTACCATCATCCCAGTTTTATCAGGTTGTTGTTCGAGATAACCATTAGCTTCTTCTAGGTTAGGGAAAAATTTATACTCCCATCTGTCACCTATTTGCTTCATTACTAAGCCTTTCCCGTGAGTTGTTCGCAGTTCTTCTAAAGTCCCCAATTCAATTAATTTACCGCCGTCCATAATGCCAATCCGATCGCACAAATATTCTACTTCATCCATGTAGTGCGTTGTCAATAACATGGTCATACCTTGCTTGTTTAAATCCCGAATAATTTCCCACAACCGCCGCCGCGTCTGGGGGTCAAGTCCGACGGTTGGTTCATCTAAAAATAAAATTTTCGGCTGATGTAACAAAGCTCTAGCAATTTGCAATCTCCGCTTCATTCCACCCGATAAAGTTTTAACTAAATCCTTGCGTCTTTGGGATAATTCTACATAGTCTAGCCACCTATTAATTAACTCTTGCCGCTGAGGGTTGGGGATATGGTGAAGTCTGCCGTGAAATTCCATATTTTCCCATACTGACAAGTCAATATCAACGCTAATTTGTTGTAAGACAACGCCAATATTTTGCTTCACCTGCAAACTTTCGCGCACTACATCATATCCGCCTACCTGAATTTGACCGCTGGTGGGTTTTGTAAGGGTAGTCAACATCCGAATTGTAGTAGATTTACCAGCACCATTGGGGCCGAGAAGACCAAACATTTCACCCGGTTCGATAGTAAAAGAGAGGTCGTTGACAGCGGGGACATTGTTGTAGTCTTTACAGACATTTTGGAGGGAAACAGCAGCAGACATAATTTTAGGTAGAAGCAGCAAACTTTATGATAATTTAACTAATTTAGGTCGCGATCGCACTTATTGGGGTTGAGTTGCTGGTGACGGATTCAATTCAATAATGCGGCTGTCAAGTTTCCGCGCTGCATCTGCAACGGCTATGCTGGGACTCTCACCATCAAGATATAAAATCATCAACATTGCCCCTAAATTTCCCCGCCGAAATACTGCCATTTCAAAGCGCATAGGTATGCCGTTCATTTGACCTTTTGTCATCCATCCTGCCGATGCGTCGCCAATATTTTGACCTAGTGGTAATGGTGTGATATTAGCAAAGTCTCCTTTACTGCCTTCATTTAAGCCTTTGAGGAACTCCTGTGCAAAATCTTGTTGGCGGATAGAAGTATCAAAGCTAGCTTGGTCGATCCGAGTAGGCATTGGCATTGTGAAACCTACAATTAACTGAAACTGCTTTTCATCACTTTTTTGGAAAGCAAAAACACTTTCAGCTTTAAATTCTTTCTCGTTGTTCAACTGCTTCTTGAGTGATTCTGCTTCAGCAGACATATCTTTGAAGCCAGAGGGTAGGTCTTGCAAAGTTAAGATGGCTTTAGATAAATCGGGGCTTTGGGCTACAATATTTCTAGTCTGAATGGGGTTTAAAGCATTTACTGAATTGGCGATTGCTCTTAAGGTAAAACCATCAGTCAAGATTGCAGCAATTACCAGAAACAAGGAGATAGTAATTTGTTTTTTCATATCAATCCTAGAAACTATGTTTGCGGGTTAAATTGCTAATACTCCCAAGTTACCTCAATATCAAAGACAGTGCAATGGGAGCGAATCATGCTTAAAAATGCGGGGGAGGCTTCGCCAAAAAGGTGTATCCGCTTTTGGCGATCGGGGTAAGACTGACCGTAAATTATAACTTGACCTACGGCGCATTTCCAATTATTAACTGATTTTACCTCAATTAACTCTTTAGCGGTTAAAATATCAATTTTTCCTGCTAAAGTTTGGACTTCGCGCTTCACTGTGCCGATACTTTTAGCTAATTGGCTTTGTACCTTTTTTTCTGTTAACTTTACTTGGCGTTTTACGCTTAAATATTCCCAATATTTATAAGCTAGTTCGTCTACAGAAAAAGTGCCGCCGTTTCTACCGCGATAAATTTGATAAATGTCGCCGTTAACTTGAGTTCTTAGCAATTTTATTAGAAATTGTGTATGCTTAAGTGCGATCCAACGGGAAGGAATTTTATTTTTAACGCTGCCTGCTACTCGCCACATATCATTAAGACAAATTAAACCATTCTTTCTCCGAACTTGGGAGGTGGGGATGTTGTTCGATTCTAGAAATTTGTCTTCTACTTTCCATTCAAACAGCTCTAACTGTTTATATTCTGGCTCTTTCTCAGTTTTGCCGATCGCTCCTGCTGATAATTTTACAATTGGTAGTGCTATCTCGATCCCCATCCCGACTGACCTGCTGATACTGCTGATCTATCCAACCACACATTGGTAAAAATTGGAAGACTTATAGCTAAATTATTAATGGAAGTTGTCAGTTTCCAAGTCCTCTAATTCTTGTGTGGACTGCCATCCAGCTTGCCACAGGCTACGATCTTTTAGTTGTTGGGCGTTCAGCCAGAAGCGGACTGCGGGATCGCAGGCGGCTACCATTTCGGCAAATACCCATTTGCCTTGATTTTTTCTATTTGTGACCTGAAAGTGCCGCCATCCCCAGTTTTTTTGTTGTGCTGTCCATTTGGAACCTACTAGATAAGGAAATTTCTGTTTTTTCGGCATTTCATAAGATGAATGTAATCAAATTTTCTGCGATCTCTTGGCAATAGCTATTATATCACAGAGAGTTAGCTAAACAAAAAATTTGCTCAGCAAAAGATTCAATTAGATCGCGGTAAGCTAATTGCGATCGCCAAGTTTCCGGGATTCCATGTTCTCCATAAAAAGCTCCCGCTAACTGACCATAAACGGCACCAGTAGTATCTGCGTCATCGCCCAAATTAACAGCCAATAAACATCCTTCTTTAAACGAATTGCTGCGATAAAATGCCCAAAGTGCCGCTTCTAAAGATTTGACAACATAGCTTCTACCTTTAATTTCTGGAGGTTCGCGGCGTTTGAAGGAACCTGCGGCAATTTCGTCGATTTCATCTCCTAACGGGTTTTGTTCCCAATATTCCGGTATAAGGCTGTAGCGTTCAGAAAGTAATTCTTCTTTACTGACTCCATTAACAGCACCTACAATTAAAGATCCCAAATATCTGCAAGCATCTAAACAAGTAGTAGCACCATGAGTTGTCCGCGAACTATCTTTTGATTTCTCTATTGCTTCCAGAGGTGTTTTAGCATAAAATAAAGGCACGGGAGCTAAGCGCATAATTGAGCCATTACCAGCACTCAAAGGATCTATCGATCCGCAAAAAGGTTTACCAGTATCTTCAAATTTCCACAGTGCTTGTTGAACAGTATTGCCAATGTCAAAGCACTCTCCATTACTGCTTAAATGTCCGGTTTTATCCCATCGCAAATATGTTTGCAATTGATGAACTGGATCGAAACCTTTTTTCTCAATTAAACTCTCCGCTAAGCAAAGTGCCATTGAGGTATCGTCTGTCCACTGTCCCGGTTGCAGTCGAAAAGGGCCGCCGCCTACTAGATCGTTAATAGGTGTAAATGTTCCGGGCGGCTTAAATTCTAAAGTTGTTCCTATAGCGTCGCCAACTGCTAAACCTAGAAGACAACCGCGATATTTTTCTATTTGCTGCATATAATTTTTCTCTTCTTTTCCTGGGAGGTGATAACACCGCTTGAAACCGATCGGGAGTAAAGATTTAGCCCACTTATGCTAAAAAAAGATTGGAGCTTCAATGCCGAAGTATATTTTAGTCACAGTATATATATAGCCGGCTTTACTACTATCGTCAAGTTCTGGGGCTTGAAGAATTTTAGATAATATCTCAACCGTTTTATCTTTTTGGTTTAGTTCCGCATATTTTCTAGCTACACTAAATAAAGCCATACATTTGCTTATTTCAGCTCCTTGTCTGCTCCAAGAAAAACGCTCGCTAATTTCTATCCTGTCAATAATCTGTAGAGCTTGCTCGCACTGTCCAGCTTCGGTAAGTGCGCTAGCTATTAGACCCAGAGTAGTTGCTTTGCTCAATATAGCTTCATCACTTTCAACAATTTCAATAGCCTGAGCTAGAAGAGCTAAACTTTTCGTCTCTTGTCTAAATACTGCATACTTAATTGCTATATCAGTTAATGCTAAAACTTTCCAACCTGGAGATTTTATTGTCTTCGTTTCCAACAAGGCTTGGGATAAAACTTCTGAAGCTTTGTCATTTTGCCCTATTCTGATGTAGTGTTCGACTATTTTAATTAGCAATGAATTTTTTTCCGCATTGCTATTTTTGAAGTCTGCGGATAACTGTAAAAGTTGAGACAGAGTTTCAGAGACTTGACTTTCTTCTTTTATTTTGCCTGAAGATTCCACAATGGCAATCAATAAATCTAATTTAAAATCCTTCCTCCTTTTTCTTTTGGCTATCTGGAACGCTTGTTTGTAGTGACCAGATTCGACATATTTCTGAACAATTTTTAAGAAAGCCGAATCCTGATAGTCAATAATTTTGATCGATTTAGTAATCTGAAGTGCTTTGTCATAATGTCCTGTTTCTGCATACTGTTTAGCCAGTTCCTCTAAGGCCTCATTTTTTTCATTGGCACGTTCTATTGTTTCAATCAATTTAAAAGCTCGATCGTATTGCCCAGTTTTTGCCAGCTTGCAAGCAATATTTTTCAATGTGCTAGATATCCAACCGATAGCATCAATTTTCTCAAGCGTTTGAATAGCTAGGTTATATTCTCCAATTTCTGCATACTTCACAGCGATCCCAGATAGTGCTTGTAACTTTAGTGCTCCTGCTAGCGACTCCTTCGAGAATCCAATTGACTCAGCCAACTGCAACGCTTGGATAGCGAACTCAAATTGTCCAGCATTTGCACACGCGCAAGCTACTTCGGCTAAATTTATAGCCTGGTGCTGAGTGCGATAGGAATAATTTTGAGCAACTTGAATAGCTTGGCTATACTGTCCAATAGCAACGTAAGTTTTAGTAATGAGACGAATAATTAATTGATGAACTTCCATCACACTCAGGCGATTATCTGGATCTTTCAAGTTCGACTGAGTAACTTGAAAAGCTTGCTCTAAAATTTTAGATGCTTTCTCTTGGATGCCAGCTTTTGAATATGCCTGAGCAATGCTAGTCAAGGCCTCAACTTTTTTGTAGGGATGTTCAATAGTTTCAGCAATTGTTAGCGCTCGCTCAAATTGCCTCGTTTGAGCGAGCACTTGAACGACGTATGCAAACGCCTGACTCCTCTCAAACAGACTTTCTATCTCTTGAGCTACCTGAAGTATTTGCTTTAACATTCTTTCCTGACCATTTATATTCATTTTTTATTCGTCTTCATCAAGATAAAACATTCTCCACACTACCAATATAGAAGACAGGTATAAAGTGTTATAAAATAAATAGTCTAATGCTCTGAAAAACGAAAATGTTAAACTTTGATTACTCTCATATGTAAAATAAATCGTAGTTGTGTCTAATACTCCCGAAAACATAATAGTTAAAAATCCTATTAATCCGGATATTACTGCTAGGGTGCCCATCGATTCTCTTAAACCACTATGAAATTTTAATAAATCGCTGATAACAAAGAATAATATTGAAATGACTGCCGAACAGAAACTGAAGAAGAGAGTAAAAGATATTGAAAGATAACTTGGAATTATTCGGAAGCCAAAGAAAAAATTAGCAAAATTTTTACCTACCAAAAAATTGAGTTGGATAAACGTAGAAATAAAAACTATCATGCTAGCAAATAAGTTAAATATAACTATTTGTACACACACAGATTTTGCAAATAAAAATCGAAATTTATTTGACATAACTCTCCTCATTTTTTATAATAAATATCCAATAGTTATCAATTACTATTGACATTACACATCTTCTTTGATGAGGTTATAGCAGAAGACTAAAGGCAGAGCAGAATAATTTAAATTTAATTATCTACAAGAGTGGAATGATTTAATTATCTCATTGTTCCGATCGCGTTTTCTCGGTCTGACAAAGATTGCGATCGCTATTACTAACCATCGGATTGTACATCAAATAATCTTGCAGCCAATCGCAGCCACGAGCAACAATACTACCCAGATTCAAATTATCCACAGGTAACAAAGTCACTGTTTTATCGCGACCTCCAAAAGCTAATATCTTACTGTTTGGACTAAAAGTCAAACTAATAACTCTAGCGGTGTGTTGAATAGTTTTAAGCAACGTTGCTTTCCTACCCGAAAAGCTCCATAAACTAATAGTATTATCAGCATTCGCTATGGCAATTAGCTTCCCATCGGGGCTGAAGCTTGCGCCAATAACGCGATCGCTACTATTAATAGTTTGTAGCAATGTCCCGTCAATATCCCAAAGTTTTAGAGTTTGATCATTGCTGGCGGAGGCAATAGTATTGCCATCGGGACTGAAACTGACGCTGTTAACACTATCGCCGTGTTTTAGAGTTTCTAGCAAACTCGCATCCTTGCCATTAAACCGCCAAATTTTCACCGTTTTATCTTCACTTGCTGAGGCAATAAATTTGCCATTGGGACTGAAACTAACACTATTCACGCTTTCTTGATGGTTAAGAGTTTTAAGTAGTTTGCCGTCAAGGTTCCAAAGTTTGACAGTCTTATCATCGCTAGCAGTTGCTACCACATTCCCTTCCGGGTTAAAACTAACACTAAAAACTTCTCCGTCTTGACCTTTTAAGCTTTTGATTTCCTTGCCTTTAAGGTTCCAGAGTTTGACAGTTTTGTTTTCGCCGGCACTTGCTAAGATATCTCCTTTAGGCGAGAAACTAACAGCACCAACGGAACCTTGATTGCTAAAAACTGTTTTCACTAAACTGCCATCAATACGCCAGATTTTTACAGTTTTGTCGGCACTTCCAGAAGCAATAATTTTGCCATCGGGACTGAAACTAATGCTATAAATCCAATCGCTATGTCCTGTGAGAATTTTGCTTAAAGGAGTGCTATCAGGCTGCCAGAGTTTTACAGTTTTATCGTAACTACCAGAGGCGATCGTTCCGTCGCGGCTGAAACGTACCGATCGCACGTCGTCTTGATGTCCTTTGAGAGTGTTTAGCAATTCACCCGTGTAGGCGTTCCAAATTTTGATTGTATCGTCTGCACTGCCAGAAGCGATCGTTTCGCCGTCGTTGCTGAAACTGACACTTACAACGTGATCGTTATGTCCTTTAAGAGTTTTAAGTTCTTTACCGTCTAGGTTCCAGAGTTTGATAGTATTGTCTGCCGAAGCGGTAGCAATTGTTTTGCGATCGGGACTGAAACTGACGCTATAAACCCAACTGGTATGTCCTTTGAGGGTTTTGAGTTCTTTGCCGTCTAGGTTCCAGAGTTTCACTGTACCGTCTTTACTAGCGGAAGCGATCGCGGCCCCGTCGCGACTAAAAGTCACTTCCAATACCCAATCTTTATGACCTATTAAAGTTCTTAATAGAATGCCGTCTTTAGTCCATAATTTTACTGTTCTGTCGTAACTAGCGGTAGCAATAGTTTGACCGTCGGGGCTAAAACTGACGCTAGTTACGGGTTCATCGTGACCGATGAAAGTTACGATCGCAGTTCCATTATCAACCCGCCACAATGTCGCAATTTTGTCAGCGGAGGCGGTTGCAATCATTTTTCCATCGGGGCTAAAACTTACTGCAAATAAACTATCCTTGTGCTGAAGAGGAATACCAATTGCTTTGCCATCCTTGTTCCAAATTCTCACAGTATTATCGGCACTTGCAGAGGCGATCGTTTTACCATCGGGACTGAAACTTACCCCAGAGATACCTTTACCATGTCCCTCAAAACTATTACGTTCTTGTAAGCCAGAGACAACTTGTCTGAGTCTTTCTGCAAGTTGATTTTTGGTATCGATTGAAAGTTCAGTTTTTTCAGATTCTTTGCCTAACTTGACACTAGCTAGTAATACGCCCAAAGGATCGTTTTTACTTGAGAGTAATAGAACTTCAGACCCCGAAATCAAACCATCAATGCGAGCAATTTCAGCTTGCTGCTTTGCTTTTTTGGCTTGTTCGGCTTGGATAGATGCAGATAAGGTAAGCGATCCCAGAACAAGTGTGCCTGCAACTACAGTAATAAATGCTATCCAAAATTGTTGTTTTCTCTGATTGCTTTGAAGTTTTTCTTCTGCTTCTCGCTGTTTTTCTTTGGCTTCCGCTAATTCTTTTTCTTGGCGGAATTTCTCGATCTGATCTCGGTTTAATTGATTTTGCTTTTGCAGCTCCGCAAATTCACTCTGCCTATCCAATTCCTCCTGTTGGCGGATGAAAGCAACTAAATAGTCATGAATTAGCTGGTAAAGCTCTACTGGTACTTCAGTCCACCGAAATGCCAGCCCAGATTTTACCAATAGCTCTAAAACTAAATCTAATTTATCAGCTTCTTCAAATGTTGCTAAATCTGTTGCTAATTCGGCGCGAGTTTTTAGGGGACGAGTATCATTTTCATCTGTCAGCAAATACAAAACTCGCCGCACTGCCCGTTCGTTTTCTGGCCCACAGTCTTTGACGACTTCTTCTAAAAACTGCTCAACTAATTTTTGTTTGGGATTAGCACCTAATTGTTGATATTGAGCTAATGTTGTAATTTCCTCTTCTTGTAGTTGTGCGCCTACAACTTGCAGCTCAATTGGTCGCACTTCCCCCAAATCCTGTGCTAAATTTTTCACTAACTCATCAATCAGCGCTGGTTCTAAATAAAACTGGGAACGCTCAGTTAATTTTTTAATCACAGCGCGAGCATCTGAGGGCGGAAAATTCCCTAAATAGAAGAGGATATCTTTACTAAGAATGTCCCCCATAATGTCATTATCAAACGCATTTTGAGGATTTTTGGGGCGGCTGAACTCCAGCAAATAATGTAAATAATCTTCTCGTACTGACAGAATGACTTTTACAAAGGGAATATTCAAACACAACCTTAAAAATTCAAAGAAATCTTGCCTTTTTGATGGCTCTTTCCACAAAAAGAAAAATTCTTCAAATTGATCGAAAATCAAGACAGTGAGCAAATTCTTTTGTTCTGCATTCTTTCGCAGCAATTCAATAATTTGTGCGCTGTCTATTGCGGGTTCCTGTGCAGAATGAACAGCAGCACCATTCATTACTACAGATTCGAGGTGAGAATCAGAGATTAATTTCTCTGTTTTGGACTCTGAATCTAGGGTAGATATCGTCTCATTGCTAGGGGCAAATTCCGGGGAAAATTCTGTAATTAGCTGCCCAGTTATTTCGCTTTTACCAATAGATAACTGGCTCCTTAATTCCCGCCGCCAGTCATTGTAAACTTGCAACACCGATGTCAAAACAGTACGAGAATCAATTGCTTTTTGTTTAAGAGCAGGAACTAATCCTGCTCTGACAATCGAACTTTTTCCAACTCCAGATTGACCGTAAATAACTGTCAATTTGTGTTGCGTGCTGCTCATCCGCGCTATCAAACGATTGAGATCCCTTTCCCGGCCAGAAGCTGTAATTTCATCAGCAATTGTTGCAGCAGGCGCGGTCGTTTCCATTGCGGGATTAATAGCTTCTTGATGGGGCTGCAACCTTCCGGCTCCGATAAATGCTCGGAAGCGATATGTATGTTCAATTGCGCGGTATTCTTGCTTGATTTTGAATGCTTCTAGATAGTGTCCCTCTTGGAAATATAATTCTCTAAGCATTTCTAAAAGCTGGAGATATAATTGCGGATCGTAGAGGGGTAAGCTTTCCCGGCAAGCGATTTGTAAGTGTTCTATAGCAAGGGTTCTCTCACCCAATTCATTCTCAGCCATTGCTAAAATCAACAGGTATAAACTTTTGTGTTGAGACTTTACCCGCGTCTCATGTTCTGTTTCTTTCGCAATATTTCCAGGCAATATTTCTAGTGCAATTACCGCCCATTCTTTGGCATTTTCCCATTCTTTTCGCTCTAGGGCAACAGCAGCTAGAAAGCCATAATCTTGAGCTAAATCCACTTGTGCTGGCTCCCCAATATTTTGATGCAATCGCCTAGATTTAACAGCCAAATTCCAGAGGTTATCCCAATCTTCTAAATGCTGTAATACTTCGCCAAGTTGATTAATAAACTCCGCAACTAAGTCTTCTCGTCCCGCGCGATCAAAAATATCAATACACTGTTGGAGATGATTTTTAGCTTCTGTCCAATAAGAGACGTTGCCAGTGCGTTTCTGTTCCGCGTGGCGGTGATAGCATAACCCGATATGAAACAGTAAAATACCTGCTAATAAAGAGGATTTTGGAAGATTAAACGATGAAAGTATTAATTCCCCTTCACCGTTCATTGTTACTACTTCATTCTGCCAAAAATTTAAGCTTTGCTGATAGAGTTCCAGCGCGGAATCGATCCGGTTGCTAGCATATTCCTGTCGCCCCCGAATAAATTTCAAACTGGCTTCGAGAGCAGGTTGTAAACTAACGCCATGATTTTGTAAGTCTTGGCGGGCTGACTCTAATTCTAGACCAGAATTCGCACCTAAAATCGCATTATTTGTTAATCGCCAACCGCCTCTCTCTAAAACAGCCGAAAAAAGAATACTAGCGCTTTTACCTAGGAAATGTATCAACTCGTCAGGGCTGAGGCTAAATTCAATTGTAGTTGTCCAACTTTCGATATCTGTAACTAAACGAATCAGCTTTTTTGATATTTTATCTGTTACC
Source organism: Kamptonema sp. UHCC 0994 (assembly GCF_029167235.1). Lineage (GTDB taxonomy): Bacteria > Cyanobacteriota > Cyanobacteriia > Cyanobacteriales > Microcoleaceae > Kamptonema. The sequence goes on along the minus strand of NZ_JARFTR010000069.1, from coordinate 8,246 downwards.
CATAAAGCTAGGGGGAAGGGGAAATTATTGCGAAATTCTTCTCTAACATAATTAGTTGAAGTCAGCACTTGGTCAATATCACGAACTGTTTCTAGACCGAATACCATTAAAGCTGCTGGGTGTTCGCCGCTGAGTTCTGCTTCGATGGTAGTGTACAGTGTTTTGACGGAGGTGGGGAGGACGAGTTCTCGAAGGAGTACGGGATACTGTTGATGCAGTTGTTCTACTATTTGCTCTCTTAGTGAAGCATAGTTACAACGCACTAAAATCAGGGAAAATTGCCCCTGGGACATGGCGAGGGTTCTGGAGAGGGTTTGTAGTGAGTGTTTGTTCTCTGCGGCTGTGTTTGTTTGTCCGTGCGGGTTAATCATTCCTTGAATTCCTTCCCCTTTGGCCTATTGCTAGCATTTTAATACTAATACGTGAAAAATAATGCGATCGCAACTTTTTATACTTTGGTGTTAAAACCGCGTCTTGTCAAACAAAACCCGCCTACGCGGGTTAAATTTTATGGCTTTTTAGACTGAGCGGTGAAAACCACGCCTATACAAATGAAACCCTGATGGTGCGCTGGTTTCAATTCTACAGTTCCCATAGACGGGCATTTTATTCGCTCAGTAATATAATACTTAGGAACATAGCCCTGATACGCGGCACTCTTTTGTCTTTTCATTCCTAGCCGCTATTAACAGTAACTCTGACTGCAAGAGTTGGTCTGTGTCTCTGCCTAATGCCTCGGTAAGCTCAATTTTTATTTCTACATTACGATCTGATAACTGGGATTGATGTTCAAGATTTGCTGTGGTTAAATGGCTGCTTTCGGCAATTTTTATACCACTAATACTAGCTAAACTCTGATCGGCATTTACTATTAGTAATAGCGGCAATAATGCACTAAAAATTATGATTCGTGGAATCGCATTAGACATTTTTTTCTCCTTGTTGAATCTGAGTAAGAGGGTTTGGCCCTGGGATTTATGTCCGGCACTAATTTCATTAGTTCTTCTATTCATTGATGGTGATTGAATTTCGTAGAAGATGTACCCTAACCTGTGACACTACCTTTACAGGTTGCTTAGCGTTAGTTTACAGCGGACTGTTCCCCTCCTTCTTACTACAGAGCTACCAAGGCTTAACCGTAAGATGATGGGACTATTTGAGTTCCCAAGGGTTAATTTTTCATTTTTTGACCCAGTAGTTGCCTACTATTTAAGAGGGAACAGTTTTCACGCTGGCACACTGCTAGCAATAGGTAATGTATTGCTATAAGTAGAAAAAGATGGGCTTTAGGAAAATACTATTGCTCTAAGCTTTATGGGAATTGGAACAATAGTTTTAATTGTTGGCGTGTCATACCATGACCATGCTTTTATGTCAATACATTTATTATATCAGATGGAAAAAAGCTTGTAAGTGAAGAGTTAGAACTAAAATGCAATAAAAGTAAGGATTTGAGCAATTATAGCTAGGGGCTAGGGGCTAGGGGCTAGGGGCTAGGGAAGAAGGGAATAGAATCAATGGTTTCAGTAATTTATACGTCCTAACCGCCTTGGCAGTTGCTATAACTAACAAGGTCAGGATTTACGCACACGGGGTCAAGAACCCGGTTTCTGGGTCAATATTTCTCGTAGAGAGTCACGATTGTTTGAGGAAACCGGGTTTTTGCGTAAGTTCTAGACGAAAGCGGCTGCTATAACTTCAAACAATCACAACCTCCTGCCTCCTGTCTCCTGCCTCCTGCCTTCTGCCTCTACTATTGATTTCGTTGCTTGCAATAAAACGGAAGGTAGATGAAACGATCGCACTGGCGGCCCCAAAATCGAAAAAGCCGATCGCGCGGCGGTGGAAGCACTATCAAAAAGCGTCTCTAATTCAGCAATCGCTGCCATTGGTGTTTGTTGTCGCGCTGTCCAGTCAACAAAATCAATCGGCAGATTCCACTGAGAAACTATTGTAAAAGGTATGCCAACACTTTCTCCCGCCGCTTGCCATTCAGACAGCATCCAATAGTGATTATGAGAAGGATCTCGCAGTAATTCCACTTGATTTATGAACTCTGCTAGGGGTTTTTCTTCTGGAGAAATCACATCTACTATTAGCAATTGACCTCCGGGTTTGAGGACGCGGAGGATTTCGGCTAGAATTGGTGGTAAACTGGGGAAGTGATGGGCTGCATAGCGACAGGTGACGATATCGAAGTGGCGATCGCTAAAAGGTAATTCGGCCGCGCTAGCTTCCTGAAAATGAACATTTGTAATCTTCCGGGCCGCTGCTTGTTGTTTCGCCTCAGTCAGCATTCCCTGACTTAAATCTATGGCGATCGCATCCCGCACTTTTGGCGCAAAGGCAAAAGCCGTATGACCCGCTGCACAAGCAACATCTAATAAGATCGTATCTGCTGTTGGCGATGCCGTTTCCACCATCAGCGCCAAATCATGTCCTTTAGCAAAGATTGGCGACGTGCCATAAGCAGCAGCGGCGCGGTCAAATTGCTGTTTCACATTACCTTCTAGTTCCATAAAATTAATCCTCACCTTCCCAGTAATCGACTTCAGAAGCAGCGGTAAAAAACTTGGTTAGAGTGCGATCCATGATGGCAATCGAACACTTTTGTCTTCCAATAATCAGAAATCTACTCTGTTGGGGAATTAGATAACTTTGAATCAGTAATCTTCTCCACGTCAGCAAAGCGACTCGGCCAAATCCGATCGCAGAAAAATAGCGTTCCTGCTACCAAACATAGTGGAATCGCCAGCAAATTTAATAGCGGAATGCTGACTAAACCAAAGCAAACTAAACCGAAGGTTGCACTCGCAGGTAAACTAGCCTTAACTACCGCTAACTTATCGCGAAAATTAAGCCTTCGCCTGTCTAAAGGTGCGCTCAGAAAATCCAAACAAACTAGGGTTGCTCCCAAGGCAATACCTCCGATAGTTGCAACAATAGACCCGATTCCTGGCACAAAATTTAATAGCAATAATGGCAATCCCACACTGAATAAAAGTTGTAATTTTCTCAATTCAAAACCAACCGCTCTTTTTATTTCGCCAAAAATTCCTAGCAAACTGGTATCTGCGGGAGGCAAATTACCAATTCTTACAAGTTCTAACTGCTCGGATAATTGACCATACCAAGGTGCGCCTAAGATCACCCCAAATTGTACTAATAAAAAGCCGATTATTAGCAACAATCCCGCAACTAAGAGCGTTCGTAATAGCCAACCCAAGACAGAAGTTAAAACGCTTAAATAGCTCAGCCAAGCGGGTAAACCCGCAATCATGGTGTTAAATTTTGTCGATAAATCGGCAACCAGAACATCTATTCCTTCCAAACTAGGAAACAGCAAACCCAGATAAAGAGCAGTGCCAATTATTAAGTTTACCAATACGGGAACTAGCACATAACCCCAGAGTTTAGGAGTGTGCAAAAGCAGTACAAATGCTCTAAAAGGGTAAGATGCGCCTGCTAGGATTCCCAGGGGTGCGCGAATCAGCGGGTTAGCGGTATTTGAACCTTGCTGCGGTGCCATTTTGCCGTCCGATTACATTTTTTCTAATTTACTGTTCGCCGTAAAATTGGGTAGCGAACAGTAAAAAATCAACAATCAACAAAGTAGCATGGGCGAAGCATTTCGGCAGATAAGTTATTGGTTATAAGCAGATTTACTACGGTCATGCTTCGCCCCTACAGACATCTTAAACTTTATTGTCCGACAGATCCTTTGCCGAAGAATTTAGGCGGTGCTGCCATCGTGTATACTTCGGTTTCAGATGCGATCGCCTGACGCACATGACCAGGCAATTGCATTAACCCTAATAGAGTAATTCCGTCCAACATTCGGAAACCACCAGTCGTTTTTTCCGCCAACACCCGATCGGTGTTTTCCGGTTCTGGTCGAGTATCAATCGCCTCTGTCGAAGCGATCGCAAAACCCCAAGGCGCACCGTAGGTAGAAATATAGCTTGTCAAAGACTGAACATTCGGAAAAACTGATTTTAGCGTGTTAACAATCCGAGCGTGCATTTTCAATTCCGCTGGAGAAACCGGCCCTGCTTGCACTACAAAATAGCCAGATGGTGACATCACGCGACGGACTTTCTCAAAATACTCCTTAGTAAACAACTGGAATGAAGGCCCTTCTTCAATGGGATCTGACAAGTCAGAAATCACCACATCCCAATCATTACCAGTCGTATCTAAAAATTCCAAAGCATCACCAATTACCACCTCACAGCGAGGATCGTCAAAGGCATTTTGGTGCATTTCAGGCAAGTATTCTTTGCAAGCTTCAACAACTTCGCCGTCAATGTCGATCATCACGACTTTTTCAACGGTTTTCCAGCGCAGGACTTCCCGAATTGTAGCGCCTTCTCCGCCTCCGAGCACGAGGACTTTACGTGGCGAACCGTGCAAAATCATCGCGGGGTGGACTAGCGGTTCGTGGTACAGGAACTCGTCGCCAGTACAGGACTGCCATTTACCATCTAAAACCAACCCTTTACCATAAGTACCGGTTTCAACGACGTACATCTCCTGAAAAGCAGTTTTTTTGTAAGCAAGGACGCTGGTAACGCCGTGAACGTAAATATCCCAAGGCGTGATGTACTCACTCATCCAGAAATCTGCTTTTAATTCGCTACCTGACATGAAATACCCTCCAGGGTGACACTGCTATCCCGATGTTGGGACAGATAGTAGTTATTAGCACAAAACGGTACTGATTTAAAAGTACGCTCGACACTAAAAAGATTTGGCACGTAGTTAGATTGAGGCGGATTTTAACATAAAGCGAGTGATTCTGCGTAAATTTTATTTATGTTTCCGTTTAAAGTAAAAAGGTAAAAGAAAAAATTTCTCTTTTACCTTTTTATCTTTTACTTTTTACTCTTTTGCTTAGCTTTCGTTTCCGCCTTATTATTATTTCCTTGTTTCGCTGCAATCTCCTTACTTAAAACATCCAAAGCCTTTGCATATTGCGGATCTGCTAACGTCGCAATTTTAGTGCGATCGCTTCTTAATTCCTGCTTTTGAGCATCAGTCAGCTCAACCTTAACATCAGGTTCAATCCCCGCATGATTAATATCCGTACCATTTGGTGTAAAATACTTCGCGATCGTCACCGCCATTCCAGAACCATTTCCCACACCCCTTACCGACTGCACCAAACCCTTACCAAAGGTCTTCGTTCCCACCAAAACGGCTCGTTTATTATCTTGTAAAGCACCCGATAATATCTCACTAGCACTCGCCGATCCGCCATCCACCAAAACTACCAACGGTTTATCTGTTATCGCTCGTTGATTTGCCGTTTGACGGTCTGTTTCGCCTAAGCGATCGACTGTGGAAACAATCGTACCCTCTTTAAGCCACATCCGCGCAATTTCAATACTTCCATAGAGTAAACCCCCTGGATTCGATCGCAGATCTAAAATATAGCCCGTCACCTTCTTTTGTTCCAAAGACTTGATCGCATCTCGCATTTCCGATGCCGCATTTGCACTAAACTGATTTAAGCGAATATATCCTATATCACCCATCGGACTTTTGTTAACAGAAGAACGTACAGGATGAATTTCAATCTTAGCCCGCTTCAGTTTAAAATCTATTTCCTTATTTTCCCGTAAAATTGTCAGCGTCACCTGACTATTAATCGGGCCGCGAATCAGGTTTACCGCCTGAGTTGTATCCATTCCCTCCGTACTTTTTCCATCAATTTTGGTAATAATATCTTTCGCCAAAATTCCAGCTTGAAAAGCCGGAGTATCCTCAATCGGCGAAATTACCACCAACTTTTTCGTTTTCTCATCTTGAGTTAGCTGAATACCAACGCCAGTCAATTCCCCAGAAGTGTCAATCTGCATATTCCTGAACTCTTCCGGGTTCATGAACCGTGTATAGGGGTCATCCAGCTTCTTTAGCATTTCTCGGATAGCCTTGTATGCTTCCTCATCACTGGTATAAGTACGGTTGAGATAATCATTCCGCACTGCTTTCCAGTCAACCTGGTTGAAAGTACCATCTACATAACTTTTGTCAATTATTTGCCAAACTTCATCGACCAGTTCCTTGGGGCTCTGGCGAAAGGATGCTTGACTTTGAGAAAGATGAATACCCGCACCAGTTACTGTGACAGCAGTCAGTACAACTGCTGTCGCACTTAGAATAAGTCCACGTTTTGTTATTGCCATCTGTCTGCTGCGCTGGAGGAAAAGATTGTAAAATAGTTAAGCTCAATGTAACACACGCAACGGTAAATCAGTAAAATCATCAAAATCTGTTTCAATCTCTGTTCAATCCCGATCGGTTACTAAATGTGAGATCGGGAGCGATCGTACTCACTAATTAAATTAACAGCAAAGCGCGATCGCAGCCCCTCTTACTAAGAATTTGTCATTTCCGCCAGAATATTCCGAATATTTTCGCTAGCATATCCAATATCTAGCTGAGATTTATCTTGTAGCTCCGATGCAACTTTTTCCAGAATATTTAGCGCCTCAGCAGAGCTTGTTGTTTGCATAAACAGAGTTTGCAACTGATTCTTAACCATGCTCAGAATAGAACGAGTTGAATAACTTTTTCCGCCTTTGCTTTTGACTATCGCTTTACCGAAATAATGAGTTTTTAACAACCACATTTTTTCTGCTCTTTGAGTCTTAATTGCTTCCAGAATCTCCTGCCGCAATTGCTTAACTAAATCTTCAGTTACATACTTCATAATCAAAGGTTGAAGGGTGAAAAGTATTTCTCCTCCTCCTTCATTTATTTTTTCTATTAGCGACCTGCGACCCAAGGATTCCAGATTTTTTAGCAAATCAGAAAGAGATGACTTAACCAAAATATCGTCTCGCAATTTTGTTAGAGAAACTGGATTTTGAGTAATAGCAAGCCAGTAAATAATTTCTAGTTCAGAATTAGACAATCGCTCGAATTGGTGCGCGAGCAAATTGCTAATATGATCCTCAATAAATAGACCTGTAGCCTCCAAAAAATTGGAAATATTACCTTCAAAAAAATCTTGAATTGTTGCCGCCACAATTTTAAAAGCTAAGAGATTACCTCCGTAGCGGCTCATTAAAACTTTCCAGTCTTTGTCTTTAGCAGATAATCCCTTTTCATTGAATATTTCTCGCGCAATTTCTTCTGAAACTAAAGGTTTTAGCGATTTGACTTTTTCTCCAGATATCAAAGCAAGTTCTGTGGGTTCTTCTGAACTGATTAGGATTAAACAGCTATTATGGTTAACTTCTCCTAGCCGCGCAATCAGTTCTCGATAGCCTTCTAGTCCTGGCCGATAGCGCCCAGCTAATTCTCCAGCGCTGAGAACCATCTCAAAATCATCTAAAATCAGCAGACAGCGTTGCTTTCGGAAATATTCAACTAACCGGGAAATTCTGGCGTTTAAATCTACTGGCAAATCTGGTTTTTGCTGATGAGAAAAAATTGAAATTAAGTTAGCTAGAAGGTCTTCAACGGATGGGCCAGCTCGTAGCGATCGCCAAACGATAAAATCAAACTCATCCTGTACAAGTTTAGCTGCTTTCACCGCCAGAGTTGTTTTGCCACTGCCTCCCAAACCCAGCAGCGCCACTAAGCGGCAGCCATCTGATAAAATCCACTGGTTTAAAGCTGCTAATTCTTCAGTGCGACCGTAGAACACGGAAACATCGGGGGCCTCACCCCAATCTTCCTGGTGGTGAGCGATCGCCACCGCCGATCCCATTACCCTACCCGCCGACATGAAATCCCCCGGACTTTGACCAGCTTGGTATAAAAATAGTAGTTGATGCCTCAATTCTGCCAACTTCCCAGGGCCATTCCCTCCAATTTTAAATTTTTTGTAGACCTCGCCTAGTCTTTTGCGAACTGCGATATCACTAATGCCCAGCTTAGTCGCGATCGCGGCTGTAGGTTGACCCTCCAAGGCCATAAACACAGTCTCCAGTTCAGCATCAGTCACGCCGCGTTCTTTTGTTATTGCTTGCACAAAGTCTTGAGGAATCTGAGTAGTCAAGGTAGGAATCTCGCTTTTGCTAATCTTCTAATTTTTATTATATTCTGTGAGTATTAGCTAGCAAACCCTTGATTTTACTAATGTTCAGTTTGCTTTTTGGTTTTAGTTATTTATACTTATCTATAGTTTGTGAGTAACAAATGACACAAGCCGTACTTAGTTAATTGTTAATTGTTAATTGTTAGTTGTTATAGGAAGATATCCGTAACGCCGCCCTCTGGGCGGTAACAAACCG
>NZ_JARFTR010000275.1 GCF_029167235.1 Kamptonema sp. UHCC 0994 | reverse complement strand
GGTAAACAAACCGCCCAGAGGGCGGCGTTACAAACAATTATGTCGTAAATCCTCCTTTGCAAACTCAGCTAAGTAGCTCCAACTAATTAAATGATTCCGATTTCATCGGAAACGACTTAATTTCCTGCTCAAGAGCTGTCCGCACCCTTTGCCACTCAGCCTCAACTTGTAACAACCAATCGTGAGCTATTCCTAAATCAAAAACCTGTTCTTCCCCTGCTTCACTAACAGCGCGAGCCATATATTCCAACTCCTTACATAACTCTGATAAAACCATCGCTCCTAAATTAGCACTACTGGATTTCAGCGTATGAGATGCCACCTTCAAATTATCAGCATCACCAGCCGCGATCGCTACCTTAATACTATCCAAATATCGAGGCGCATCCCCAAGGAAAATCTTAATTAAATCTGTCAAAAAATCCGGTTCATCATCATCATCATCAAGTTCGCGGAGACTTTGCAAGATTTGAAGATCGATCGGTGGATTTTTATCAGGAGAAAGAGAGAAAGATGAAGGGATAACCGAATTATCAGATTGACCTAAAAAACCTGAATCCTGCAACCCGGAAATATTAGCTCCATCTTTCAAAATAGGCTTACATTTACTTAAAGCATTAGCCAATTCTTCACGGCGGACAGGCTTGGTAATATAATCATCCATACCCGCAGCCAAACACTTTTCGCGATCGCCTTGCATTGCATTAGCAGTCATCGCAATAATCCGGGGTCTAAACTCCTCTGGCCATTCCTGGCAAATACGGCGCGTCGCTTCTAATCCATCCATCTGAGGCATTTGCACATCCATCAACACGACATCATAAGATTGCTTCCTCAAAGCCTCTAAAGCCTCCAATCCATTACCCGCAATATCTGCTCGATATCCAATTCTTTCTAGCAAGTGCGTAGCCACTTTCTGATTGACTAAATTATCCTCTGCCAATAAAATCCTGATCTGATTACCATTGCGAAGATTATCCGCAGAAGAAATATTTTGCCGTACCCCATTGCTAGTCGCTGGTACAATTTCATTAGTCTGCTGCCCAGGATAGTGTTCTTTCATATTTGGGGAATGCTTCATACCCGAATTCACACTACCAACATCGGCAATTTCGGTCTTTTTACTTCTAGCTCCCCCATCCCCTAAAATTTGTAGTAATACATTATAAAATTGAGATTGCTTCAGAGGCTTAGTTAAGAATCCGGCAAAATTAATTTCTGCATTCTCAAGTTTTTTCCATACTTCTGCCTTACCTAAATAAGTAAACATCACCATCGGTACTCGTCGCTCTGGTTCATTCCCAACTATCTCCGAGCCATTAACTAAAGGCGAATAACCTAGCTCAAAATTGCGAATCTTATTCGCTAGAGCTATGCCATCCATATCTGTCAAATTCATCGCCAAAATTGCCAAATCAATCTCTGGATTTTGTTGAAGCAATTGCATAGCTTCCACCCCTGTTGCAGCAGCAATCGGTATCATTCCCCAATACTGAGATAACTTAATCAAAACTTGTCGATTAGTAGCATGATTTTCCACAATTAACAAGCGTTTGCCCTTAAGAAACTCTGGTGGTTCCTCCACAGATCGAGACTCAACAGCTTGGGCAATAACCGTAAAATAAAAAATAGAACCAGACTCTAATATTTCCGAATCAACAAAATGTTCTGGGGGAGTTCCAGCCATACTTTGCCGTGTCCCAACTGGGGGAGAATGAGAATTTCCAGCTACAGGTGCAGCCTTGCTAACTACCCACATTTTACCGCCCATCATCTCGCTCAAACGCTGGCTAATTGCTAAACCTAAACCCGTTCCTCCATATTGCCGCGTCGTCGAAGCATCCACTTGAGAAAAAGCCTTAAATAAGCGATCCATCCGATCGGTCGGAATTCCAATTCCCGTATCTTTAACAGCAATTTGGATTTCGTAAGGAACAGGCATTTGATAATTAGATAGCGGTAATTTATAGGCTTCTATCCCATTGCTATTGCGCTCTGAAATCTTCCGCGCCGTAACAGATACCACAATTTCTCCCGATTCTGTAAATTTGACCGCATTGCCAAGAAGATTGACCAAAATTTGGCGCAGTCTGGTGACATCTCCTAATACTTTAGAGGGGACAGAAGAATCAATTAAATAAGCTAATTCTAAACCTTTTTCTGAAGCTTTAGGAGCAAGCAAATCCAAAGATTCTTCAATACAAGTCCGCAGCTCAAAGGGATGCTGCTCTAAATCCATTTTTCCCGATTCAATCTTAGAAAAGTCTAGAATATCATTAATTATAGTTAATAAAGCATCGCCGCTAGTCCGAATTGTCTCTACAAAATCTCGTTGTTCTGGAGTTAAATCCATATCTAAAAGTAAACCAGTCATGCCGATTACCGCATTCATCGGAGTGCGAATTTCGTGACTCATAGTAGCTAAAAATTCACTTTTAGCTCGGTTAGCAACTTCTGCCGCCTGTCGTGCTTGTTCTAAAGCTTCGTTTTGCTCTGCTAACTGTTGCTGCCTTTTAACTTCCGTCTCTAAAAGGTGTGCCTGAGCAAGGGTAATACCTACTTGAGCGGCAACATCTTCTAATAGTTCAATTTCATCTGTTGTCCACTGGCGAGTCACATCGCACTGTTGTAAAGTAATAATTCCATTCGGTTCACCTTGATAAGAAGTACGAACAGAAAGCATAGACTTTAACCCAATTCTGCGGCACATAGGAGCCGAAGATTCCAACAGCGGATCGGCAAAAACATCTGGAGAAGCTAATGCTGTATCTTCAGCAAGTAACTGTTCTGTATAAGGATTATAAGTAACAGAAAGTTCTAAATCTAAAGTAGATTCATAGCCCGGTTCTAAATATTCAGCTACGCAAGGGAGATGGGGATAAGGTTCAATAATATAGCTGTGAATTGTACAGCGATTTACGCCAAACACTCGACCAATCTGGGTAGCCGTAGTTTGAAAAATCTCTTGCGTATCTAACTTAGAACGAACTTTCTGAGTAATTTGCTTTAATAACAAAACTCGCTGATATTGGCGCTGTAAAGTTTGTTCCCGTTCTTCCCGTGAAATTTCAGTGCCAATATAAACCGCCATTAACTTTAGAATTTCTAATTCTACTGTTTTGAACGGCGATCTACCAGCGGGAGAGGTAAAACTAAGAGTACCGTAAACTCGACCCTGCACCATCACACGAGCACCGATAAAAGCTTCTAAGCGGCGGACTGTATAAGCGGGGTGGTGTCGCCATTGAGAAGTTCCAGCGGATTCGATAGAAATTGGTTCTAGCGATCGCACTACCTCGCGCTCAAAAGTTCTCCCTAAAGCAAAGCCGTCTCCTTTAGCAAATCCGAAGGGAAAATTCTCTGGTAAATAAGCCGCAATTACCTCATAGCGATCGCCCGCCACTTTCCCCAAAAGTCCAATATCCATCCTAAACCGCTCGCATCCCATCGCCAACAAGCGAGAAATTCGTTCCTCAAAACTGCCATTTATCCCTAGAGTTACCTCATAAAGTGCTCGAATTGCTTCCTCACTTTCCCGCAAATCTTCCACAGCTTCAAGCTGATTAGAAATATCACGCAGCGTCCCAAAAACTCCTGTAACTGCACCTTGGGAATCCAGCATTACCTGAGCAAACATTTCGACCGTAATAAAAGCACGATCTATAAAGGATTCAGGAGTAATAATTTGCAATCCTCTATCGGCAACTGCGGACTTTTTAAAGCGTAATTCGCGCCGATAAAATTCCGACTGTAATGTAATCAAAGACTGAAATAAACTTTCACATTCTGCTTGATTTTCTGGATGAATCCAATCCCAAAAATTAGTACCCAAACACTCAGAAACCGAAAAACCTGTAATCGTCGCCCAAGCTGGATTGAGAAAAGTCCAAACACCTGCCGTATCTATCTGGAAAATCGCTGTTTCCTTGAGGTCTGTAAGCACTTTTGCGTACTGCGCCTCATTTTCCCGAAGATCGATCTCTAACTGCTTACTTTGAGTGATATCTGTATTAGTTCCCACCATTCGCACGGGTTCGCCAGTGGTATTTCGCAGCGCTTGGCCGCGAGCAAGTACCCAGACAATACTCCCGTCTTTGGTCAACATCCGAGACTCAGTAACGAAGTAAAGAGTCTTGTTTCCTAAATGCTCTTCTAAAGCTGCCCTTAAGTCATTAACATCGTCTGGGTGAACGCGGTTAAACCATTCCTCAATTGTGTTAGAGACTTCGTGGCGATCGCAGCCTAACATCTCTTTCCAACGCACTGAGTAAAACACCTCCCCAGTTTGGATATTCCAATCCCAAATCCCATCGCTATTAGCTCGGATCGCAAGATTTGCCCGTTCTGAGCTATCTTTAAAAGCCTCCTCGATTTGTTGGCGATCGGCTTTAAGGCGATTTACCTCAATCTCAGCTTTGTGCAGTTGAGAACTAGACAATTCGATTTGGCGTTGTAACCCTACCAACCCAGAATGTAGCGATCGCGAGTCCAGAGCTTGCAAAAGAATAGTTCTAGGATTAACAATACCCGTAGGATGCCCCGCATCGTTGACCATAACTAAAGGCAGTTGGCCGTAGTTTTTTTGCAACATACCCAGAGCCGATTCCAGAGTATCCCGCGCTCTAATCGGCAGCGGCGAGTTGCTGCATACTGTCATCGCTCTAGTTTTGCTCAAGTCAAGCCCCAATGCTTGCAACTGCAAAATATCGCGGGAACTAACAGCCCCAACCAGTTTACCGGTCTGTTTTTTATGGCTTTCAGGGCTACCGGAGCCGTTAATTTCTACTTCCTGACCGTTTCCCCCTTCAATAATCAGTACGTAACTAGCGTTATGTTTGAACATCAGTTGCGCGAGATAGCGCACAGAAGAATTAGCCGGTGCGTGAATGATTCTCGATTGGTGAATTTGCGGAATTTGACCGACTTTGATTAAATTAGCGGGAAGTAGGAGGGGCGGGGATGGGGAAGATGGGGAAGACGGGGGAGATTTAGCCACCCTACCTCCCCTACCTCCCCTATCTTCCCCAATCTCCCATCCCCAGTCCCCCATCCCGAATCCTGTTTCCAGGAAACTTTGAGGAGTAATCATACCCACTAGCTCCTCAGAGTCGCTGACAATTGGTAGGTGGCCGATTTGGTGTTTGCGGAGGAGAGCGAATAGGGTGAAAATGTCTGGAATTTGGGATTCTCGTGCTGAGATCACAGAGCGAATCATGATTTGCGAGAGCGGAAATCCCTTTAAACTTGCGCCAATCGAATTGAGCTGTATAATATCTCGCTCTGTCAGAATCCCCAGAATAGTTGCAGGGGAGACTGTCGGAGCTAAAAAAGATGCTGCTCCCCTACCATTTGCCTCTGCTTTTTTACTTTGTTCCCCTGTCGAAAATCCTGTACCTAGCTGTTGCTCTACTACCAGTACATAGCTAACACCAGCGCTACTCATCTGCACGATCGCATCTTCCACGGACGTTTGAGGAGTCGCCGTGAGAGGATTGCGATTGATGGCCACACTAACAGAGGGGATAAACATCAGGGGGCTAAGAGTGAAATTTGCTGGAAAACCTGACTGTGGCTAGCGGGTTGGCTACTAGGCTCTGAAGGCGCGGTTGGCGCAACTCTACTTCACTCCTACTTCCAAAATATTGGCATCCAGAGTTAATTCCGCACCACATCCTCACACCGGACAGGTTGCTTAAGCACAGTTCCATTTTGATTTGTAACGGAGCTTGCCTCTTGCTAGTATGCTTGGAGGCGCTAACGCAACCAGCCTAATGCAAATATATTGTTACCTTAAGGGATTTGGCAAAACATAAACCCCTAAAAATGCGACTGGCATTTCCCAGCAGCTCTAAGAACGCGGCTAACCCTAGCACAACCCAAGGAGAAAAGAAAAGGTAGTATCTGACCGCAGAAGCAACTAAACAGTTGCGATCGCGGCGCAAAGTACCAGTTTTCTAGCTCTCCTAAACACACCAATGCACCCTAGATATTTAATGCAGTTCCTTTCTGGGACATCTGTAAACCGCTAATTTCCCAGTAGCAGAGACCAGAGGATACTTTTGTCACTGAGTAGCTAAGGGACTAGCAGCCTTTAGATTTGCCAGAGGCAGTCTCAGGCTAAGCCCAGTTTTACTCGCATACTTCCACCTTAACAAAATACTGCCAGCAGGCTAGATCCAATCAGTAGATGTGAAGCTTGATTTCCCCCTGCTTTTGAATTGGGGGCATTAGCAGTTGATTTTTTTCAGTTTTGCTACGACTTGAGGATCGCCGCATCTTACTATTATATAACAGAAGTTGGCTATGCAGTTAACTGTTAACTGTTAACTGTTAACTGCTAACTGCTAACTGTTAACTGCTAGCAATTTTTCGCTTCACAAAAAGTGATAAGGAGGTAAGGCTTCTCCTAGTTTTAGTTCCCAGTGAGGACAAGTTTCTTGCAAACTCTGATATCGTTCTAGCAGTAAAGATTCGTCTTGACGATTGGCTAAAAGATAAATTTGCCCTTCCCGATCTGCTGTTGGTTCGACTATTGCTGATTGATAATTTTCGGTAGCAATTACGCAGGCTTTTTGCCACTCTGCTGCTTGGGCATCATTAAAGTTTTGAATTTGTTGATATCGCTGCTTTTTAGCTAGAAAATATTGCCTTCCTCCTGTTTCCGAAGCTAAGGGTTCCTCTGGCGGTAAAAGGGGTATAAACTTTAAGCTATATTCACCTTTGCCATCAAGTTGTTCTAACTTTTCTAGGTATTGTTGACTGTGAGATTTTAGGTACGTCTGCAAGGTGGCTGTTGAAGCGAAGTAAGTCCCGAAGCGTAAGGGTAAAACTGAAGTTTGGCGAAATACTTGACAGATTACGCGATCGTGGGCTAAAACTGCCTGCATTAAGCGATCGCTGTCATCTTCAAAGGATGCTACAGATACTTCTGGTTCTACGATCGCAGATAGGCGATCGCTACTGAAAATCTCAACTTCACCCGCAATTCCACTAGGCAAGTCTAGAGGTTCGGCAGGAGTTTTGAGCAGAGCGTAAGTATGAAGGTTGTACTGATGGGACTCCACAAGATTATGTTAATAGTATGATATAATTTTAACATCTGCGGTAATCTGTGTCTAGCTATTTAGCAGACGGATTCTTGTAATGTGGGTGCTGCTATCATTTAATTTGATTAGAAGAAAGAGCGTTGCAGCCCCCGTCTACTATTAGAAATATAATAGGAGTTGTTTATGTCTTTTCTTCGCGCACGCGGTAATATCCGACCCAAGATTAGCACAATGCCTCGTCCCAAGACTGAGGCTTCAATGCAGCTAGAGCTTTACAAGTTGGCGATGGAAAAGCAGCGGATTCAACAAGAATTGCGTGTTTTGGAAGAGCGAAAGCAACAGTTACAGAAACGCTTAGTTGTTGTTAACAATGAGGTGGTTGAAGTCGGAAAAAAAACTCTAGAATTTCGCCAAGGCGTTCCTGATATAACTCAACCAGCAACTCCTAAAAGCATTGCGGACACAAAAAAATTAGATACTTTTTACCTGGAATATTGATGTTAGTTGTTAATTATTAGTCGCTAGGGAGAGTTTTTTTCAGTTATTGAAAAAAATTAGCAAAACAACAGATTAGTAATTCGCGATTCAGGGAATTGTACTTAGTCTGACCTTCTTTGCGAATTTGGATTAGACCGGCGGCAGCCAAAATTTTCGAGTGATGGCAAAATAAGGCGAGACTAATCCTGACAGCAGCAGCAATTTCTGAACCGCTCATTTCCTCCTGCTTGGCTAAAAGCTCAACAATTCGCAAGCGCGTCGGGTCAGAAAGTGCAGCAAAAATCCTCACTCGGAGCTCAGCGTCGCTTTTGGCGGGAACTGGGAGAGGTATCGCTTGGAAGTCGTCGCAACTATCCGTCATCAGCAGTTGGTGTGGGGAATTTAAGTTGGTGGTTATCTCTATCTTACGCTGCTAGGGGCTTTTCTGAAATAGTTAAATAACTACTTGACTATTGGCGGCAAAGTGATTAGACTTTTTAGTTAAATGGTTGTTTGACTACTTCATTGGAGTCGGCGGTTGAAACCGCTACTACACAAACGAAGTCCGCCTGCGCGGACTAAAGAATCAATGGGTAATACCAAATCTGGGTTAGTCATCCCCTTTATTAGCAATAATCCGTCATTGCGAGCTCCGCGAAGCAATCGCCTAGTCTCTGCGATTGCTTCGCGGAGCTCGCAATGACAATAAAGGCGATAGTAAAGCCGGATTTGGGATTGCCTGTCTGTCTGTAATTACTCGATCGATATTGCTCTTTCACAGAGGATACTATGGCTGCTACTGAGAAAAACGTTCTTTCGCCTGTTCAAGTTGGCCCTTATTCTTTGCCTAACCGACTGGTGATGGCTCCCTTAACTCGCAACCGGGCGGGAGCGGGAAATGTGCCGGGTACGCTGAATGCAGCTTATTATGCTCAGCGGGCGGGTGCGGGATTAATTATTACGGAAGCTTCGCAAATTGCTCCCGAAGGCTTGGGTTATCCTCAAACACCGGGGATTTACTCGTCTGAGCAGGTGGAAGGTTGGCGACTGGTGACGGAGGCTGTGCATAGTCACGGGGGTCGCATTTTCCTACAATTGTGGCACGTTGGGCGGATTTCGCATCCTGACTTACAGCCGGAGGGAGCTTTGCCGGTAGCGCCGAGTGCGATCGCGCCTGAAGGTGAAGCATCTACTTATTCTGGGCCTAAGCCTTATGTTACGCCTCGCGCTTTGGAAATTGATGAAATTCCTGGGATTGTGGAGCTATATCGTAGTGCTGCCCAAAATGCGATCGCGGCGGGTTTTGATGGGGTAGAAATCCACAGCGCTAATGGCTATTTGCTCGATCAGTTTCTTCAAGATAATGCTAACCATCGTCAAGATGCTTACGGCGGATCGATCGAGAATCGTAGCCGTTTACTGCTGGAAGTAGTGGAAGCGGTGACGAGTGTTTGGGGTGCAGATCGAGTGGGTGTGCGGCTGTCACCCAGTGGTACTTTTAACGGTATGAACGATTCTAATCCTAAAGCTTTGTTTACTTACGTTGTTAATGCTTTGAACCGTTTTGGGCTGGCTTATTTGCACTTGGTGGAACCGAGAGCTTATGAGGGTGTGGCTGAGGAGAAGGGGAAGTTAAACACGGCATATTTCCGTTCTATTTTCCAGGGAACGATCGTTTCGGCGGGGGGCTATAATCGGGAATTGGCTGATGCTGCGATCGCGAGGGGAGATGCGGATTTGATTGCTTTTGGCAGATGGTATATTTCTAATCCTGATTTAGCGGAACGGTTTGCTTTGAATGTGCCTTTGAATCCTTACGATCGCTCTACTTTCTATGGGGGTGATGAGAAGGGTTACACTGATTATCCTACTCTCCAGTTACAGACTGCTCAGTAGTCGGATATAAATATAGGACTTACGCAGGGAGTCCCAGAAACCGGGTTTTTGAGAGAATCTGTGGGTCATAACGAAGTATTTTCGTAAAAAAACCCGGTTTCTTTGCTTGGGTGCGTAAGTCCTAATGTAATCATGTCATTAAAGTCAAGCAGAATCCGTAGATATTAGTCATGGTCGTCACCTGGTTAGAAAGGTATCTGTCTTTGATATTCCTCCCCAGAAACTCAAGGATTTTGAGAGATTAAAATGGGGTAATATTACCAGTTTAATTAAAGTGGAAAGAAGTGGCACTCGCACCAAAAAAGATTATGAAAATATTAGTTATTACATTAGCAGCTTATCGGCATCAGCGCAAATATTTGCGTCAAAAATTCGAGGTCATTGGCTGATTGAAAATCAGTTACATTGGGTAAAAGATGTAATTTTTAAGGAAGATATATGGCCTCGACATAACTACATAGCAGTCACTAATTTATCACTCCTAACCACCGTCGCTTTTAATCTTTACCGATTTTTAGGCTTTTCATCATTAACTTGCGGTCAAAGATGGCTAAACTACAAGCTAGAAAAGCTGATAATTTTACTCAATTAAAAAGGTAGATGAGCTCAATTATTCAATAATAATTACCAATTACAATTACCAATTACTAATTAATGTTAATTCCGATGATTATTAGTGTAGGGAATTCTGGCCCCGGCCCATTGAAGCTTTTCTCTTAAAGTGCGGTAATAAGAATAGTTTTCTCGCAGAATGATAAATTTTGCATTACAGTCTGCCATCCGCACATCTACGCGATGTCCTGGCCAGATAGCAGTAGCCATAACGCCATCCATCCAGAGTTTAGTAGTTAGATCGTAGTCCGCCAAGGGCCAGATGCTAACTACAGAGCCGGAAGGTAGAACAATTGGGCGACTGGAGAGACTTAAAGGACAAATGGGAGTAACTGCGATCGCTTCCATTCCGGGGTGCAGAATTGGGCCATTGGCAGAAGCCGTGTAGCAAGTCGAACCCGTAGGAGTGGCGACTATTAAACCGTCTCCCTGATATTGATCGACTACTTCACCGTCTACCTCCATTTCTAGGATAGAAGTCGGCATTCTGTCAGCCGAGGCTGGCTTGACGCACATTTCATTGAGGGCGAGGAAACGATCGCTTACTGGTTCCATATTAGTGCGATCGCCCTCAAATACCGCCGCCTGTAACATCATCCGCTTCTGCACAGCATAGCGATCTTCCAACAACCGATCCCAAACCTGTTCAGTTTCCTTAAAATCTTCAAAAGATTCAGTTAAAAACCCCAAATGTCCCCCCACATTCACCGCTAAAATGGGGATGTTATCAGGAGCAAGATGTCTAGCCGCAGCAAGGGCCGTACCATCACCGCCGAGCACTACTGCTAAGTCGATCTTTCCAGTACGAGAAGCCAAAAATACTGGGTAGGGGTTATCCTTCGCACCGGATGGCCCCATCAAAACGTTACAGCCTCGACTTTCCAACTGCCGCGCACACTGTTCGGCCCATTGCTGGCTTTGGGCATCTCTGGCTTTGTGGGCGATGATTACCTGTTTGAGCTGCACGTTTTTACTAAAATAGGACTTACGCAATTACTACATATTCTCTCTACTTAAGGTAGACCATTTTAAACACTCACCCCAGAACTATTCGCTGTTTCAACCAGAATCCTATTAATCTCAGCCGCCGTCAAATTAGGATTAGCTTGTCGCATCAAAGCCACTACTCCAGATACGTGCGGTGTCGCCATCGAAGTACCTGCGTAGTAGCGATAGGGAACACCAGGGAAAGATAGCGGTACTGTCGAATAAATATCGTCCTGAGTTCGATCTCCCCCTTCTCCTCCTGGCGCAACCACATAATTGAGGACTGTAGCACCCGCACGGTTGGAGAAGGAAGAAAGCTTCTGATTGCGGTCTACTGAACCTGTAGCAATTCCCACTTCGGAAGCAAAGCGAGCTGGGTAATCTGGGCGAGGGCCAGAGTCATTACCAGCAGCCGAAACCACAACCACACCCCTAGATTCTGCAAAGCGAATCATTTCGAGTTCTTCGGTTTCCAATGTTGTACCGCCTACACTCAGATTAATTACACTTGCTCCATTTGCGATCGCATAGCGAATAGCAGCAAGTTCATTGTCAGTTTTGCCCGACCCTTCAGCGTTAAGTATCCTCAAAGGCATAATCTTGGCATTAGGAGCAACCCCAGTAATACCAACACCATCTTGTTTAGCAGCAATGATGCCAGATACATGAGTGCCGTGACTGTTTTCATCCATCGGGTCATTGTCGTTATCGATAAAATCCCACCCGCGAAAATCGTCAATAAAACCGTTGAAATCATCATCAATGCCGTTATTAGCTTTATTGATACCGTTACTATCAACACCAGTCTCGCCTAAGTTTGTCCACATATTGTCCGACAAGTCGGGGTGATTGTAGTCAACGCCGCTATCTAGAACGGCTACTATTACATTTTCCCCAGTAATTCCCTTCGCCCAAACTTCGGGAGCTTTGACTAAATCCCGTCCCCATTCATCTCCACCCAAATCAGGAACATCTGGGAAAGTAGGAGCGTTTACAGCGCGAGCAACAGCGGCGGCTGCATCTACCAAACCAAACCCGAAGCGAGTGTCAAAATTCTGCGTACCGATACCACCTTCTGAGTTTGTGGTGCTGGGTTTTGCAGACAGATTCAATCTGAAATTAGTGTCGCCATCGTATTGATAAACCTTAACGTAATAGGTTCCTGCGGAGAGGGAATCAATAGTAATTTGCTCTGGTTCTGTATCTGGATGTTTGGAGGAATCGATAATATCTGTGACATCAATAGATTTGTCGCCGTTGATGTCTTTAATAATGGCAACATCGGCATCAGCGCTCAAATCGCTGAGAACTAATTGGAAATCACTAATACTAGGAATAGTAAAGCGGTAGATGTCATCTGGTTTAGCCGTACTCACGAAGTCGCTAACAGTTTGATTCCCGTTAAGTACCCCAATATCGCGAGCTTGGTTGAGTTCATTGCCTAATAGATTGGTAGCAGGGAAGAAAGCTCCGCTCAAGTCATCGGGGGAGGCATCAAGAACAATTCCCAAAATAGCACCAGACTGCCGAATTTGAATCAGGGTGTCCGTACTGCCAGGAGTCAGGGAAACTTGTTGTAAAGTCAGATCGTCCTCGGTCAGGCCGTCAGTTAATCCAATAAAATCAGAGAAAATGTCAAAGTCGCCGATAATATCGGCCGCACCTGGGTCTAGTGTTGCTGCATCGGTACGAAGGATGAAGATATCTAGACCGATGCCACCAACGAGGGTATCTTTGCCGAAGTCCCCTACAAGTATGTTGTCATCGTCGCCACCGATCAGTAAGTCATCTCCTCGACCTCCTTGGAGGGTATTGCTACCTGCTTCTCCGATGAGGAAGTCGTTACCTTGACCACCGTTGAGGAAGTCGTTACCGGCACCTCCTAATAGGATATCTGCACCGCCGCCGCCAAGAATGCGATCGTTGCCGGAATCGCCACTAATTTGTTCAGCATCCGCTGAACCGACGATAAAATCATTGCCACCGAGGGCAAATAGTCCGTTTGGGTAAGGAGCCAAAAAGCCCGGAGTTAAGGTTAAACTGTTGGGGCCATCGTCTAAGAGATAGGAACTGCCGTCAGCGCTAGGGCCTGCCATATAATGATTTTTTTGTAAGTGGTTAGATTTTTAGATAAGTGAGGTACGTAGTTGGGCTTTAGCCCTCTTATCATGCTTATGTAGTAAGTAAGGTAAGTGCCTAACAACTCCAATTACCAGTTATACCTCATCTACCTGAGAAGAGCGATATACTTGTCCAAAACGCGCGATCGCGTCCAACTATCGCTATTACCCCTGACAAGTATCAATAGAAGCGATGCCGCAGCCTGATAGATTGATCTCGATCTTTAACACTATTAATTAATGGTACAGCAAAATTTTCAGCGAGTTAGCAACTTAATTAAGCTTGTTAGCTCCCGCCTCAAGCCATACCTACGCTATTTTATTTTAGGTGGTACTCTCTTATTTGTCGCTAAGGCTTTTAAAGATCACTGGCAAGAAGTGGCCGCCATCCGCATTGACACGACGGGTGTTGTCATGCTCGCGATCGCACTTAGCGTTACTTTACTTTCTCATATCTGGGCGGGTTGGGTGTGGCTATGGATTTTACGAGAATTTAATCAATCTGTTGATACTGTTTGGGGTATCCGAGTTTTCCTGAAAACTAATATCGGGAAGTATTTACCCGGAAATATTTGGCACTTTTGGGGTCGCATTCAGGCAGCAAGAGAAGGCGGAGTCCCAGCGGCAATTGCTACTCTCAGTGTTTTGCTAGAACCGCTACTGATGGCCGCTGCTGCTTTGCTAATTGCTTCGATCGGCAGTACGTCGCAAAATCGAGCTTTACAGGTATTCAGTTTAGCCGCAGTTTTGATGAGCGTCCACCCTAATATTTTAAATCCATTAGTTCAATATGTGGGCAAATTGAAAGGTTTAGGTAGTAAAAATAAAACACAGGAAAGCGGTAATACAAATCAAGACAAAAACCAATTAAATAATAGCTTTGATGAATCCGAACGATTACCAATTACCAATCACCAATTACCAATTACCAATTCCATACCTCAAATTAAACGCTATCCCTTCCTGCCTTTATTGGGAGAAATCATTTTTTTGGGATTGCGAGGTGGCGGTTTTTTAATGACCTTAACTGCTTTGACTCCTATAAAATTTAGCGAGATTCCTCAATTATTTAGTGCCTTTAGTTTTGCCTATGTTTTAGGCTTAGTGATACCGGGAGCACCGGGAGGATTGGGGGTTTTTGAAGCTACCGCGATCGCAATTCTAGATCGGCAATTTTCTCCAGCATTAATTGTTAGTGCAGTTGCTCTCTATCGTTTTGTCAGTATTCTTGCTGAAGCCATCGGTGCAGGTTTTGCTTGGTTACATGAACATCGTTAAGTAATTGGTAATTGGTAATTGGTAATTGGTAATTGCTAATTGCTAAATGGGGGAAAATCCTCCTTGTTCCCCTGTCACCCTGTTTCCCCTCTCCTCTGCTCTCTTATTCCTTCTTCCTTCTTCCTTCTTCCTTCTTCCTGCAATCGGCAAATCGCGATATCATAGAATAGCCGTTAAGTTTTGTAACAACCTTTGACTGCTATATTCCAACCTACAAACAGCCTGATTCTACCTGCACCCTGGTATGCTCTTAATGCCTCATGGCAAGGCGGTGAGGACATTGTGCAGAAGGGTTTGCCACATACCCAGTTAGCACCAGCATGGCAGATATTGCTGCTAGGGGACGGTTCCCCTACGCGCCACCTGCAACTGATGACTGGGGAACCGACAGAAGTGGATGTGATTGATATGTCGCTAGTTGGTGTTGATAAAGATGGTGCTCCTGTGCAAATTGAAGCAGTACCAGGGCCGCGTTTACGTAGGCAAGTGTGGCTGCGAACAGCTTCGGGACAGCGTTTAGCTTATGCGACTTCTTGGTGGGAAGCGAGTCATGTTGATGAATATTTGCAGAATAAATCGCTGCCAATTTGGGCAAGTTTAGCCCGGTTGCGGACGGAATTATATAGGGATGTGCAAGGGATTTATTATGGTGAGTCGGCGGCTTTGGAGTCGGCTTTTGGAGAGTCGGGCCCGTTTTGGGGTAGACATTATTTATTTTGGCATTATGGTAAGCCGTTGACGCTAATTTATGAGGTGTTTTCGCCTTATTTAACGAAGTATTTGGGGCCGATGAAAGTTAGTTAGAATGAGAATTTTTGACTGCCGTAGTAGAATTTTTCATGTAGGTTGGGTGAAGCGCGAAGCGAAACCCAACTTTTTGTTAACGGTTAACAGTAAAATGTAGGTTGGGTGAAGCGAGAAGCGAAACCCAACTCTTTGTTAACGGTTAACCGTTAACAGTACAATAATAGAGAAGTCAAAAATAGAGCGGCCATGTCTAAACGCAAAAAATACAATTGGCTGAAGGAAACGCTAGAGCTAAAAGAAGATCACAACTGGAAATCAGAGCCAGGAACTCGGATCTTTGTAGCTGGGCGAGGGGCCTTGCGGTTCGATGTTCCCCAGGATTGGTATTTTGAACCGGACGAGAAGTCATTCCGGTTTCTAGATAAAAAACCACCCAAAGATGATGCTCGATTAGAGGCTTCTTTTAATTTGTTACCCCCTGGTAACTGGCCAGAGTTTCCGCTGCTTCCCCTATTCAAGAAAGTAGTCAAAGATGATGAGCGGAATGCAATCGAGCAAGGAGAAATTATTCAATTTAAGCGCCAAACTGCCCGCGTTATTTGGACTCAAATCAAATTTATAGATCCTGTAGAACATCGGGAAGCTTATTCTCGAATTTGTATTGGACTAGGTTCTGGTGTTCAGTGTTTAATTACTTTTGATTATTGGGTTGATGATGCGGAGCGCATGATTCCTGTCTGGGATACGGTGATGGAATCGTTAGTTCTTGGTTTGTATATCAGCGATCCTCGCACAGGATTTGCATTACCTGATTAAGGTAAGCTAGATTCAGTCTATCAAACCCAATTTCTTAAAAAAATTATGCACATCCATAATCTTGAACAATGGCAACATTCTCACGACTTTTCTGTTAACCAGGATCGTGCAGAGAAAAATACTAAGGTAGTAATGTTGCTAACAGCAGTCACGATGGTTGCGGAGATTATAGCTGGAACAATCTTTGGTTCAATGGCTTTGCTTGCTGATGGTTGGCACATGGCAACTCATGTGGCAGCATTTGGGATTGCAGTCTTTGCATACCAGTATGCTCGGAGTCATGCAACTGACCCTAAATATACATTTGGAACGGGTAAGGTTAGTGTTCTTGGAGGTTTTGCTAGCGCTGTTGCACTTGCGGTAATTGCTTTTATTATGGCACTTGAGTCAGCAGTACGTCTTTTCCAACCTCAAGCAATTCAGTTTAATGAAGCAATTGGTGTTGCTGTTATCGGGTTGGTAGTCAATCTAGCAAGTGCTTGGTTATTGCAAGATCATCACGACCATCATCACGACCATCATCACAATCACCACGAGCATCTTGACCACAATCTTCGTGCTGCTTACCTTCATGTTTTGGCAGATGCACTAACTTCTGTCTTTGCAATTGTTGCCTTATTTGCTGGCAAATTTTTGGGTTGGGTTTGGATGGATGCAGTGATGGGCTTAGTTGGTGCAGGAGTCATTGCAAAATGGTCTTATGGTTTGGTTCGTGACACTGGTTTAATCTTACTTGATGGAGCTATTGATAAGCGAATTAAGTTAGATATTGTGACTGCTATTGAAGAAAATGCTGATAATCGCGTCACTGATTTACACATTTGGCATATTGGTCAAAATCACTTGGCGGCAACAATTTCCCTAGTTACACATTATCCTCAAACACCTGAGTATTATAAAAATCTACTCAGCCATATTTCATCTCTTTCTCATGTGCTTGTTGAAGTTAATTATTGTCACGATCTGCCTAACTTAGCTGAGAATTTGCGGTGTGAAGTTTAAACTAAATCTTGCGATGCCTGCGGTGGGCTATGCCTACCAACCCCAAGTACCAGGCCCACCTTTAAAAGGCCCGACAATATCCTTAGTAATCCAGCCGCCATAAAAATCGCCTAATTGCGGTTGTACCAATTCCCCATCAACATAACAGGCATCCATCAAACCGGGGTAAAAAGCCACGTAATCCTTAATAGACTCAAAAGCTGGAATGGGATTAGGATAAAACCAAGCAGCATCAGGAACCTGCTTATTTCCGACATTAATAGCGTAATATCCGGCTTGTCCTTTCCACTCGCACCAAGATGTTCGCGAAGTTTTGAGCAAATTAGTCATCTGGATGTCACTTGGAGGTATATAGTAAAAAGGAGGGTGACTCGTTTCTAATACCCGCCTGCTGGAATGGGTATCAGCAATAACCATCCCATTAAAAATTATCTGGACGTGCTTGGTTGAGTCATCAATCCGAGGCGGACGCGGGTAGTCCCAGACAGACTCTTGGCCAGGCCCCGGTTCAATACGACTGATGTTCACTTTTACAAACTCCTGTAAAATAATAATATTGGTTGTTAATCCTATTATCTGAGCTATAACACTTTAGAGTACAGAATTTACTGGTGGGATGGCACTGTTGACAGGTCAGGTTTAACCAAGAATTTAGCAAAACTCAAAACTCATGCACCGCGTTGGCGTGGCCTACCCGTAAGGTTTAACTTTACCAGGCAAGCTTAATCGCACTTGCTAGGTACGAAGCAATTTGAAGCAAACTGAAGCAAACTGAAGCAATCTCAAAACTCAAAACTTTCCGCCCTCTTCACTGTACCCTTAATCTTGTGTCACCTTCAGACAAACAAACTTTTAAAACCTTTGTGCAAACTTTATGAGCATTCGCGGTATAGATGTTTCCGACTACCAACCAAACGTCAACTGGCAAGCAGTTGCCAACAGCGGCATTACCTTTGCCTTTGTCAAGTCAACAGAAGGCACAACCTTTGTCGCCGAGACTTTCGCCCGCAATTGGGCGGCGATGAAAACGGCGGGTATTCAGCGCGGCGCTTATCACTTCTTTCGGCCCGCCAGTAGCATTCAAGCGCAAATCGATTTGTTTCTGAAAACAGTAAAACTAGAATCGGGAGATTTGCCACCAGTTTTAGATGTTGAGAGTACAGGTGGTTTGGGTGCAACGGAGATTTGCGATCGCATGGCAATTTGGCTCGAAGCAGTCGAAAAAGCAACAAATATGCGACCGATCATCTACACTTACCCAGGGTTCTGGGACAACTTAGGCACAAAACGTTTCCCCGATTACCCCCTATGGATAGCCCACTATACTACTGCCCAAGAACCTTGGGTTCCCGGCGGTTGGAATAGCTGGACATTCTGGCAATATACGGATAAAGGTAGTGTAGCCGGAGTAGCAGGATCGGTAGATGTTAACATCTTTGAAAGCTTGCGAGAAGGCAGTCCCGCGCCAAAAGTCCAAGAAATCCAGAAACATTTGAAAAATAAAGGATTTTATCAGGGAAGCATAGATGGTAACTACAGTACCAGTACAAAATCCGCTGCGATCGCCTTTCAAAAATCTCAGGGACTAGAAGCTGACGGTATTGTTGGTCTCAAAACTTTAACAGCCCTGCTGAGTAAATTTCCCAGCGGCAGTTTACCTAGTCCATCGCCATCGCCCATCCCATCACCAGTACCAGCCCCAAAACCCACACCATTACCCACGCCCACTCCCACACCAGTACCTCTAGGGGGAATCCGCCTGATTGATGTATGTCTGGCTTATAAAGCCAACACTAACCAAGATATTGCCCTGATCTGGTTGCAAAGCCAAATTCCCCCCTCACTCCTCGGCGAATTTACTCAAATATGGCGAAACCAATCCGTACCCCAAGTTACATTCGTGCGGCTTTTGGACGTTTGCAAATATTATCGCGGCTTATCCAACCAAGATCAGGCTTTAGATTGGCTGCAATCGCAACTTTCCACGAAAATTTTGACAGAATTTGCCCAAAGGTGGCGGGGTCAAATACCCGTACCTGAAACTACAGCTAGCATCCGCCTAATTGATGTTTGCAAATATTATCGCGGTTTACCCAACCAAGACCAATCCTTAAACTGGTTACAATCGCAACTTTCTTCGACGGTTCTCACTGACTTTGACCGCAGGTGGCGTGCTGCTAGTGGTGGTAATCCTTGAGGACTTTTAACTTATGAGTTTTCAATGGGATCGTCCCAATTTTGTAGGGCGAAGCATTCCGGTATATAAGTTATGGGAAAGACTGCACGAGATTTACTGCCGGAATGCTTCGCCCCTACTTTTCAATTGGGTAGGTACTACCTTTAATTACCAATTACCAATTACCAATTACCAATTACCAATTACCAATTCCCAGTTCATAACTCTTGTTGAGTAGCTTATATGGAAATCTCCTTTAATATCACCGTGTTGATGGCGATCGTTGTCATCTGCGGGATTGGCGCTCAAGTTTTAGCTGACTACCTAAAAGTTCCTGCTATTGTTTTCTTACTACTATTCGGGATGATCGCAGGGCCAAGCGGTTTGGGAGTGATACACCCGAATTTGCTAGGTAGTGGT
Source organism: Kamptonema sp. UHCC 0994 (assembly GCF_029167235.1). Taxonomy (GTDB): domain Bacteria; phylum Cyanobacteriota; class Cyanobacteriia; order Cyanobacteriales; family Microcoleaceae; genus Kamptonema. Next base: position 3,720 of record NZ_JARFTR010000275.1, on the reverse strand, counting down.
TTAGAGGTGATCGTGTCTCTCTTAGTAGCGCTAATTCTGTTTGAAGGTGGCCTGAACTTAGAGTTTAGAGACTTGGGGCGCGTTTCTGGCAGCATCCGCAATTTAGTTACTCTCGGCACTTTAATTACGCTGATGGGCGGTGGTATGGCCGCTCACTGGTTGGGGGAATTTCCCTGGTCGATCGCTTTTCTTTATGCTTCTTTGGTAGTAGTCACAGGGCCTACAGTGATCGGGCCATTACTCAAACATATATCTGTCGATCGCCAAGTTGCAACAATGCTGGAAGCAGAGGGTGTGTTAATCGATCCCGTTGGTGCAATTCTAGCAGTATTGGTACTTAATATTGTTTTGAATCGTAATCCTGATTTATTCGGGTTGTTTCAAGAATTAATCCTACGATTGCTTATAGGGGGAGGTATTGGGGTAGTAGGAGGTTGGCTGCTGGGGTTAATTTTGTTGCGATCGCGCTTTCTCTCGGAAGACCTAAAAAATCTTGTAGTCTTAGCGGGTTTGTGGGGGATGTTTGCCTTAGCAGAATCGATCAGCAGCGAATCAGGATTGATGGCTACAGTCTTAGCAGGAATCGTATTGCGATCGGCATCATTACCAGAAGAAAGGCTCCTGAGAAGGTTTAAAGGTCAACTGACAATCCTGGCTGTTTCAGTCTTATTCATCCTCTTAGCAGCAGATTTATCCTTAGCCAGTATTGTCGCACTCGGTTGGGGAAGTTTTTTCACAGTTTTAGCTTTAATGTGGATAGTGCGACCAATTAATATCTGGCTTTGCACTTGGAATAGCGGTTTAAATTGGCAACAAAAACTATTTGCTTGCTGGGTTGCTCCCAGAGGGATAATTTCTGCTTCTGTTTCTTCTCTATTTGCTATTTTGTTGACTCAGCGAGGAATCAATGGCGGCGACTCGATTAAAGCTTTAGTCTTCCTAACAATTATTATGACGGTTTTTGTCCAAGGATTGACAGCGGGATGGGTGGCTCAACTTTTAGGCATTACTTCTACGTCTGTGACTGGTGCTGTAATTGTTGGGTCAAATCCTTTGAGCCGATTAATTGCCCGTTTATTTAAAGAACGGGGAGAAGTTGCTGTAATGATTGATACTGACGAAGCAGGTTGTCTGCAAGCAGAACAGGAGGGTTTGCAAGTTTTCTTAAGTAGCGCCTTGGATCATACCATTTTAGAAGAGGCGGGACTTGCTTCAATGGGAACTTTTTTAGCAATGACAACCAATGGTGAGGTAAATTTAGTATTGGCACAAAGAGCGGCAGAAGAGTTTAAACCTCCAAGGGTTTTAGCTATTTTCCCTCGCGCTGCAAATGGATCGACTAATAATACTAAGATTAATCAAGCTTTTATTCCAGATTTGCCGCTTAAGACTTGGAATAAGTATCTAACTGATGGGGAGGTGAAGTTGGGAGAAACTCAGTTCAAAGAGTCTGGTTTAGAATTTCAAGTTGCTCATTTAGAAGCTTTAATTGCTTCGGAAGAGTTATTACCTTTACTAATAGAAAGAGACGGGTATTTGCAGGTAGTGCCGGTTGGCGAGCATTGGTTGGCTGGCGATCGGATTATATACTTGTTACACGATCCGAAGCCGAAATTGTTGAAGCGGTTATCTGGTGCTTCGCAGTCTCGGCTGATTTTGGAAAAACATCCCATAGTTGAGGAAGTGCCTATGCCTTCTCCTATTTTAGAAACGGTTTTGGAGCAAAGTAAATTAGAAAATGATGTTGACGTTTTATCTCCTCCTGCGGCGCGATAGTATGGAGGCGATAAAACCGGGTTTCTTTAGTCGGAGTACATAAGTAATATAAAATTCAATAAATGTACTCTGTTGGGTTCAATGCAAAGATCGACCACGCAAGCAAATTTAAAACAATCATGATCAAAAACATCACAAATTCTCTTCTGTTAACTGCACTGACATTATCCTCCGTCATGTCATTTTCCAGTCAAGCTCAATCAGAATATTTAATAGCTCAAGCTGTTAAATGTAATCCTAATGGTAATACATTAGAAATGAGAAAATGTGCATCAGATAGCTATACAGTAGCAGACAGAAAACTGAATCAAGTATATCAACAAAATATCTCCAAATTAAGCGGTGAATACAAAAATAGACTAATTCAAGCACAGAGAGCATGGATTACGTTTCGTGATGCAACTTGCAATTTTGAAGCGGCGGAAGCTTTGGGTGGAACTTTGGAACCATTACTATATACGGGATGTTTAGAGCGAGTTACTTCTGAACGCACAGCCTATTTACAGAGCTATTTTGCTAATCGTAATAACGGGTCTACAACTAACCCTACTTTACCACAAGTCGGAACGGTAAAAAGCTTAGTTGATGGGGATATTATGTGTTATGCGACATTGATTGATGAGCAAAATACTGAGCGAAGAGTTGGTGCAAGTTTTGAGATTTGTGCAAAGAAAGCTCAATTTTTAAACAAGAAAGTTCGCTTAACTTATACCATGAGTAATGTCAATGATTGTCAAAGCATTGAACCCTGTGGCAAAACGCGCCAAGAAATGCTAGTTACCAAAATGGAAATTGTCAGGTAATTAATATAGCAGTCGCCAAGGCGATTAGGACACGATTTTTCAAACGACTAACAACTAACAACTAACAACTAACAACTAACAACTAACAACTAACAACTAACAACTAACAACTAACAACTAACAACTAACAACTAACAGTTAAGATCCTAAAAACTGACTAATTTTTTGTCTGTAGGCTCCATTATTCAACCCTTCTCCCCGATCTGCACGAGTAGGATCTATAGATTGACTCATAGCAGCAATGCGATCGCTAGTTGCCGGGTGAGTGCTCAAAAACGTAGGAGGCGAAGACTTATTTAGCAGCTTTTTCATAAACTCAATCATCGCAGATTGAGCATAGCCAGCCTTTCCTAGCATTCGCAATCCCAATTGATCCGCTTGATATTCCGCCTCTCGACTGTGGGGACGACGCAAAGCTAATTCTACACCAATCTGTACGGCCACATTTCGATCCAGTCCAGCAGCAGAGGCCACTCCTTGCGCGATCGCCATTTGACGCATTTGTTTAACCGAATGCTTAGCCACGATGTGCCCAATTTCGTGACCGATAACACTGGCTAACTGTGCTTCATTATCTGCCGCCACCATCAAACCCTTATTCACATAAACAAAACCGCCCATTGTAGCAAAAGCATTGATATTATCATCATCAACAATCTGGAAAGTATAAGGGATATTGGCGCGATCGCTCTGTTGAGCCAACCGCTGACCGATTTGATCGATGTATCTAGTGGCCGCGCGATCGCGATAAATTTTAACTTCGCTACCCGTTAACTCTTTATTAATCTGTTCGCCAATAGAAACTTCTTGGCGGTCAGAAAGATTTGACAATTGTATTACCTGAATACCGCGAAAAATTAGCTCTGGCAAAGATATTGCCTGACCCGGATGAGGCGAAACCAGCCAAATACTGGCAATTACCGAAAGAGACAACAACACATAAACAGCTCGACGGTAAGCACGTCGATAACTAAACCAGAAACGATTAAAGGCGATCGATAAAGGTGAGAAAAATTTAAACATATAATTTATTAGGCGAAAGAACAAAAAGCACTAACCACTCAGACGTACTTTCAAGCTGATTAGTTGCTATTGTAGCTTTCTACCATCTGCACTGCTGTTAATTGTTTGTAACGCCGCC
>NZ_JARFTR010000160.1 GCF_029167235.1 Kamptonema sp. UHCC 0994 | reverse complement strand
CGGTATCTTTACCGCCCAGAGGGCGGCGTTACAAACAGTTTTGCGTAAGTCCTAAAATCTTAATACCAACAATTCTAATAGCAATGTAAAATAGTAATAAAATAGAGGTTTGTCTATGAGTTATAATTCTCCAGAAGAATACATCGAGGCCATGCGAACTATTTTGAATAGCGGCGATTTTGCAGGAGCACAGCAGCTATCATTTAAAGCACTTGAGCATTACCCCGATCATGCTGAAATTAAGAAGATCGCTCGTATTTTAGCACCATCAGTAGTTAGAGTCATTAAAGAGCCTCGCGATCCTAATATCTGGCTCAATCAAGACTGGATCAAGCAGAACCGAATGCAATATCGAGGAAACTGGGTAGCGCTTAAGAATGGTCAATTATTGGCGATTGGAAAAAATGTTGACGAATTAGTGGAGCAGGTAGGTGATATAAAGGAAAAACGTATATTTGTAACAGCGATTTATTAATGACACTGTTTTTTCCAAACGGGGATAATTTTGCCACTGGTGCTAGTCCTTACGAGTATCGTCCCGCGACTGAAAGCGAAACTACAAATCGGATCGTTTTATCAGTAGAAATTGAAGGGAGGCTTACTGAGGCTGTGGTCGATACGGGTGCACCTTACGTAATCTGGTCGCCACGACTTGCCCGACGTGCTGGTTTCACTCCTGCTGATACTTTTGAAAGGACAACAATGCTAGTTAGAGGTATGCGTTTAGAAGGGGGTTTTATTCGCGTAACTATTAACTTACTTGGAAAAGAGGGTGAGAGTTTATCTGTAGATGCTACTGCTTTCATTCCTGATTTAGAGGAATATTGGGGTGATTTTCCTTCTTTCTTAGGTTTAACTGGATTTTTAGAAAGAATCCGATTTGCAGCAGATCCAAATACAGATACTTTCTACTTTGGCCCACTGTAAAAAAACGCTCCCACCTTATTTACATCCTAAAGAATCGCGAGTAGCAACACCAGTTTTAGAATTAACACCAACGGCTTTTTTACACAATTCTTTAACTTGAAAACCATCAAGAATTGCATCTGTAAAGTCCGCACCAGCAATATTTACATCATCAAAAGTCGATCTCAGTAAAATTGCTTCCAAGAAAACAGTATCGCTTAAATCAGCATTAGTAAAATTTACCTGATCTGCCATTGCGTAAGCTAAATCTGCACCGTGTAAATTAGCTTTCACCATCACAGAAGCACTCATAATTGCCCCCCGTAAATCGGCATTACTAAAATTACTTAACTCCATGTTAGCATTAGAAAATTCAGCGGCTCGCAGCATTTGACCCGAAAAGTCGCGGCGCGTGAGTTCAGCATTGCTATAAGATAAGGGAGGAGCGTAATATTTAGATTGAGCTTGGGCTGGTAGCGACCAAATTAGAAGAAAGAGTGCGATCGCGAATACAGCTAGTTTCCGAAGTATCATAAGTCTGTTTTCCTTGCAAGTAGATATTTGAGTAGTGTATGCCGAACTCAGATCAACGGCAAAAACGGGTAAAATCATCAATAGTAATGATGAACTTCTAAAAAGCTATGCTAAATTTTGCTTTAACTTGGCTAGTTGCAGCCGTTTCACTGGTAATTACTGCCAATATCGTACCAGGTATTGCGATTAGTAGTTTTCCTGCTGCTTTAGTGGCTGCGGTTCTGGTCGGTTTCGTCAATGCGATTGTGAGACCGATTATCACACTTTTGACACTACCTCTGACAATTATTACTCTGGGTTTGTTTTTGTTGGTAGTGAATGCGATCTCGCTTTCCCTGGCGGGATGGTTGGCGGGAGTGTTCGATATTGGCTTTAAGGTTAGCGGTTTCTGGCCTGCATTTTTCGGTGCGATCGTCCTATCTTTTGTTTCTGGATTGATCGGCAATTTTGTTAATGTGGATAGGACTGGGATCGAATAAACCTTACGGATTCAAACAGTTAGTCAGTGCGATCGCTTTATTCTGTTTCTGCTGAGGCGATCGCAACTGTCACCGCACCCCCCCTAGACCCCTGTTTACAATCGGAACGGAAGATTTGTTTAGGAACTATAAGGGGATTTTTTGAACCGCAGAGGAACGCAGATAAATGTAGATGATGATTACATATCTGCTTGTATCTGTATTCCTCTGCGGTTGATAATTCTAGGTTAATTGTAGCACAAATAGCCGCTGCTTCTGCTACACTGGAAACACCAATTGATTCGGAAACAATTGTCGAAGGATTTGGCACTTGAATTAAGTTTAAAATCTCAGCAGAGAAGGTTTTTAATGGCCAGTTTCGCCCTTGGCAAAGTTCGATCAATCCGACTTCATTACCCTTAGTATCAATAGTAGCAATACCTGCGATCGCACCTTCTGCCAAATCATAATTGCGGCATACTTGCGTGATAGCAGATTCTATCACTTCTCTGGAAGTTCCGCCTTGACAACCTATTCCTACCCATAAAACTCTAGGATACCATTTCATGTAAAATTGGTATAACAACTAACAACCAATATTTACGATTAAGAATCAGATAAGATTTGCAAACGAATTGTCCGCTCTCCATCTCCCAAACCTACTTCGATCACTTCCCCAGAAATGCTATCCAAGCAACTTAAAAGTAATCGCAAATTAGGGGTACTTGCACCAGTATCAACGTATAACCGATCTGCCAAACCGCTTAAACGTTTCCAAACTGTATAAAGTTTAGCCACAGTTTGCTCCAATTGAGCCGCTTGTTTTACAACATCAGCCGCCGTATTTAAACATCCTATTCGCAAAGCTTCCTCTAAAGCCATTTCCATATCTAAATGCGACTGATTTAAAGCTTGAACTTGAGCCGCTGCATCCAAATATTTAGATAAACTTCGAGCATCAGAAGTTAACTGTTTAACAGTATCCACATCAGGATTTTCCGCTGCCTCTTTTTGAATTTCACTTTGATGAGATGGCGGCAATTTTTCCATTTCCCGAACTAAGGGAGCGAGAAAACGCGGCGGAAGAGAACCCGTCGAGGCTTTTTCTTTAACTTCATCGGGTAGCAATTCTGAGTTCATTGCTGTCCATTCATCAGTCAATTGTCGTACTTCGCGGCGAGTAATGCGATCGCCATTTGAGGCCGCATCCGTGACCATCTGCTGCACTTCTGGCGATGCTTTGGCTGTTTCGACAAATGCCCGTTTGCTGAAGTTTCTAATCGCATCTGTGCTTAAATGTCCCTGTTCGATCAGAGTATCGGCACTATTGGCTAATTCGATCAGGGAATAAGCTTGACTTTTACTGATTTCACGTTCTTTTAGCCAGTTTAAAAAGCCAGTACCGCGTCCTTCGCCGCCTTTTTTCTCGCGATCGCGCACAACCCGGAGAATGTGCCCCCGCCAGATATCTGTTTGCAGATCGAAGCGATCGCACACTTTCCAAGCATTGTCAAGCTGCTCTTGAAAATCAAACTCTGGAAGCTCTGAGTCTTCGGGATCTGGCAGTTGGAAGTTGAGATCGGTGAGGCCTTCGAGGGCTTCGGCTAGGTCGTTCGGTGTTTGGGGGACTTCAGACATTACAGAGAAATTGGGGAATGCGATCGAGATTATAAATTCTACCAGGCTTTACCCTGATTTTTTATTTAATTCTCCTTAACTCGCCTTCATCTGTACCCGATCGCTTTGTCTAACGGGAATCTCAATCACAAATTCTGCACCCCGATCTGGCTGCGAGAAACACTTCAAATCTCCGCCGTGCTTATCCACTACAATCTGATAGCTAATAGATAATCCCAAACCCGTACCTTCACCCACAGGTTTAGTTGTGAAAAAAGGACTAAACAACCGCTTTCTTACATCGCTAGTCATCCCAGGCCCATTATCTTTAATACATATTCTTACCCAATCACGATTCACCAGAGAAGTACAAATCGTAATCGTACTAGGCTCGTTTTTAATTTGCTCCTGGCTACGTTCTCGATCGTAGTAATTCAAGGCATCAATAGCATTGCTCAGCAAGTTCATAAATACCTGATTTAATTGAGATGTATAACATTCTACCTTTGGCAAATCTCCGTATTCTTGAATAATTTGAATAGGAGGACAATCCGGCTTAGGCTTGAGCCGACTCTGTAAAATCATTAGAGTGCTGTCAATTCCCTCGTGAATATCAACAGGTTTCATCTCAGCTTCATCAAGACGGGAAAAGTTCCGCAACGTCAGTACAATCTTACGGATACGTTCAGCCCCTACTGTCATCGAAGACAGCATTTTAGGGAGATCCTCTCTGATAAATTCTAGATCTATTTCCTCAATTAAAGCTTTAATTTCAAGGTGACTACGATCGTTATACTGCTCATAAATATTGATTAAATTTAATAGTTTATTAGTATACTCATTGACATAAGTTAGATTGCCATAGATAAAGTTAACAGGATTATTAATTTCGTGGGCAACACCGGCAACTAATTGTCCTAAGCTAGACATTTTCTCAGTCTGAATAAGCTGAGCTTGAGTATTTTGTAAATTTTGCAGTGCCATTTCTAATTGAATAGCTTTTTCTCGCTCCCGCGCCTCCGATTGCCGCAATTTCTCCTCTCTTTCTTGGCGAATGCGCTCATTTTCCTTTAGCTGTTGTACGTAGGACAATGTTTTGTTAATGGTAATTTCTAAATCCTGAAAATTTATCGGCTTAGTCAAAAAATCAAAAGCGCCGCCATTCATCGCCTTTCTAATATTTCCCAAGTCACCATAAGCCGATATCACTACTGTTTTGACTAGAGAAGCTATCTCATTAAGTTTTCCTAGCAAAGTTATACCATCCATAACTGGCATATTAATATCAGTCAGCACAATGTCTATATCCGGTTGTTCTTGTAACTTTGAAAGTGCTTCTATGCCATTAGATGCAAAAAAAACCTGGTATTCCTCCGCACGAATTTTTTTTCTAAATCTTTGGGAAATCAAAGATTCTAAATCTGGCTCGTCATCCACAAATAATATTTTAGCTGGCATATTACACTCTCAGTTGACAGTTGACAGTTGACAGTTGACAGTTGACAGTTGACAGTTAGCAGTTAGCAATTAGCAATTAGCAATTAGCAATTAGCAATTAGCAATTAGCAATTAGCAATTCCCAATCATATCCCATTGTAATCACTCCAAACTCATTATTTTATTTTTGAGAAGTTCAAAATTCACAGGCTTAGTAATATAGTCATCAGCCCCATAAGCCATTGCAGTTTTGTGATTGTTCTCATCTCCATAAGCGGTAATCATAAAAACTTTTAGATCAGAAAACTTTTCTTTGATAATTCTGAGCAATTCTAGCCCATTCATTCCCGGCATATTAATATCCGACAAAATCAAGACTATCGACGCTTCTTTATGGTTTTCTAAATAGTCTAATGCCGCCTCTGCTGACAGGGCAAAATGAAATTGAATTTGCCCTGCTTTGAGTTCTTTTCTAAATCTTTGCTTGAACAAAGACTGAACATCTTCCTCGTCGTCTACAACCATTACTTTCATTTTTTTTACTCCTTAATTTCAGGTATCTTTTTTGGCAATGTGATGATAAACTCTGTGTAATTTCCTATTTCTGTTTCGATTTTTAGTTCGCCGCGATGTTGCTGAACGACAACATCTTGACTAATAGAAAGACCTAGACCAGTACCTTCCCCCGCTGGCTTTGTCGTAAAAAAAGGATTGAAAATTTTATCAAGTACCTCTGGCGTTATACCTGGGCCATTATCGCGAATGCGAATTTCAATCATGCCGTCCAGATTTCGAGTTTTCACATCAAGTATAGGTGAAAATCCTTCCCCTATTTCTTGTTTCTTTTTATGGACTGCATAGCAAGCATTGCTAATAATGTTAAGAAAAACCCTAGCTATGTCTTGTGGTACGACATCTAATTTGCCAATATTATTGTCATAATCGGTTTCTATGGTAATCTTAAAAGCAGTTTCCTTAGCTCGCATCCCGTGATAAGCTAAATTGATATATTCAGTCAACAAACTATTGATATCTGTGGGTTCCCAATGGCCGCTTTGTCCCCTCGAATGCAGCAGCATATTACCAACTATTTTGTCGGCTCTTTGACCATGTTGATTAATCTTTTTAAGATTTTCTTTGATGTCGGTTAATAGCTCGGCAATATATTCATTGGTTTCTGGTTCTAATCGTTCTGCTTGATTTCCCAATTCTTCAAACAATTCTTCGGTTAATTCCGCAGAAACTTCTGAGAAATTATTGACAAAGTTTAAGGGGTTTCTGATTTCGTGGGCAATTCCGGCGGTTAAACTGCCCAGAGAAGCTAATTTTTCTTGGACAATAATCTGATTTTGCATAGCTCTGAGATTTTCTTCAATCCGCTGGCGCTCTTCAATTTCATTCTCCAATTGTTCTACAGTATGAGTGAGTGCAGATGTCCGCTCGGAGACTTTGATTTCTAGTTCCTCATTAGCTTTTTGTAATGCTTCCTCGGCTTCCTTGCGATCGCTAATATCACGCAGAATCACCACATATTCTTGCAGATCTCGATTCGTTTGTGAAGCATTTTGAGAGAAGCGATCGGAGATAGTAACTTCCAGGATGCGCGAGTCTCTATCAGGTAGTTTGAGAGTTTGTTCGCTACGACTAAGCCAATGCTCTGGTCGATCTGCTAATTCCAGCAGTAATTTGTTCAGGTAAGATCCAATTAGCCCAGTAGCATCTGCTTGAAATAAACCCTCGGCGGCTGGATTAGTTTGCCGAATTATACCATTTTCATCCACTACTAAAATAGCGTCTATAGCAACGACAAATAGTTGTTCCGCCGCCTCCCGTGCTTCATCCATTGCTACGACTTGAGGTAAACTTGTGTAGCAGGCGATCGCCACCCCAACAAATGCCACACCCTGAATCAGCACTAACAATAAATTAGAATTAACGCTGGCTACCGCATTTAATTTCAGGCCAAAAACCCAACCGATAGCAACCGCACTACAAACCAGCAAAATTAGCACTAACACCTGTAGTGCCACAAAATCTTTAATCGGATTTTTAGGTCTTTGTCCGTAGAGTTTAATCCACCACGCGGCATGAAATGGTGCAAAGGGAATGCGACGCATCGCGGCATCCACCGCCAAAATCAGCAGCGGAAACAGCGCCCCAATCAGCACATCTTGCCAACCCCAAGCCCAACCTCCAACCAGCAAAACCGACACTTCCACCAGCAAAAAACCTCCCGACAACCAAGGCCACCGCACTTCCGATCTGCCCCGACGCACCCACAGCCCAAGATGGACTGCCATAATCGAAATCAGATAGCCAGTACCCGTTACCACGACAATTCGGGCGATATCTCCCCAAATTAAACAGATTAGACTTAATACCAAACCAAATAATAGACCAGGACTGAAAACCCCTCGCGGGGATACAACCCCAAAGACAGGGGAAATGTGTCCGTCTTGAGCGAGTTGATATAGGATACGGGGGCAATTAGCAACTGCTGTGGCGCAACTGAGAAGTCCCCCTGAAACGAGGAGGAAAGTAACAAAAACCGAGGCTGACGAACCCCAGAAGGGCGTGGAAGCTTCTACCAGATTCAAAAAGGCATCGCCGCTACTAGCTGTCGAATCAGCCAGACGCACTAACACCCAGGAGTTACCGACATATATCGCCGGAATTAGAAAAGCAGCGAATTTGAGAAACTCCAACGTTTTAGCGGGGCGCTTACTTTCAGCCACAAAGGAGGAAGTGGTTTCGCAGGCATAGACGGCGTAGGTAGCGAAGAAGTACCATTTTGCCCAGTCTACAAAGGATAGGGATGGCAAACTAGAGGGAAAAAAGCCGGGGCTATTGGCAGAGAAGGCTAACCAGCCCAAACCTTGCACGCCAAAGGCCAAGAGGAAACCAATGGCTGGGACAATAAAACATAAATGTAGGATTCCCAAGGCGCGGGTGCCACTCAAAGCGACAATAAACCCGATAGCTGTGAAGCCAATTTTCAGCGGTGTCTCTGGACAGTAAATCCCTACTGCTTCCAGGTTGGCTTTAATTAGTTGGGCGATAACCATGCCATTAACTGGCGGTGCGGCCATCCAGGTAAAGAAGTACGCGATCGCCGCATAGCGTCCCAAAAGTGGATATCTTTTCAGCAGCTTGGTGGTGTAGTTGGGCGTTCCTCCTACTATGTCTGACCAATGTTCGCCAAGGCGTTTTACCTGTAGATTCAGCATCATGCCGACGATCGCGCAAGGCATCCACACCCAGATGTATGATGACCCCAGGGCTGCCAGCATTGCCGGTGCTGTACTGAACCATCCTATATGACCTGTCATACCGAATCCCCAGGTTTCGAGATAACTTAGGCTTCGGGGCAGACGCATTAACCGCCTATTAAAATTTTCTCTTGGGGAAGACTGGATTTGTTCTGAATAGTAGCCATTTTCTGGCTGGTTTTGGATGCCTGTCGCCATCAATTTTACCTATTATTTTTTGGTTTTTGCAGTAGCCACCCCGATGTTCCGATTTATAGAAGTCAACTTTTTTCCCTTAAGTATTTTTGCTAGTTTTACAGATTTTTGCCTGGTCGGCTTTTTAAATTATTTAAACATGAAAATCCATTTCAGTCAGTGTTCAAGATTACATTATTTTGGACTTACGCACCATGAGTGCAGTAACGCCGCCCTCTGGGCGGTGACTTTACCGCCAAGATGGCGGCGTTACCAACAGTATTGAGTTACAATCAGTTATGTTTCCACAGAGTTAGCAAAATGCTGAATATTACTAAGAGTTATGTGGTTGACGAAAATCAGCAACCTATTGCCGTCCAAATTCCCATTGCTGAATTTGAACGCCTTGAAAAAATCTTGAGAATCCTCAATTGGAAAGAAATTGAAGCGGATTATGATTGGATTAACAGCGACTTGGGGCGCTTGGGAGAACATGAACCCTACGAATGGGAAGCGGGAGAATTAGGGTCTGGTAAGCCTGTAAAATATATTGAAGGAGTCGGATTAGTAATACTTGACGAATGACAATTACTTCATTATATTTTGGGGATATTGTAACCGCGCAATTCCCCGAACAAAACCCTAGAGGCCGCGAACAGGAAGGCTATCGACCTGCTATTGTAGTCGGATTGCCAACTACTTTGGGAGTACCTCGTTTTGAGGTGGTAATAGTGGTGCCGATAACAACAGATAGAGGGCAAAGATGGGCGAATGTTTCCCCTGATTTGTATCCGCGATTGCCGGCTGGAATAGCGGGATTGCGGAAATCTTCTATTGCGTTGTTGGATCAAGTTCAGATTTTAGATATAATGCGAATTTCCGAGTATTGGGGGCGTTTAACACCTGAACAATGCGAACCAATTTTGAACGGTCTTCACAGGATAATCGGGCCTTGATTATTGAGGTTTATGGTGAAATGGGATTGTTTTTTATAATGCGATCGCCCTTCCATTTAAACCTTCCTATCACCTAAATTATCCACCAAATAAAGCACCTATCAGCCAGCCAATTATCGCCACACTCAAGGAAATTATCAATAACATTATTAATAATAATCCCCCTAATATTCCACCGACAAACCACCAGTTAACAGTTGTCCCAGTCTGAGGGGAACCTAAATGATCCTCTAGTAATTCTAAGTTTTTCATATTAGATTTCCAAGCCACATCAAACAAGTCTCCTACTACTGGAACAGAACCCGCAAAAGTATCTATAATAATATTAGAAACCATTTGCACCAATTTTTCCTGTGACACTCCCATTTGAGCAGCTATTATTATCATATAAGCTGAGAAAACCATTGCTACAAAATCGCCGCCTCCGGGTACAAGTCCTAAGATCGGATCGATTCCAATGCGATAAGATGTGCCAGGGATACCAATTGCATTATCAAGTAAATGGCTAATTTGCCGAATCCGCCGCAAATTAGCAACGTGGGATTTGTTAGTGGGAGTAACGGGAGAAGGTTTCATCGGAGGCATATTAATTAAGAGAGTTTTGAGTTGTGATTTTATAACAGATTTTACGATTATCAGTCTGTACCAATTACTAATTATGTCCTTCTACTTAACAGTTAACAACTAACCATTAACAATAAAAAAATTAACCCCCTGAATTTTCAGGGGGAAAGAAGCGATCGCACAGGCGATAGGAGTGGATTTCCTATCGCCTTTCGATTACGGCTTCGCTTCAGTAAAGTCAGCGTCAATCACATCATCAGGGGCCGATCCGCCACCAGTTGCGCCACCACCAGGAGCTCCAGGGCCACCAGGGCCACCAGGGCCGCCAGGGCCACCATCACCACCAGCTTGCTGATACAGACTACTGCTAACAGCGTAGAAAGCTTGTTGCAATTCGGTTGTCAGCGTCTTGATCTGATCGTCATCTTCCTTGGCGATCGCATCTCGCAAATCCTTAATCAAACCTTCAATCTTCGTCTTCTCAGCAGCAGGAACTTTCTCACCAAGTTCAGCTAACTGCTTCTCGATTTGATAAGCTAAAGAGTCAGCTTGATTCTTGCGATCGATCCGTTCGCGACGTTCCTTATCAGCAGTAGCATTCGCCTCCGCTTCCTTCACCATCCGCTCAACTTCATTACCTGGTAAAGTAGAAGCACCAGTAATGCTAATCGACTGTTCCTTACCAGTACCCTTATCCTTAGCAGCCACATTCAAAATACCGTTAGCATCGATATCAAATGTCACCTCAATTTGAGGTACGCCACGAGGTGCAGGAGGAATGCCATCTAAGCGGAAAGTTCCCAAACTCTTGTTGTCATTAGACATTTCCCGTTCGCCTTGCAGAACGTGAATTTCTACGTTAGTTTGGCCATCTACAGCAGTCGAGAAAGTTTCCGACTTCTTAGTAGGAATAGTGGTATTACGGGGAATAATCTTCGTCATCACACCGCCCAAAGTTTCCACACCCAGAGACAGCGGAGTAACGTCAAGCAACAAGATATCTTTGACTTCACCGGAAAGCACACCTGCTTGAATAGCAGCACCAACAGCCACCACTTCATCAGGGTTAACAGTTTGGTTAGGTTCCTTACCCAGAATCCGGCGCACCAGTTCTTGAACTGCGGGGATACGAGTAGAACCACCAACTAGAACAACTTCATCGATCGCAGCCTTATCTAACTTAGCGTCGCGGAGAGCATTTTCAACTGGGACGCGACTGCGATCAATTAAATCTGCACAAAGTTCTTCAAATTTGCCCCGCGTCAAGGTCATGTCCAAATGTTTTGGGCCATCTTGAGTCGCGGTAATAAATGGCAGGTTAATTTCAGCTTGAGTAACGCTAGAAAGCTCAATTTTCGCTTTCTCTGCCGCTTCAGTTAACCGTTGCAAAGCTTGTTTATCCTTGCGGAGGTCAATACCTTCTGCTTTTTGAAATTCTGCGGCGATATAATCAACAATTTTCTTATCGAAGTCATCACCACCTAAGTGAGTATCCCCAGAAGTTGCCAATACTTCAAATACGCCGTCGCCAACTTCCAGCACTGATACGTCAAACGTACCGCCGCCTAAGTCAAATACAAGGATAGTTTCATTGCTCTTTTTATCTAAACCGTAAGCTAGAGCGGCCGCTGTCGGTTCGTTGATAATCCGCAGCACTTCAATCCCAGCAATGCGGCCAGCATCTTTGGTAGCTTGACGCTGAGAGTCATTGAAGTAAGCAGGGACAGTAATTACAGCTTGGGTGACAGTTTCGCCCAGGTATTTGCTAGCATCTTCTACGAGTTTGCGAAGCACTTGAGCAGAAATTTCTTCTGGGGAAAGTTGCTTACCGCGTGCGGGAATGTCTAGCTTCAGGCTATTACCGACGTTGAGGACTTTGTAGGAAACCTCAGTGGTTTCGTGGGTTACTTCGTCAACCCGACGACCAATAAACCGCTTGACAGAGTAAAAAGTGTTTTCAGGGTTCATCACCGCTTGACGCTTGGCGATTTGTCCCACTAGCTGATCGCCATTTTTGGCATAGGCAACTACAGAAGGTGTTGTGCGACCCCCCTCGGCGTTGGCAATGACGGTGGGTTTACCGCCTTCCATAACTGCGACGCAGGAGTTAGTCGTACCTAAGTCAATTCCAACTACTTTTCCCATAGGGGTGTTCCGGCTCCAATCACTACAAAAATTTTGGCTATCTATCTACCCGATTTACGGGTGGTTTGGGACTGCAACTTTCACCCTGTGGGGCGTGTTGGCAGTTAGTCCAGCTTAAATACAGTCTTAGATAGGTGACATATCTATATACTGTGGGCGTTTCGAGCTTTGATGAAGGTGTGTTTACCGAACCTAGACAGGGACGGTTAGACTACTTACTGGCTGCTTTCGCCACAGCTCTTAGACTGTTGAATGTTTACTCTTACTAATGTAAGGCGAGCGATCGCTTTGAGCATGGAGGCAAACCGTATCTGTCTGGTTGTATTTGCCGTCGTAGCTGAAGAAGGAAAAGGGAAGACGGAAGAGGGAAGAGGACTATTTGTAGCGCCGCCGTCTCGGCGGTATCCCACAAAAATCGCCAAAGCTTTCTAAACTAGAAGAAATATTGAGACAAAGAGAGTTTTATGACTGAGCAAGCAAACGCTCGCGACTTATTTCGCGCTGCCTACGAACATCGATACACTTGGGACTCAAAATTTCCCGGTTATAGTGCTGATGTCGAACTCAAGCAAAATGATGAAATCTACACCGGTCATATCTCGATCAAACCAGACATGACCGTAGAAGTCAGCGGTATCGATGACGAAGAAGTGCAGCAAAGCGTTTACACCCAACTCCGGGACATCGTAACCCACCGCAAACGGGGATCTTTTGAGAAATCTCACGGCAACAATAGCTTTACTTTAGGCGAAGCCGATAGCGATGGAGCTGTGGAAATTTTGGTTAAAGGTGACTCGATGGGGTCTAACTATAAAATCCGAGGTCTTTTGATTTCCCAAGTTAGCCGAGTTATGGGTCGCATGGCCTTTGTGATTGATACTCACGAAAGCTTAGAAACACCAGAAGGCTCTCTAGCTAGCCGCTACGATGCCATCTTCCGCAACCCTCAGACAGGAGATATCCTCAAAGAACTTGAGTTTCACGACACCTTTGAGAAAATTGGCGACTACTACGTGATGACGAAACAGGTGATTCACGCTAAAGAAAATGGCCAAGCGACAACAACTGAGTTTAACTACTCTAACGTCAAATTATTAGAACCAGCCCTTGTTTAGTCTGGTTTTGACCCGCAAACCCCTGGGCTGATTCATTTTCCTTGAACCCGCCAGGGGTTTTAATACCAATTCTCCAAAGTTATGCAGCAGTAAAGGCAGGTGGTTGATTGTATGAAGTTAACTCAATAATGTAGATTGGTATTAATAATCTGGAGAATTGGTATAACAAAAAGCTGGCAATCATCCTTTGAAACGATCGCCAACATTATTGCTAAATTTGCTTAAACACTGTCAATAATTGCCGTCTTTGAGCCTGCCATTAGCGGCGGCAAACATTCTACAGGAAATTAACCTGGTGGGGTAGACAATATTGAGAATGATTCACTCCTTAGTCTTTTTTACCAGTAATATTTTCGACAACATTCTTCACTTGTTCCTCAAAAGAGGTAGCGTTAGTATTTGAAGCATTTTTCATCTTGTCCATATCAGCATCGCCTTGAATTTCATTAGGCCCCTGACTGGCTTTTTCTTGAGTTTCTTCTAAGCCCATAGGTTGCTTCAGAACTGCCTTTTGTGCTTCCTTTTCGATTCCTAAAAGTTTATCTTCACCTTGGGTGGGGTTGCTGCTAGCGGCAAAAGCAGGGAAACCATTAAATACAAAGAGCATGGCGCAAATACAAAAGACTGCCAAGGTACGAACTAGACGTTGGACAGGGAAGTTGAATGTGATAGATGACATACAAAGATTCTCCATATTTTATTAGAGGTTTACATTGGTAGATCGTTAACAGGTTTAGATTTAACTAAATCCCGAACAATTTTTATCTCAATCTTGGTCAGATCGAAAGATACAATCTACTTGTAGCCCACAACTTTGAGCTGATCTATTTGTAACCAATAAAGCCCAGAAGAGAAATCCTCCCAAGGGAATATTTAGTGTTTCCCCCGCAATAGGTAGCTATTAAGAGGTTTATATCTACTTAGATCGATCGCAGAATAGAGTTAAAATCAGGCAATTGATTATTAGCGAGCATACTATTAACCCAACTAGCGGCAGCTAATCCAGAATGCAAAGCTCCTTCTATTTGATTTCCCCCGCACCAATCGCCAGCACAAACTAGCGGAAGTAGAGTCATCGCAGGTAGACAAGATATAGATAAAGGATGTTGACAAAAAGCATAGCGCCAGCGATGAACTTGCAACCATTCTGGAGTGGAAAGCCAAGGTATTAGATATTCTGCTGCACGCTCTAGTAAATGTTTACCAACAAGCTCTAAATCAGGAGATTCTAAATAATTTTCTGCAAAAGTAGGGCTACTTTGAACAACAAATACGGGCTGTTGGGAGTGTTGGCGCTTGCTGCTATCTAAGCCAATCCAAGCTAAATGTGAATCGGCGGGAAAACTAATAGCTTTCCAGGTTGGATTTAGCATAGCTAAATCTTGCTGTCGTTCAGTTGGATAACCTGCCATGACTGTTATGCAGGGGTCGTAATCGATAGAGTGCAATCTGTCAATAAACTCTGAGGGTAAATCTTTTGTTTCCGCCAGCAGCATCAAAGCTTGGGGTGCTGGAATTGCAACAACAACAGCCTTAGCCGTTAATTCTTGGGGATGTTCATTTTCGCCTACGGCTTCGAGGGTAAGATGCCAAGTTTTGCTCTTTGTGGGAGTGATAGCTATGGCGCGGCGGCTATACCAAATTTCGAGATTATTGGCCAAAAATTTGCCGATGGAGTTCATTCCTGCTGGAGGCGCGTAACGATTTTGGGATGGGGAGGATGGGGGAGATGGGGAGGATGGGGAATATTTAGCTACCGCCTCTCCACTCTCTGTTGTCCCAAATTCATAAACGGTGTCAGTCCAAAACTGGAGGAGGTCGCGATCGCGCATAATCTCAATAAGCTGCTGTACCATTTCCCCTTGGCGTTCCAGATAACGAGCGCCATGATCCGCTCTAGTGCCGTGTAAACGGCGAGTAGCGACTCGTCCTCCCGCGCCGCGAGATTTCTCAATTACGGCGACAGAATAGCCAGCTTGACGCAACTGTTGAGCGCAAATCAGCCCCGCCATACCTGCCCCAATCACGGCAATATCAAATACAGCTAATCGAGCGTCCATTTTTAGAGGCGGCATAAGATGAACTACCAAAGTAGAATAAGGGACAGCAATAATCTGTGGGTAATGGAGGGCGTAAATCTTGGACGAACTGAGAGCAGCACTGGAATTGGCAACAGAGGAGGAATTGCAGCAGCTAACAGAACTTCTGTTCAGCCGCAGGTTTAACCCTTTAGATTATGTGCATACTCCTGCACCGATAGACGTACAGAGTCGCGATCGCGAAGCTTGGTTAGATGCCATAGAACAGCGATTTCGCTACCTAGCAGCGGATGGGTTAACAGTATTGCGGGGTCGCACCCACCAAGTCACTTATCGGCAAGCTCTGATTCAAGTTTGCCGCTATATCAAAATTCCTTACTCCAAAAAGCTTTCGACAACAGAGTTAGAGGAAGAAGTGTTTCTGTTTTTGATGGGAAGGGCCTGGAAACGCCTACCACAATCAGAACAGGAAGTTTTGACAATGCGGGTACAGCGATCGCTAAAAGAGTCCAAACTCTCTGAACCGCTGCCAATTTCAGTACAGAAAGACCCCTTGGCTTTACTTGTCAAAGGCGGCAGTGCTTTAGCAGTGAACTCTATACTCAAACAGGTGATTTTACAACACATGGCTCGTCAGTTTGCGCTGCACTTTGCCACTTATCAAATGGCAAAAGAAGCCGCGATCGCAGGTGGAGCAGCCGCAGCAACCCAGTTTCAGAATTATATGGCAATTCAGGCAGCTCGCCAAGGCATGACCGCAAGTGCCGCCCGTTATGGAGCCGCTAGAAGTGTCTTTGCATTGTTGGGGCCTGTAATGTGGACTTGGTTTTTCGCAGATTTAGGATGGCGCTCTATTTCTACTAACTATGGTCGCATTATTCCTACTATCTTTGCCTTAGCTCAAATTCGCCTCACCCGTTCAGAATATGCCTGGGAAACAGCATGACAATTAAAAGTTAAAAATTAAAAATTAAAAATTGAGGAATCGCAGTTTTTAATTTTTAATTTAACTAGGAAGTTAACGGTTAACAGTTAACGGTTAACAGTTAACAAATTTATAAATTCAATGCGAGTGAAATTGAAATTATGACTGCGGAACGCCGCTGGCAGAATGCTTGGAATTATGCACAGTTAGGGCTGCTAATTTTCCCCTTAATTCCTATTCTAGGAGCTTTGGGCATTTTCTTAGGGTTAATAGTCACTTGGAAACAAAAGTTTCGCCAAATTATCCGCAGTCCCATCAATCAAGGACTCGCTATTCTTAGTATTTGGCTAATTATTACTGCTAGTTTTGCCCACAACCGTTTAGAGGCTTTTTTAGGATTAGGAAATTTTTTTCCCTTCTTTATATTCTTTGCAGGATTTAGTACGTTAATTCAAACTCCATCTCAATTAAGGCGTTTGTCTTGGATTATAGTAATTACATCAATCCCAGTAGTAATTTTAGGCTTGGGACAGCTATTTTTAAATTGGACTACTCCCATTCAATTACAAGGAATTTCAGGCTGGGTTTTGGAACTAAAAGGTAATCCGCCCGGAAGGATGTCTTCTGTATTTATGTACGCTAATATCCTAGCTTGCTATCTAACAATTGTTTTTATCCTTGGGCTAGGATTATGCTTTGAAGAAGGAAGAAGGAAGAAGGAAGAAGGAAGAAGGAAGAAGGAAGAGGGAAAAGAGAAGACTGATTTATCATTCCTAAATTCAGAATCAAACCCAGTAACTAATTACCAATCAACAATCACCAATTACCAATCACCAATTACCAATTACCAATTACCATTTCTAAGTATCGCAGTAATTGGAAATGCTTTGGCTTTAATCTTAACTAATTCCCGCAATGCTTGGGGACTAGCTATTTTAGCAAGTCTGGCTTTTGCACTTTACCTAGGTTGGCGAACTTTAGTAGCACTTGTTGTTAGTACAACTGGGGGGATTTTGTGGTCAGCATTTGGGCCGGAACCAGTAAGAAAATGGCTGCGAGAGATTGTTCCCTATTTTATTTGGGGAAGACTCACAGACCAAATGTATCAAAATCGTCCTGTAGCTACACTGCGAAAAACTCAGTGGGAATTTGCTTTGAATATGACTCAGCAACGTCCTTGGACTGGTTGGGGTCTGAGAAATTTTACACCTCTTTATGAAGCACAAATGCACAGATGGCTAGGTCATCCTCACAATTTATTTCTGATGTTAACTGCTGAAACTGGCATTCCCTCAACAATTTTTTTATGTGGTTTAGTAGGTTGGATTTTTGCTCAAGGAATCTTGTTATTAGTCAAATCTCCCTTAGCAAAGAATGAAAGTTATTTGAGTGGAGATATGCAGTCACACTTTCCAATATTAGCAGAGCAAGATAGAATAATTTTCTTTAGTTATCTTACCGCTTTTGCAGCTTGTACACTCTTTAATACTGTAGATGTAACATTGTTTGATTTACGAGTAAATGCTATAGGTTGGTTGCTATTAGCGGCTATTTGCGGCCAAGTTAATCGCGGTAACTCTATATCAGGCAAATTAGCAAAATAGATAATAGGGTAGTCTTAGTAACGACATATTTAGGGGAGAAAAGCCTTTATTGACATTGGATATTCCCATTGTATGCCTTTTGACAATCCCATCAATAAAGCGATCGCGTTTTTCCCTTCTCTCTAAAAACTAAAAACGCGATCGCGTTTCCCCTATCTCTCTCAAGAACTCGAAAGCATTCTCTATAACTAACTCACAGCACCCATCCTACTACTTACCTACCAACTGGCGAAACTTTTTCTTGAACTTATTCTTATAAACATAAAAAGTTCGCTGCAAATCCTCAGACTTCAAAGCCATTTCCGCCTCCAAACCAGTCCTTCCCCAAGCATCCTCCTGACACTTACGCCGACAGAAATTCATTGGTTCCGAGTAAACTTCAGAAGTAGAAAGAGTAGGCTTCGGGCCACACCAGTGAATCACAGTGGCGGCCAAATCCCCTCCGGGCCCCGCCGCCTCAATTGGAAAGCGTTTTCTTAGCAAATTCTGGTCAAAATCCGGCACTAACAATTGCATATCTATATTCTGCACCCGCGCTCTACCTTCTTGAGACGCACGGGAAATCATAAAGTTCAAAAACCCCATCTCTCCATACTTAAATATATTTGGATATTGAGAAATGAAATCCAAAATTTCTACATACTCATCCAAGCTAAAAATCCCTCGCTTCGCAAAGAAAGTACCAGTACAGAAATAACGAGATCGGTAATCTTGCCAGCGAAAATCTGGGAAGTTCTTCTCAATCCCCGGAATATCAAAGAAAAACTTAGAAATATCCGCATCTGAGTAATTAGCCTCAGTCTGGTCAATCACAAATTCAAAATTATTAAAATCGGCAAACTGAAGAATATCTCCCCATACTATTGTATCCGCATCCAATACCAAAAAATTCGACCAAGGACTTTCCCAAAACGCAATCATTTTAGTTTTTCCCCAGCCAAAACTTCTCTTTCTCAAAAGTTCGCTCGATACATTATCATGATTGATAACACGCACTCCATAGGATTTTTCTAGGGGTGCAACTGAAAACGAGCCATCAATCAGCAAACAAATCGGAACATCTCCCAAGAAATACCGGATGCTGGCACAGCAACCTTTAGCAAAAAGATAATCTTGGTCGCAACAGGCGATAATAATACCAAAGTCTTCCATACATACCTCACGATTTTACTAATTTCCAAAACAATATTTTCTGGGTTTCCCCCAAGTCAACAGCCTCGATCTTATACTTACCTTCTTGCTCAAGTCTAGAGCGCAGTTTGTCAGGGTTTCCATATATAAACACATCGCTAAAATCGGTGACGATTTTAACACTCGTTTGTTCCTGTGCTAATTTAATTTTACTTGGTATTGGGGAATCTGGCTGAAACAATTGCATACTTACTTTGGGTGCGAATAGATGACTCATCGATAGTATTTGACCCAGGGAAATATTAGATGTATCGCTAAGCACAAGCGGTTTTTGGGTTTCATTAACTATGCGAGCAATTTGGGGATTTTGTCTTCCTGATTCCTTATTCCACCAATTATCAGCTTGCAGGCTCAGTGCAGAGGAAAGCAAGCCGCTCCCTAACAGTAGAATAGTAATTACTCTCCATAATTGCGGTTTCCAGCCTTTTGTAGATGGGACGGTAATTTTAGTTACTAAAAGATAAGCAACAGCGATTTCAATCCCCATGTAAGTCGGAAACAAATATCGGCTCTTAGTTGATATTATACTTAGATCTATTAGATCTACTAGCATTACTGGCAGAGCGCAAGAGCCGATCAATATCGCTACAAATAGCCAAACTCGTTTTGGAGTCTGGCAGCCTAGGAAATAAAGCGCATATCCTATGAGGATCAATAAAATAATTTTCTCTACTGTTAAAGGAATTAAATATATTAAAGGAGATTTAGATGTAAAACCAAAATCAATAAAAATACGACCAATATTTCCAGCCCAATTATTTATCAATGACAGCCTTTCCGTCCCTAATTCTGACCAATTAGTTGCCACTGATGCTGCCGATTTATTGGTAATTAAAGTGACCAACCAAGGGAGGAAAGTAATTAGAGCTGCAACAGATGCTATTGCCCAAGCAATTACTCTCTTCGTTAGGTGAAAATTAGCATCAATAAATACATAAATACCGTTACCAATTGCTACTAGACCAGTAAATAAATGAGTATACAGTCCTAGAGCTAAACTTGTCGCATACATACTCCAACTCAGCTTAGTTTGAAGTCGTAAAGCTCGTAGGAGTGAAGCACTGGTTAACAAAATTATTACTGCCCACAAACTATAGGGACGTGCTTCTTGAGCGTATAGCAAATGGAAGGGAGAAACAGCAACGAATCCAACTGCCAACCATCCTATTTTTGGAGTGGAAAATAATTCTTGGCACAGCCAATAGAGGCAAGGAAAGGCTAGCAAACTGATCGAAGCTGATAAACTTCTTGTACTGGTGGGAGAGCTACCAAATATTTCCACCCAAAATCGGGTAATTATAAAATATAGTGGGGGGAGTTGAGGTTCTTCAACTGCGAGACCCCTAATCGTATCTGTAAGGTGTTTTGCTGAATTAGGTTGCTGATATTGCATTAAATCTTTGGCCGCAATTATGCGACCGTCAGCTACTTGACTCAACACTTCTGCTTCAGTATAGCCAGACACTCGTAGAGAAGTAAAAACTTCATCATACCAATAAAATTTATTGCCAAGATTGCTGAAACGAAAACATATACCTATTACTAATAAAACAATAATGAAAAACTGCAATTGGCTCTTCATAATCATTAGGAAACATCACTTTTTAACAGCATAGCACAAATAACATTGGCTGCAAGTTAAAGCGTAAGAGGTTCTAAGTTGTCAAAAAAACCGCAGATTGGCCTCGAAAGCCAAACTAATTCCCGCCGATCCGACTTCCTTCTTCCTTCTTCTTAGCTCACCTTGACCCCTAGCGCGATCGCCCCCATGCCTTAAGCCTACTTTTTAGATCGAGCATCGACCTCAAATCTTGCAGAATCCTAGCAGGTGCAGACAGCAAAGCAACCCTAGCCTGGATTCAGATCGTTGACTTAAAAAAAAATCATGTTAGAATACGCAGTTATGAGTCAGGGTATATGTGCGGAAGTCTAAAAAATAGGCGATCGCACCAGGGAGTATCAGTCACGCAACGCAAAGGAGGCAAGCAAAACGCGGCTAGCTACTCAAGAAAAACCCTGTCAAAACCCTGTCAATTGGTGGAAATTAAATTTTCTCCCTTTCTCCCCGAAAAAAGGAGAGAATATTCCCTAGGTTGCTGTCAGCTTTAAGCTCAGGTTAAAAAGCTTGACACAGTTACCTTCCAGGTAGTAAAAGAATATTATCAATTCAAGCAAGAAACAAGACAACCTAACAGTTGGAACTTGCTTCTAAATTAGATGTTGAGTGTGAGGGCGTGAGGAATAATGAATAAAACTTTTTGGAATTTATTACTAGCATCTCCAGCAATGTTGGGGATGTCTTCAATCATCTGTGCCGCAGCGCTCGCGCAAGAAGCGCCCACAAAGCCTGAAAGCAGCCAGGTAGCAACAGCTCAGGCTTCTGAGTCAACGGTTGCCGAATCAATCGCCACCCCAGAAACGCTGACCCTAAACACCAGCGCTTCCCCGGCAGAGGAAATAGCCGCAGTTACCCCCCTAGAGCCTCAAACCCAAGGACAAAAAGAGTCAAGCACTAACGCGCAGACTCTTGGGAGCGACATCAAATCAATTCCAGACGTGGCTACCACCACGCCACTAAGTACCCCTACCTCCCTGGAAATCAGCACCGCACCCCAAGCATCTGACCTCCAGTTAAATCAGCCAATTCAGGTAGCTCCGGCAACTATAGCACCCGCAGCCTTCCCTGAACCAATAGCTCAAGTCCCCGCCGCTGCGCCAACTTCCACAATGGGCGGCCCCATCCTACCGGCAGCGCCCTCAGCGCAGCCCAGCGCTCAAGCCTCTGGGTCATCAAACGGCATGGCCCAGGTCACATCCGTCTCCCAGTTGTCTGACGTACAGCCTACAGACTGGGCATTCCAAGCCTTGCAATCCCTAGTTGAGCGATACGGTTGTATCGCAGGTTATCCCGACGGCACATTTAGAGGCAACCGAGCATTAACTCGCTATGAATTTGCCGCTGGATTAAACGCTTGCTTAGACCAGATTACTAGACTGATCGGTGGAGCTACCGCCAACTTTGTCACCAAAGAAGACTTAGCCGTACTGCAACGTCTGCAAGAAGAATTTGCCTCGGAACTCGCTACCTTACGAGGACGGGTGGACGCGCTAGAAGCACGGACAACTGAACTCGAAGCCAATCAGTTCTCCACCACTACCAAGCTGAGAGGAGAAGCTATTTTTGCCATCAGCGATACCTACGGTGATGCTGCATATCAAAACGACGACAACACCAACACCAACTTTGGGTATCGGGTGCGGCTCAACTTCAACACCAGCTTTACTGGTCAAGACTTGTTGACAACCCGCTTGCAAGCTCTAAACGTTGCCCAATACCAGCAAAATGGCGCTGCCAATACCAACATGGCCCGCTTAGCCTTTGACGGGGGGGGGACTAACAACTTTACACTCGACAAATTAGTGTACCGTTTTCCCGCAGGTCGCGCTACAGTCTACCTCGGCCCGAAAGGACTTGCCCTTGATGATGTTGCCAGCGCGGTCACTCCTTTCAACGATAGCGGTAACGGTGCTCTCTCCCGATTCGCACAACGCAACCCTGCCGTGTTTAGGGGCCCTGACGGTGCTGGAGCTGGTCTGAGATATGCTTTCAGCAAAGGTTTGCGAGCTGAGTTTGGCTACTTAGCCTCTGACGGCGATGCTCCTAATCCTCAAGAAGGTAGAGGCATTGCCACTGGTTCCTACAGCGCTATTGCTCAGCTAGTCTTCTCCCTAGGGTCAAACTTCGATCTGGGTCTAGCTTACGCCCATAAATACTCCAGAGCTGGCGATGTCAACGTCATGGGTGGTACGGGTAGTACCTTAGCTAACAGGCCCTTTGGTCAAGATCCTACTTCCTCAGACAACTTTGCAGCTCAGTTTAACTGGAAGCCTAGCACCCGCTTTAATCTGGGCGGTTGGTTCGGCTACACCCGCGCTAACCAACACCGGGGCGGCGATGGTGAAGCCACAATCATGAACGCAGCTATTACCCTCGCATTCCCAGATTTAGGTCGCCGAGGCAACTTATTAGGTTTTGTGGTGGGTGTACCGCCAAAAGTTACCGATAGCGATGGCCGAGAAGACGATGAAACTTCTTTGCACATCGAAGGTTTCTATCGTTTCCAAGTCAACGATTTTATCTCGATTACTCCCGGTGTTTTTGTGATTACCAATTCGGATCACAATGAAAATAATGACACGATTTTCGTAGGTCTCCTGCGGACTACGTTTACTTTCTAGGTATCAGCAGCATCTAACTGCACCTAAAAAAGCGGCGGGAAACTGCCGCTTTTTTATTGAGCTTTCGGGATTCACAGTTATATCATGTCCGGCAAATTACTTACTATCTGTCATTGCGAGCCAAGCGAAGCAATCGCCTAGTCTC
>NZ_JARFTR010000197.1 GCF_029167235.1 Kamptonema sp. UHCC 0994 | reverse complement strand
CGATGGCGAAGAAGGCGCAGGGGAAGAGGAGCAAGCCGCTCCAGCCGATGAAAACGAAGCGATCGCGCTTGAGCCAGTCGTCGAGGGCATCAAATAGGCCTCGTTCGTTCTGGGCGCGTCCGACTGCTATAGTCATTTCGCGAAAATCCTCGTGCTTATTAAAAGGGAAGGTTTCTAATTAAGTTAACATAACTATATATTACAAATTAACAAAATTTGCAATTCCCCTTGGCTAAAAAAAGGAAAATTTTATGACTGCACAAATGACATCAACAAGCGATCGCCTACTCCGTCTGGAGGTTCTAGGATCTCGCCGCTTGAGTAATTACTTGTTCGCTGCGATCGTTAGTATTGGTGGGACTGGTTTTTTGCTGGCAGGTATTTCTTCCTACTTGCACGTTAACTTGTTGCCTTTTGCTGACCCTACTCAGCTCTACTTTTTCCCCCAAGGGATTGCAATGACTTTCTATGGCGTTTGTGGGGTGCTGCTGGCGCTTTATCTGTGGATGACGATCGCCTGCGATGTTGGGGGCGGCTACAATGAGTTTAACCGGGAAACTGGGAGTATTCGACTGTTTCGTTGGGGTTTTCCGGGGAAAAATCGCCAAATTGATATTGCCGTTAAGACGGAGGATGTACAATCGGTGCGAATTGATATTAAGGAAGGTTTGAATCCGCGCCGAGCAATTTATCTTAAACTCAAGGATCGTCGCGAATATCCTTTGACGCGAGTGGGACAGCCTTTAGGATTGTCTGAGGTGGAAAATCAAGGAGCTCAATTGGCTAGATTTTTGGGAGTTCCTTTGGAAGGTTTGTAAAGGATTTCTGAAGATTAAAAAAGGCGGATATAATTCGCGTTTACAGAAACTAAAATCAATTGGGTGGTATTAGTTTTTGGCTTTTAAAAATCCGCCTGTATGAGTTTTTCTGATACTCGTGCTGGCGGATTTATCGTAGGATTTGTTTGACGCGATCGCTTATTAAATCCCAAACACTTTAGTAATCAATGGTAGTAGATTATTACAGAGTTGTAGTAGTTCTGTTGCTTTTGGTACCGCAGAGATAATTCGTCCGAGCATCCTATCTGCCTTTTTGGCTTTATTCTTCATTTCTGCATCATTAGGATTTTTAGCAGCTTCAGCTAAGTCTTTTACTTGTTCTAAAGCATCATTTTTGTCATCTTCACTTAAATTTGGATCGGCTTTAATTGCTGCTTGGAGTTGAGTCAGTAACTCTTTAATTCTTGGTCGATCGGCTTCAGAGGATGAAGGTAACTCGTTGATAATGGCTGAGACATCTCCTCCAACGTGGCTTGATGAACTGCCTCCAATATCACCTGCTGTAACAGAACCTCCAACACCTCCTCCGACTTGAATTTTAATTTGTTTATCTTCCATTATTCCCTCCTAATTTGATTTATCTTTGGATAACACTATTATTGTTACTCATTTCGCGAGACATTTCCTCCAACTTGACTTGATGAACTGCCTCCAATATTACCTGCTGTGACGGAACCTCCAACACTTCCTTCTATTCGGATCGATCTATCTTCTATATGGATTACACAATTAACTTCTGTATTACTTTCCATGAATTTGTATAAGATTGAAACTACTTTTTCTAAACCTCGCATATCGCTACTAATAAATACTGGGGACGGATAACCTGAATTAAGATATAATTTAAGACCATACTTTTTGGCTTGTGAAGTGTTTGCATAAAATCCGTCTATTGCTACTAAAACCAGTATTATTCCCCAGATTCTCCAATTAGGAATATTTGCTAAAAAAAGTCCAATTACAAACAATCCTAAAATAACTTGTATTGGAAATACATTTTCTGTCTTAATAGAGGATACCCCAAAACCTGTGACGTTGCGAAACTGATAGACCTCTGAACCAAATCTAACTGTTTGCTTAGTAATTTCTATCGTGGTATTCCTTATCTGTTTGTCAGTATCTTGTGGCAATATGTTATTTTCAGCCATAATTACTCCTTTCCAAGAAACAGCGAAGCTACCAATGAGTCAGCATCTATCTTATAGCTGCTTCACTAAGGTTTTTAAGACTGCTGGTGAGTGTTATTGGCATTCACATTTCTGTGTATTATTAGAGATAATAGCAACTTTATATCGGTGCAATAGTAATAAAAAGTAATAAAATAGTAAGAAAAAAGTAATATTAGGTGTCTGTGGCAGTATAATCTATCAATAACTTCGGACAGTTTTTGATTGCCAACGACAGAATAAGAGTTTGAGTCAAGTCACAACTCACGATAAATCAACCCTTCCAGCCATTTTTCCCCAAAGTGTCCGAACTATTGATCTATACTAAGCCTACCTTAACGCTCCGCTAGTAAGGGACTTTGACAAATGACTGTTGACGAAGCACTAACCATCGCAGAAACGGCCCTCAACTACGATCGCCTCAACAAAATTCAAGAAATAGTGTTTCGTCAATCCTGGGAAGGACGGTCTTATAAAGAAATAGCAGCCAGCACTGAATATGAATATGATTATATCAAAGATGCTGGTGCTAAGCTATGGAAACTACTTTCAAAAGCACTAGAAGAAAAAGTCAAAAAAGATAATCTAAAGTCAGTTTTAAAGCGATACTTACGGCGAAACCAAGTGAACGTACAGCGAAATCTGACGATAGAAGTTAACCTCAGCGGTGCTAATCTCAGCGGAGCAAATCTCAGTGGCGCTAGATTATTCGCAAACTTGAATGAAGCTGATTATGGTCAAGCCGATTTAGATAAAACAATAACTGCTGACAGTGAAACTGGATCGTCTAACTCTGAAAATGAAATTGAATGGAATGGTTTTCACTTTGACTCCGACGCACAAGTGAAAATTGCCGAAATACTCGATCGCACTTCCACTCTTTTCATCCCCAACTCTCAACTGCGACTGACAACACCCGCCGGCAGACAAAATCAAAAAGCTCAATTTCTCGTCTTCCACCAAGGCAAATTAGGGATTCTTGAGGTTGATGGCGATCGAGCGCCTGAAGATGAAAAACAAGATGGACAGCTAGATATTGTTTCGCTCGATTCTGGCATTTGTCTTGTCAAACATTACGATGCTAGCCTATGCAGCGAACAACCGGATCTGGTTGTACAGGAGTTTTTGGCAATTTTGAGTCAGGAGTAGGTACGAAATGGCGATCGCTTTCTAATCTGTTCATCTTAAGTACGAGATCCCCTTCCATTCCTTTATCCTCACTTTTGAAAAGCACTATCTGGCAACTTTTAAAACGTTTTTTGCAGTGCGATCGCACTCCCACAACCAACTCATCTAATTTCCTGCAACACTTCCAATTGACTCGGATGCGTTATGTGTTCCTCCAACATATTGCTAAAGTAGAAAACCTCATATTCTGGTACTAACTCTTTTCTCAACTGATGCCAAAGACTGATACCTTCATCCTCAAAAGCCTTCTTTGTCTCTAAACTAGCAAAACCCGATGAAGCCGGATCGTCCCAGTTCAATTTAGCATCATAGGCATCTGCCCACTTTTCCAAACGTAAGAGTGTTTCCTGACTCAAGGGTAGTGTTGCGGGATCGATATCACCCACTTTTTCCCCATTAGCCCACCATAGGGGATAGCATCCATAATCAGCCATAAGTTCAATTTTCATAGCCATAGTAGTTATTCACAAATTAAGGCGAAGTTCTAGGATTAGCCCCGACTATATATCCGTTACTACCAATAGTAACAGCAATGTAATGGGTTTGACCATTAAAGGTAAGTTCATAAATTAAACGGGTTCGGCTTCTACCTTGATAACAAACAAATCGACCGATTGTTACTGCTGCCATCACCACATCAGGAATTTGGTCTGGAGAAATTCCAATATCAACAAAATTCCGAGAATGTTCTTTCAGAATATGTTGTAAACCTGATTCATTATCTCCCAACTCCAAAAACACGATTTTGCCATCTGGTAGCTTGGCAATCCGCAGGATATTTTCAGGGGTATGCTTAATACCGATTTGCCTTAACTCCGCAATCAAGGCAGCTTTTTCTGCATCTGATGGTTGATTGAATTGTGTCAAGCAATTTGCTGATAGTTGTTAAAACACTAATCAATTCAAGTATAGCATTAAAGCGATCGCACTCCTTTACCCCCAAATTACTGACTTTCTTGCAACTCCAATTTAATCCGATCACATTCACGCTAAAGGCCAATTTAAAACAAACCCTGGCAACACATCTTCTCCCGATAAACTTACGGGAAATTGTACAATCTCTACCGTGCGATCGCGTCGATAGATTTCTACTTGTCGATCTTGAGGATTAATTAGCCAGCCTAACTGCAAACCACTATTAAGATATTCCTGCATTTTCTCCCGAAGAGGTTGAATCGCATCTGTACGGGAACGCAACTCGATCGCAAAATCAGGACAAATTGGTGGAAACTTCTCTTGTTCTTCCTCCGTTAAAGCTGACCATCTTTCTAACCTCACCCAAGCTACATCAGGAGAGCGATCGCCTCCATTAGGTAAACGAAAAATTGTCGAAGAACTAAAAACTATCCCCAGTTGCGTTTGCCGATTCCACAAATTCACATCTGTAATTAAACTAGCTTCTCGATTTCCACTCACTCCACCTACAGGGGACATAATAACGATCTCTCCCTTAGCTGTGCGTTCAAATTGCCAATCTCGATTAACCTGACACAAGCGGTAAAACTGTTCGTCACTCAGATCGACATTTTCCAAATTTAAAACAACTGTCGTCATTGTCCCGAACTCCGATATCAATATTAAAAACTTACTTGATACAATTACTATTGTAGATCAACTGTCTAATTTCAATTCAAAATGAAAATTAAAATTCAGCGATGGATACTGCCACTTTTGCTCGTTGGCGTGGTAATTTTAGCAGGATGTGGAAATTCACCGGCTACAAATTCCTCACCCGTCCCTAGCCCCTCTGCCAGTGAAGCGGCTTCAACTTCACCGCAACAGGCGAGTAGCCCACAAATCAGTAATGTACCACGTCTGGAAGGAAAGGCAACGGTAGTAATGGTGGTTAAAGGTGCCCCCATAACTATCGAAGTAGACGGCACAAATGCGCCTATTACTGCGGGTAATTTTGTCGATTTGGTCAAGCGGGGAGTTTATGACGGTCTGGTATTTCACCGAGTAGTTCGGGAACCGCAACCTTTTGTAGTTCAAGGCGGCGATCCCCAGGGGAAAGATCCTAAGTTTCCGGCGGCGGGTTTGGGAACAGGTGGTTTTATCGATCCTGCAACTTCAAAAGAGCGCTATATTCCCTTAGAAATTAAGCCGAAAGGAGCAAAAGAACCTACCTATAGTACGACACTTCAACAAGCTGGAGTAACAGCTAAACCTGTGTTGCAGCATACTCGCGGGGCTGTGGCAATGGCTCGATCTAATCCTCCTGATTCCGCGTCTTCTCAGTTTTATTTTGCTTTGAGTGACTTGCCATTTTTAGATGGCAGTTATGCAGTTTTTGGCTATGTAACGCAAGGGATGGAAGTTGTGGATCAAATTCAGGCTGGCGATCGCATTGAGTCAGCTAAGGTAACGCAGGGGTTGGAAAATTTGAAAAATTAATTGTTAGTAGTTAGTGGTTAGTTGTTGGTTGTTCGTGGGCAAATAGTTAGTTTATAGTTGTAAGTAGTATGTGACTGGTTGTCAAGTCAAATATTAACAACTAACAACTAACTACTAACAAATAGCAATGAGTGTAAAAGTTGTTATTACTGGAATCGGTCTTGTTTCAGCTTTGGGTAAGCTGGAATCTACTTGGAAGGAGATTTTATCTGGTCATTCTGGGATTTGTCTACACCAACCTTTCCCAGAAAATGAATGCAGGCCTTTGGCTTTAATTGGCACAAAACCTGTTGAGTTAATAAAACTGACTCGGCAGGTTTTGGCTGATGCTATTATCGATGCTGATTTATGTTTACCTTTGCCCGATTGTGGCTTAGTTATTGGTTCGAGTCGCGGAAATCAAGCAAGGTTAGAGCAATTTGCAAGGGAAGGAAGAACGAAAAAGGAAAAAGGAATAAGGAAGAACGAAGAGGAATTTAGTTATCTAGGAGAGGAGGAAGAAGGAAAAGAATTACTAATTACTAATTACCAATTACCAATTACCAATTACCAATTACCAATTACCAATTACCAATTCTTAGATTGTTTGCCTCATGCTGGCGCGATCGCAGCGGCTAATTTCATTGGTACGAGGGGGCCGGTATTAGCACCAGCGGCGGCTTGTGCGACGGGAATTTGGGCGATCGCGCAAGGTTTTGAGTTAATCCAGACGGGACAATGCGATCGCGTCATCGCTGGCGCTGTGGAAGCCCCAATTACGCCCTTAACCCTAGCAGGATTCAATCAGATGGGTGCTTTGGCGCAAACGGGGGCCTATCCCTTTGATTCGCAGCGAGAAGGCTTTGTTTTGGGAGAAGGCGCTGCGCTGTTAGTGCTAGAGTCTGCTGAGTTAGCTAAGCGTCGGGGTGCTAAAATTTATGGTCAAGTTTTAGGATTTGGCTTGACAAATGATGCTTGTTATGCTAACTCACCGGATTTAGGAGGGAAAAGTGCGATCGCAGCGATCGAGCAATGTTTAAGTCGTAGTAAATTATCTGTCAATGATATAGATTACATCCATGCTCACGGCACTGCAACTCAATTAAACGATCGACACGAAGCAATGTTAATTGAAAAGTTATTTCCTCATGGAGTTGCTGTTAGTTCAACTAAGGGAGCAACGGGACATACATTAGGTGCATCTGGTGCATTAGGTACAGCTTTTTGTTTAATGAGTATTAAAGATCAAATAATGCCGCCTTGTGTAGGTTTGAGAGACTCATTATTTAAGTTAGACTTAGTTAGGGCGGCGCGTCGGCGGGAAGTGAGGAATACACTTTGTTTTAGCTTTGGGTTTGGGGGACAAAATGCTGTGATAGCTTTAGGAAGGTATAGGTAGGGTGCGGCTGGATGACAATGATTGAAGAAATTAGGGTTAAAATTGTACAATGTGATGAAAACTGACATTTTGAAAGAAACAATTGTAGAAGAAAAAGTAAATTACATCGTGGAAATTAGACGCAGCTTAATTTATGTGCCAGTTGCGTAAGTCTTATTAGGGACTTCTTTAATTAGCCGCGCGGGTAGGCGATCGCACCTTCCTTCGATCTCTCTTCATTCCTTAGATTGCATATCATACATAACTAATTTTGTCAAGCAAAATCAATGACCCAATCGCCCTGCCGTCTAGCGTGTCGAGAGTTTAGACTCAAGACTCAGTTTGGCTTACGGGTGAGGATATGATAGTCTAACGGGGAGTAACGCGAACAGGCGTATGCAATATTAGCTCAGCGAAACTGCACTTAGAGATGGAGCGATCGCCCCGACCCTCAGCTCAATAGTAAGCTGAAAAAAACTGAGTATTTATACTGAACTGCGCGACCCTCGGCTGAAATAAGATTTTATCGCCCCACTTCTGGGCAAAAAGATCGCTTTACCGAGTGGTGATAGTGAAGCAATACTGAGTAAATATAGAAGAAAGAAACTGACAAGATTAATCATTTGGTAATCTCAAATGGAGCTAGCATCCCATCGATTTATTTCCTATTTTGACCAAGAGCAAGCTGACCAATTGTGCCAAGTGGCAGAAGTGGAAAGCTTTCCCCAGGAAAAAGTAGTTTTTGAAGAAGGAGAAATTCCCGATTTTTTATACCTAGTTCTAGAAGGTCAGGTCGAGTTTAGTAAGCGCACACCCGAAGGCAAATATCAAACCGTCGCCGTAGCTAAACCAAACGACTTTTTCGGAGAATTCGGAGTTTTAGATGGACAACCCCGTAGTGCTAGAGCCATCGTTTGTGGTGAT
Organism: Kamptonema sp. UHCC 0994; assembly: GCF_029167235.1. Classification (GTDB taxonomy): domain Bacteria; phylum Cyanobacteriota; class Cyanobacteriia; order Cyanobacteriales; family Microcoleaceae; genus Kamptonema. The sequence continues at coordinate 16,078 of NZ_JARFTR010000197.1, read as the reverse complement.
TCAACATTAGCAAAAATTTCCCGTGAAACTCTGATGGACACCTTACGAATTGCCAAAGGTAGCGCCGTACTTCATCTGTTTGGTTACATTACTCAACACCTACGATCCACAACAGATCAATATGTAAAACAGTTAGTTCACAAAGAAAAAATGGTAGTAGTAGGAGAAATGGTCAGCACTATCATTCACGACTTCAAAAGTCCTTTTACAGGGATTCAACTATCAAGTGAAATGCTCAAAGACCTGCATCCTGACGAAGAAACCGCAGAATGGTGCGAACTGATTCAATTGCAGGTGCAGCGAATGTTAGGAATGGCTGACGAAGTATTAGAATTTTCTCGCGGCAATGCTGTATTGCACAAAAAAACAGTGAACTTATCTAATACTTTGCAGCAGTTTGAAAAGCTAAACAGAGTTTATTTTGATAGTACCCGTGTTGATTTAGTAGTGCAGACAGCAGATGTAATTATCGAAGCTGATGAAAACAAGATTTTGCGCGTATTACAAAATTTAGTGGGGAATGCTGTAGAAGCTTTTGACGGTAAAGGTGGTAAAGTTGAGATTGTCCTTGAGATAGATGGGAAATGGGCAAAAATTATGATTTCTGACAACGGGCCGGGAATTCCAGAGGCAATTCGCGAACATTTATTTGACGCATTTGTAACTTTTGGAAAGCGCAGCGGTACGGGACTAGGAACAGCAATCGCGAAGTCAATCATAGACGCTCACGGCGGCTATATTACTTTTGAATCGCAATATTCTCAAGGTACAACTTTTTGTATCCGTTTGCCACGAATAATAACTGAATAGCTCCCGATTTTAGATGATCTCCAATCTCCATCTCCAACCTACAATCTAATATTTAAAATGGGATGACAGCTACAATCCAAACCCTACCCGCAGAAGTTGTCCACCTAATTGCTGCCGGAGAAGTCATCGACTCTCTGGCTGCTGTAGTGCGAGAATTGGTAGAAAATTCCCTCGATGCGGGTGCAACTAGAATCATTGTTTCGATCCGACCAGAGCAATGGCAAGTGCAAGTTGCAGACAATGGTATGGGGATGGATTTGGAAAATTTACAGCAGGCCGCAACTGCTCATAGCACTAGCAAAATTAATAGTGCAAAAGACCTTTGGAAGATTACAACTCTGGGATTTCGCGGCGAAGCTTTACACAGTTTAGCTCAGTTGGCTTGCTTGGAAATTGCGAGTCGAGAAAATGATTTTGCAACTCCGATTGAATTGAGATTTGAGTCTAATAAAGAGCGGCCACAATCCACAAATAAAGACCTAAATTCTGGGTGGAGAATTGTTTATAATAATGTTGGGGAACCAAGGGAAGTAGAAGCGATTGCGATCGCTCCCGGTACTGTAGTAACAGTATCTAATTTATTTGGAAGTTGGCCAGTCCGTCGCGGTTTTGTATCACCTGCACAGCAGTTGCGAGCAGTACAATTAATGCTTCAGCAAATTGCTGTTTGTCATCCCCGCGTTACTTGGCAAATTCGCCAAGGTGACAACCTGGTTTTACATATCAGTCCCGGCGTTACAGCAAAGGAAACTCTACCCCAAATCTTGCGAGGAGTGCGATTAAGTGATTTGCAACAATTAACCTTGGAAGTGTCACCACCTTTAGGAAGCGGAGGAGGGGGGGAGCTCTTGAGCAGAGGAGCGGGGGAGCTCTTGAGCGGGGGAGCAGGGGAGCTCTTGAGCGGGGGAGCATTACCAATTACCAATTACCAATTACCAATTACCAATTACCAATTACCAATTACCAATTACCAATTACCTGCTCAATCCTTAGATTTAGTAATAGGTTTACCGGATCGGTGTCATCGACGGCGGCCGGATTGGGTTAAAGTTGCTGTAAATGGGCGGGTTGTGCGATCGCCAGAATTAGAGCAAACTATTTTAACTGCATTTGGGCGAACTTGTCCGCGCGATCGCTACCCCATCTGTTTTATTCACTTCCAAATTTACCCAGAGCAAATAGACTGGAACCGCCACCCCGCCAAGGCAGAAATTTATCTGCATAATATGATTTACTGGCAAGAGCAGATTAGCCTTGCGATCGCACGAGCTTTGCAGCTTAATACTGAAATCATGCCAGAAATGCCGCTACCTGAGCGAGTTGGTAAATTACTCAAAGCCTCTGAACAAAAGAGCGGTTATAATGTCAACCGTTCTATTCAACCGAATGCTGACGGGGAAGCAGGGAAAAATAGCAGCGATTTAGGGTTAATGGAATTGAAAGCGATCGCTCAAGTCCACAATACCTACATTCTCGCCGAACATCCCAGCGGAATGTGGTTAGTAGAACAGCACATCGCCCACGAGCGAGTTTTATACGAGCAGTTATGTTACGCTTGGCAATTAGTACCCTTAGAACCACCAGTGATTCTTAATCAATTATCGCCAACTCAAGTCGATAATTTGCAGCGATTAGGTTTAGAAATAGAACCATTTGGCGAGCAACTATGGGCAGCACGCAGTGCTCCAGCATTGTTAGCAAAACGAGATGATTGTCAAGATGCCTTGACAGAAATCAGTAAAGTTGGAGATTTGCAAACTGCTCAAGTAGCTACCGCTTGTCGCAGTGCAATTCGTAATGGTACTACTCTAACTTTACAAGAAATGCAGACTTTATTAGATCGGTGGAAATCTACTCGCAATCCGCGCACTTGTCCGCACGGAAGACCAATATTTTTATCTTTAGAAGAGTCAGCATTAGCCCGTTTTTTCCGTCGTAACTGGGTAATTGGCAAAAGTCACGGGATTTAGCTAGGATCGAGGAATGTAACGCCGCCATCTTGGCGGTTATCGTACCGCCAGGATGGCGGCGTTACGAATTATAGCAGAAAGCATTCATCTTAATATTGAACCTGAAAAAACTTTATCGATGGGCTTTATGAAAAATTAGGGGTACTTATTTATGATGAACGAATCGCGATCGCGAAAACTTTTTGAGCAAGAAATCAATCATCTAGACCAGCAAATAAACCTAGCAAAAGCAGCCCTTTACATAGCCCAAGAAGAAGAACCAGACATCGATCCCGAGGAATACATCAACGCCCTCGACACAATGGCCGCTGATGTACAAGAAAGTCTGCCGCGACAACTTTATCCCCTGCGAATTATTCAAACAATAAACCGCTATCTCTACGAACAATTAAATTTTAGCGGTAACACAGCCGACTACTACGATCCCCGTAATAGCTTTCTCAATCACGTCATCGACAGACGTACTGGAATTCCCATCACATTATCTCTACTTTATTTAGAAATATCCCAGCGGATTGACTTCCCAATGATTGGAATTGGAATGCCGGGACATTTTTTAATTCGCCCCGATTTCGAGGATGTAGGTATCTATGTCGATGCCTTCAATCAAGGAGAAATATTATTTCCAGAAGACTGTAAAAATCGACTTTCTCAAATTTATGGCCAACCAGTAGAGTTACAACCCGCATTTCTAGCACCAGTTAGCCGCAGGCAAATATTAGGGCGGATGTTGAGCAATCTGAAAGCTATTTATCTAAATCAAGGCGATAGAATTAGAGCCTTGGCGGCGATCGAGCGGATTCTACTGCTGTTTCCAGATGCCGCAGGTGAAAGGCGAGATCGGGGAATTCTCTACTATCAATTCGGTCGTTGGCAAGAATCCCGCCAAGACTTAGAAATGTATTTGACAAATATTCCTCGTGCTGAGGACGCTGCGATTATCCGGCAACTGTTGGAGCGGATGAGTCGCGATATATGACAGTTCAACAACTGGTTGAGTGGGAAATGCAGAAGGATGTTTTGTAAAGTTACATGGGGGACAGTAGAAAAGTTATAGATCACTTACGCATTTCAAAGGTAGAATGATCGGGAGAGGGCGATTGTGCAAAGAGAGAAAAGCCCGTAAAATCAGGCTATCTCTGTACAACTCCCGGCGTGCCCCTACTGATTTAACTTTTAGCGCCGGGTTGTGGCAGAACTATTTTCACTTAATATCTAAGGGAGAAGCAAATGAAATTTCTGTTTGGACTAGGGTGGTTTCAGAGCGTTCGTAAACTTTACCGTGTTGTAAGCAAGCGGATCTCAAAAGAGTTAGCCGTAGGAATGGCAGTTCTGCTAGCAGCAAGTGCTAGCTTGTTAGTTTTTAGCAGTAGTGCAGTTGCGATAGACGCGATTAAGGTTAAATACGGCGCAGTTGATGTATCAGTCACGATTCCTGAGCTTGTAACCTTTGCAAATAGTGGTCAAGTTTCTAATCAATTGCGATCGCTTTTTCAAATTGCCAAAGCAACTCCCGATCAAATTAGCGGTTTTCGCGAAGTTTTGAGTAAAAAAGTGGATGTTGCTCCCAATGTATTGAATGATTTGCTTAACTCATATTACGGGAAACTTGCTCTCACAGAAGTTAGCAAATATCTGACTCCAGGTAGCAATTATGCGAGAATGGTAGACGATCTGAAAGCAACAGTTAATCTAGTGATTAAGGATGGGCAAATGTCGCTTTTAGAAGTGTTACAAAGCTATCAAGGAACTGATGCAATTGTGATCGACGGCGAAAAAATTGTCAATCTTTATAACCAGGCTGTTGTTGAGGGACAAAAAGTGCTAACGTTCTTACGAACCAGTCCAGAAGTGCAAAAAACAATTTGCAAAACTGCCTAAGCTTCAAGATAAATCGGGAGGGATTCTAGAGAGCGGATTAGCAGATAGAGTGAACTCTGAAATCTATCTAAAGGCTGGTTAAAATGGCTGAACAGGACAGTTTTTTTTAACTGGTAGTTAAGGGAACATTAGAGTACATCTCCTAGACATAAATAGGGACAGATCGTCGCTCCAATAAACTATGTTTAACTGTGTAGAGAGGCTTAAACGAATGAACTTTCGGTTTCAACTTGGCTCTTTTGAGGGTGTTCGTCTGAACTCCGTTCTTTTGGCAAAGGGAGTATCCAAATCTTTATCCCTAAGTTTGGCGTTGTTGTTGGGAACAGGTATAGCGCTGCTGAATAGCTCAAAAGCCTTTGCTGTTGAACAGATTACTGTCAAGTACGGTGCTCTTGATATAGCTTTACCAATGAGCGATTTACAGTCCTTCGCCCAAACTGGCAAACCCTCTTCTCAGTTGCAAAGCGTTCTGAATCTTGCTAAACAAGACCCTGAATCAGTCCGCAGTATGCTAACGCGAGAAGTAAGTCTAGATTCGCAATTAGTAATGCGACTTCTCAATACTTACTTTGGGGAAATTATGCTCAAACAGATGGCTGAAGTTGCTTATCCTCCTGTTACTCGCGCTCAAGGTAGTTTGGTGTTGCGGGATGCTTTAGTTGCATCTGCTCGCGACAACAAGATATCGCTGATTGAAGTGTTGCAAAATTATACTCCTCAAGCGTTAGAAGTTGACGGTAATCAGGCCCTTGCTATCTATGAGCGAGTGATTAAAGATGCACAGGATTTGCAAGCTATCTATCAAAATTCGCCGGCTTTGCAAAATACAGCTCGGCAAGCAGCAGATACAGCTAAGCAAGTGATTTGTGAGCCGGGACAATCTGGTAGTACCAAGTAACAATCGTAATATCTATCACAGATAAGCTGTTACGCATCTAAACTGTATATCTGTATCTGTGACCTAACCTCCTTCCCTGCAAGGGAAGGGGGAGAAATACAGCGATAATTTCTTGTACAATATAACTGCCAAGAAGGTTGCTATAGCAATTAGCAATTAGCAATTAGCAATTAGCAATTAGCAATTAGTAATTTTGTGCCTCTGCTACCTGTTTGAGGCGGCGTAATTGTGCTTCCATATCCCTCCTTGTCCAAGGGGCGGCAAAGCGGTTAAAGCCGAAACGAATTAGGGGATTTGGGATCTCGAATTCAAAGCGGTTAACGAGGCGCGTTCCCGGCTCTAACGGTTGACATTGCCAGCGATCGCACCCCTGAAAAAATCCCTCAAACCCCCAAACAATTAGACCTGGTTCTCGCTCCAAAACTATACTGTCTAAGGTGGGTTGCAAAATAGGAATTTGTATGATAAAGCGACTGCGACTTCCGACATTTGTGTCCCAATTACCAACAGGTTCGCAGCGCAGAACTGGATTGAGCCATTTGTGCATTAAAACGTTATCAGTGATACACCGCTCCACTACTGATGCACTGGCACGAATTTCAATTGATTGCTCAAAAACTTGACGATGTGACATAGAACCTGCAAGCTAGAGGCTATTACTTGCAGTTTCGCATTTTTGCTGGTCAAATCTGACGTTAACCTAATAAAAATATGAATGGAACTTGGCAAGAGATAACCCAGGGTACAAATATCCTCAAGCCTGTGCTATCCGGGCTGATTTTGGGGCAGCAAATGCCTGTTTTACCCAATCCTTTGAGGGTACTTCCCCCAGAATTTAACCCGATTATCGATCTAGCTTTGGCGATCGGGATTTTGGTGATTGGCTACGTGATAGCGCTGATTGCAGAGTTTCTCACGAAAAAGCTGCTAGATAGCACTGACATCGACAACCGTGTTGCTGGTTGGATTGGAGGGCAGCAAGGGGGCACGGAGATGCCACCAGTCGATAAGTGGATCGCCAGCGCTGTGTTTTGGCTGGTGATGATTTTTGCGTTGGTGGGCTTTTTAGATAAACTCCAGCTTACGGCGGCTTCTCAACCGCTGGCAAGCTTGCTGAATCAGATTACTGTGTTTTTACCAAAGGTGTTGGGCGCTGCTGGGCTTTTGGCAGTCGCCTGGCTGCTGGCTACGATCTCGAAGCTGGTGGTGACGCGGGGGCTGCGGCTCTTTCGCTTGGATGAGCGCTTGAATCAGCAGGTGGCTGGGACTCCGGCGCAAAACCAGTTGGCTTTGAGCGATACTTTGGCAAATGCTCTGTACTGGTTCATTTTTCTACTGTTTTTGCCCTCAGTATTGAGCACTCTGGAGTTGGAGGGAACGCTGCAACCGGTGCAGCGGTTGCTCGACGATATTCTGTCAATTCTGCCAAATGTGTTGGCGGCTGTGTTTATTGGGGCGACTGGCTGGCTGATCGCTCAGATTGTACGCCGAATTGTAACTAATTTGTTGGCGGCGACTGGGACTGATTTGTTGGGGGCGAGAGTTGGACTGACTCAATCGAGGGGAGGACAGACGCTTTCGTGGATTGTGGGGACGATTGTTTATGTCCTGATTTTAATTCCGACTGCGATCGCGGCCTTAAATGCGCTAAGAGTTGAGGCGATTTCGGCTCCTGCGGTGTCGATGTTGACTCAGATTTTGAATGCGATTCCGCAGATTTTTACGGCTGGGGTGATTTTAGCGATCGCCTATTTCATCGGCCGTTTTATTGCCGATTTGGTGGCTAATATTCTCACGGGAATTGGCTTCAATAATATTTTCTACTGGCTGGGTTTGCAATCGCGGCCTAATTTGACAGTCGCACCGCCAACTATCAACTCCCTAGATCCAGATGCAACGGTACTCCAACCGGATGCGACGGCGATACCTTCGCGCACGCCTTCAGAAATTGCGGGTATTGTGGCGCTGGTGGGGATTATGCTGTTTGCGACGGTGACGGCTACGGATGTCCTCAACCTCGATGCTCTGACTTCGATTGTCAATCAGATTATCGTCATTTCTGGCAGAGTGTTGATTGGGCTGATAGTGTTTGCGATCGGTTTGTATTTGGCTAATTTGGCTTACAACTTGATTGCAAGTTCTGGCACTCGCCAAGCTCGACTTTTAGCTCAAACTGCTCGGATCAGCATTATTGCGCTGGTTTCGGCGATGGCGCTGCAACAGATGGGGATTGCTAGCAATATTGTCAATTTGGCGTTTGGCTTGTTGTTAGGCGCGATCGCAGTGGCGATCGCTCTAGCTTTTGGTTTAGGAAGCCGCGATATTGCGGCTGAACAGGTTCGGGAATGGCTAGCGGAGTTTAAAGAACAGAAACCGCCGCAGTCTTAGTTAAAAATAATGGCGTTTGTTGTTGACAAACGCCATTATTTATGTATTGGGAGAAAGGCGCGATCGCTGCTTTGATTTAGCCAACTCTATACTATCCTCTAGATAAACATTTTCAAACCCATTAAACTCCCAGTAATTTAGGTGTTGCATAATTAAATGTCCCAATGAATAGGAAATAGGAGTGTTATTATCTAAACTTTTTCTAGTGACAGGTTTTCCCTGTAGATCAATTCTACTCCCCTTAGCATTCCGCAGCTCTACATGAGGTCGATCGCTTCCAGGTGTTCTGTTACTTCCTTGCTTTAGTGTCACTCTGATTACCCCATTTTTATCAACATACTTCAACGGGCCAGTCGAGGTTGCTGTCGGATGCCATCCTTGTTGTGATTCTGCCAAGATTTTGAAGTCACTGGCTTTTGGCTTATCGCCTGTTTTGATAGCTTGTATTATGCGTTCCCATGCTAATTTCCCTGCTATAGTTGCCATGTACAGAATTAAGCCTCAAAAATTGCCGCACATTTTAGTCAGACCCAACCTGTGAAGCACTCTTTAATAATTATATTTCAGGAGAGCGCTATACTAATTAACATTACTTCCCAGAACTTGGCAAACTAATAATTTTCGCCGGTACTCCCACCGCCGTCGCTCCTGCCGGCACATCACAAATAACCACAGCATTAGCACCAATTTTAGCATGATCGCCAATAGTCACAGGCCGAATAATTTTCGCTCCCGCACCGATATCAACGTGACCCCCAATTTTTACCCCTTCTACAATTGTCACCTGTTGCAAAATCAAGCAATTTGGGCCGATAAATGCCCCTGGATGAATCACGATCCCGTTAGGATGAAGGATAATTAATCCCCCTCCTAACTGGCAGTTTAAAGGAATATCCGCTCCAGTGACAACACTCCAAAATCTGTGTAAAAGCACATTCCAACGACATAAAAAACCTCCCACAATTCCACCAGTAACCCGCCACTTTTGATAATTGCGGATAGATTTTAGTAATTGACGATTAGGTTCCCACCAACGCTCGCATTTTTCGCGGTTCCAATCTGGTTCTGTAGCAGAAATAGTCTGAATATTAACTGATTCAACCATTGTTAGTTGTTAATTGTTAGTTGTTAATTGTTAATTGTTAGTTGTTAGTTGTTAGTTGTTAGTTGATTGTCATTGCGAACGAAGTGAAGCAATCCCAAAACCTTGCCACAAAGTTATAATTCATAAGTTCTGCCTTTAGTAACCTCAAAGTGAGCTCAACCTATTGCGATTGCTTCGCGGAGCTCGCAATGACAACTAACAACCAACAACCAACAACTAACGACTAACAACTAGCATTTGTGATAACTCTTCAGCAAGACGAACAGGTAAAGGAATCTTCAACTCTTCCAGCATACTTTTAATTCGCCACCGCCAATCATGGCGAGTCAAATTCTCGATATAATTTCGTTTGTGGATAGCATGAAGGCGCGGCTCATCCTGTAAAAGCTCCTCAATCAATTTTACACTGGCTTCCGGGTCATCTGGCAACTCAATAGTTGCATCTTCCCAATTTAACAACTGCTCAGCAACAGGAGTAATCGGTCTTTTCCCAACAATTGCACATCCAGCAGCACCACCTTCAAACCACCTCAGAGTCACAAAAGAATGAGGAAACTCGCGCATACCTGGATACAGGGTATCAAACGCCAAACATAATTTAGTCCTCCTCAAAATCTTAAATAATAACATCCTATCTTCCCGATCTCTACGCTCTTGATAAGGAATTTTGGGATAACTTTCTCCAGCTCTAGGTGTAGAACGATAATAGATTCTACCAGAACCAGGCTGATTAAATTTTTTATTAAAAGCAGTATGATATTGTTTAGGAATTCTACCATAACTAATCAAATCAATCGGGCGGTTAACGCCGGAAGAGCCATGAGTTAGAGCATCGACTCCAAAAGGTAAAGAAGATACTGGAATCCCGAAAGATTGTTTCAATCCTTCTATTAATTCCGGCATTGGTACAAATAAACGATCTAATTGACTTGTGTATTTTGGGTAAATATGAAAGCCCCAAGCATCGAAGATATAGGCAGCAACTACATCAAACTTATCTCGCCAATTAGAGATACTTGAGAGGGTAGCTAAATTAGCTCCGCACAAGGCAACTATCAGCAAAACATTTGGCTTTTTTATAGATGCTAAAGCCTCATCTTCTAGCTGGTAGGAACCTGTAGTGCGGCGAACAACTTTATTAATAAACTTAGATGCAAATTTAGGCTGTTCGTTTGCCCATTGCGCCGCCGGACTTTGAGTAGGAATTAGTAATTTTGCTCCGCAAGTTTCCACTAATATGTCTTCTAATTCAAATAGTGGATCGTAACTTACACTGGAATATAAAGCGCGATCTGAAAGAAGATAAATATTCATAAATATGCTATTAATTTCAATGGTTGTTGTAGAAGTGAGACACGCGCAATTGCACGAGTTGTGTTTCTATTTCTGCATCAAAACTTCCTTCTCGCTGGTTAATTAAATCCGCCCAAGGTAAGGTTTGAGTTTGAGCTTGCAATTTTTTTACAAGTTCTTCAACGCGACCTATTGGTTTAGCAGGAACGCCTGCAACTATATCACCTTCAGCTACATCTTTGGTAACAACAGCACCAGCGGCGACGATTGCATTAGGGCCAATGACAACATTTGGGAGTACGATCGCACTGTAGCCGATAAATACATTGTCGCGGATATCAATTTTGCCCACAGCATCGAGTTTTACCCCATAGGCGTGATTTAGCATGGCGATCGCGCCATCGTGGCCAATAAGCGTACAGGAGGAAAAATGGACGTTATTACCAATGCGAACGTAGGCAGGGTCAGTGAAAACTGTTGTTGGTAAAATAGTACAGTTTTCCCCAACTGAATGCAAATTTCCATAGCGGCGCATATATTCAGCATATTCCGAACTCGTTGGGTCGCATAATTTGCGGTAGAGTCCGGGAAATTTGCCGTAGCGTAAGGCAAAATAACGTACAATTTTCTGAAGAAGTTTTTTAACCATTACTTTCAGAATTGGTAGATTTGATAATTTTAGCAGGGATACCAACGGCTGTTTTTCCAGAGGGAATATCTGATAAAACTACAGCATTAGCACCAATATTTACATCATCACCTAAAGTGACATCACCAAGGATTTTTGCACCCGCACCAACATTAACGCGAACCCCTAATTTAGGCGCATCTAAAGGACGATCTAAATAGCGATTTCCCAGAGTTACACCTTGGCGAATTACACATTCATCACCAATATAACTGTTACCGTGAATAATAATAGCGCCTTGATGTTCTACCACTACGCGGCGACCTAATTTAACAGTATAAGGCAAATCAATACCGTAAGTATTGCGAATTTTACGATACATTGAGCGGTAAAGAATGCTCAAAGGAGCGCGAAGTAATTTGGGTTCAATACTCATTCTCCAAACGCCAAAACGGTGAACTGCTACGGCTCGAAATCCTGGCTTAGTCCAATCGCGACCGTGAGCAATCCAGTCTTCTTTAATCTGTTCCCAGAGTCCTAAATTTTGGCTGTCTAGCTCGTTCACAGTCGATCTCAATTCAGGTTGGATTACCATAATTTTAATCTGTTCCTTTAAAGAATACGCTACCTTGTACGAAATCTCCTAACAATTGCGGCGGATCTGTGTTTGGTTTGCGCTGAATTAGGCGGCGCAATTGGAATATTAGAAACCCAGAAAACCAAGAAATGTCTGCAATCGCAGCGTATAACCAACCGTAATTTTTGACAAAATAGCGCCGCCGAGAATCAAACCAATATTGAGGCCGACGCTTAGGAATAATTTTAGTGTCTGTAACACCTGAACTTTGCCCGACTAGATGTACAACTCGACTTTGAGGTACATACCAGCAACTCCAACCAGACTTTTTAGCTTGGAGGCAAAAATCCATTTCTTCATAATACATGAAATAGCCTTCATCTAGCAATCCAATTGTTTCAAATACTTCGCGACGGACGATCATGCTTGCCCCAGCAACCCAATCAGTTTGACAGGTTTCTTGAGAAACGGGAGGGGACGCGCACCAAGAAAATAATAGTTTTGAAACTACACCTAAACGTAAGCTATAATCAATTTCACTGGCAATAGTATGAAACCGAAAAGCTGACTTTTGTGGTGTGCCGTCTGGGTCTTCTAAACGACTGCCAGCAATCCCCACTTCGGGGTGAGCTTCCATGAAATCAACGAGGAATTTTAAGGCTCCTGGACGCACAATTGTATCCGGGTTTAGGAGGAGAAAATAGGGAGGAGTATCGGAGGAATGAAGGGCCGGATGGATGAGGGCATTATTTCCGAAAGCGTAACCACCATTTCTTTCTAGAGGTACAAAATATGCCCATTCATTCCAACCTTTAGTTTCAATTATTGAGGCAATAATTTCTGCGGAACCATCGCCGGAATTATTATCAGCAATTGCTACGCGGGTTTGAGGGAAAGCAGAAATTTCATTAACTAGGGAGTGCAAGCAGTCAATTGTTAAGCTAGGCGTTCGGTAGTTAAGAATTACGACTAGCAATTTTGTTGATGTTTCGGAATAATTTTGATTGAGCATAGATTAATCTTTGTGATTATTTATTACTGTTTTACTAGCCGCCACAGAGTGGGATTGTAAGCATTTTTGATCGAGTAACCTGTCTCTACAAGCTGTAATTTATACTTTTTATCTAATTCGTCGCGCAGAGTTTGGGAAGAGTCGTAAATAAAGACATCATTGAAGCCATCAGCAATTTGAGGTATCTTGGGCTCAACTACTAATTGAAATCGCACTTTGGGTTCTAGATAGTGACTAAAAGCCAAGGTTTTGACAAAATAAGCATCGCTAATTACCAGCGGTTGATTAGCTTTGTTGATGACTTGAGCTAGGTGATAATTAACGTTACCTTCTGCTTTGCTCCACCAAATTTCTGACTCGGAAAATACAGCACAGGAAAATATACCAATTGATATTAGCATAATCAAGGCAACCTGCCACATTTTTTGCAATTGGGGTTTAACTGAATTACTTAATTTATTAGCAAATAGGTAAGCAACTGCTAGCTGCATGGCTAGGTAAGATGGAAGGAGATATCTAGCTATTGTTGACTGTGAACCTCCTAGAATTAAATCTGGTACGATTAGAGCTAGGGCTGGTATTGTAATGGAAATAAAGATAAACAACCAAACTTGTTTGGGGCTATGGCGGTATAAGAAATAAATTGCATAAACCACAAGGATAAAAATAATTAATACAGCGGCGGTGAAGGGAATAAAGTAAATTGATGGACTATCATCGTTGAGGCTAAAATCAGCAAAAAATAAACTAATTCCACGAATCCAACTTTTAATTAAAGTAACAACAGAGGTAGAAGTTGTTCCCCATCTTCCCTCGTTGGTTTTTTGAACATTAATCAGAGCAAAGATAATCCAAGGTATAAAAGCTAGAACTCCTACCAGAGATGCAATTACGTAGCGAATTAAGGTTTTGCTTAAACGGAATCCCTCTATTGTTAGTATATAAATTCCGTGAGCAATGATAACTAATGCCGAAAACAGAAATGAGTAGATTCCGAAAATTATGGTAGCTGCATAAAGTATCCAACTGTTAATATTTTGTAGGCGGATTGCTCGGAGGAGGGTAATATTAGAAAGTAAGATTGCTACTGTCCATAAACTATAAGGTCTGGCTTCTTGAGCGTACAGTAAATGAAATGGGGAAACGGATAAAAGTGCGATCGCAATCCATCCTGTTAATGGCGATTTGAATAGTTCAATACAAAGCCAATAAATGCAGGGGAAAGCTAGTAGGCTGGCGGCGGCTGAAAAACTTCGTGTCGCGGCGACGGAATTGCCAAATAACTGCACCCAAAATCTGGTAATTACAAAATATAAAGGTGTGAGCTGAGGTTCTTTTACCGCTAGTCCTTTCATGGTGTCTGCGGCAGTTTTTTCGGGACTGGGATATTGATATTTATTTAAGGTTTGAATATCGATTACGCGACCATCTAAAATTTGCTCGGTTACTTGGTTATCGGTATAGCCAGAAATTTGTAAAGATGTAGAAGTTTCATCAAACCAGTAGGCTTTGCTGTCGAGATTGGCGAATCTAAAAAATATCCCCAAAATTAAGATGGTGATGAGGATGAATCTCAGCCAAGTTGGAGGTAGCCACTCACTGGGAGTTAACTTGCTTTCCATTATGGGTTTTGTTAAGGTAGAGCTGCACTCTGAACTAAAAAGGGTGATTCGGTAACAGGATTGAATTATCGCACGTTTCTGTAAAAATTGCCAGTAGTTTTACTAAGTTTTATTAAAAGTTTATATGATGAGACTTACAGCGATCGCTTTCGCTACGGTATAGATGCGTCAAAGTCACGATCGCTCTTAATACGGATTTGAACATTTAGCAGTTAGCAGTTAAGTAGTCGTACATCAATATATTCGTAACGCCGCCTTCTAGGCGGTAACATACCGCCTAGAAGGCGGCGTTACGGAAATTCTCTTGGCGGTTGCTATAACAGTTAACTGTTCACTGTTAGCATCACAACCGATATTGTTGCCATAGTAAACTCGCGGCCCGATGCAGCAGGGAATGCCGATAAACTAAGCCGTTCATGTCATCACAATAGCCGCCGCCAATTACGCAAGCAAGGGGATATCCACCAGCTAAACAAGTAGATAAAACCTGCATATCTCGCCTAAATAAACCAGTGTCAGTTAATGCCAATTTTCCCAATTTATCGCCCTTATGCGGATCGACTCCAGCATCGTAAAAAACTAAATCAGGCTTGACATCTGACAGCAAATCTGGTAAATATTTAGCTAATATTTGGAGATATTCGTCATCTTCCATGCCGACAGGTAAAGACACATCTAAGTCACTTTGTTGTTTAGTACCGGGAAAGTTGATTTCGCAGTGCATCGAAAAAGTAAAAACGCTCGAATCGTCTTGAAAAATTACAGCGGTTCCGTCTCCCTGATGCACGTCTAAATCTACAATTAATACTTTCTTTACTAAACCCATTTGTTGCAGAACACGAGATGCGATCGCTAAATCATTAAATATACAAAAACCAGACCCATAACTAGGAAAAGCATGATGAGTTCCCCCCGCTGTATTGCAGGCTATACCGTGAGAAATGGCCAATTGAGCTGTGAGAATAGTACCCCCTACGGCTATGCAAGTGCGGTTGGCTAAAGCGGGGCTCCAAGGCAAACCGATCCGCCGTTGTGCTTTAGCGTCCAAGGTTCCGTTATAATAAGCTTGAACGTAATCAGGTTCGTGGACTAGCTCAATCCACTTTTGGTCTGGAAGCGTTGGTACGTGAAATTGCGATCGCACAGCTACCCCATCTGCCAACAGCATCTCGGAAAGCAACTGAAACTTTGCCATCGGGAAGCGGTGTCCCGGCGGTAGCGGTGCAACGTAATCATGGTGATAAACAATGGGTAATTCCATGTAAAATATTTTAGAGGCGATTCACTTCTAATCTCAAAGTTCAAAGCTAAAATCTAAAATCTAAAATCTAAAATCATTTAAAATTTATGCAGCTTATAACAGTCTGGCAGCACGGCAGTCGCAACCCAGAAAATGCTAATAACTTAGATATTATCCAGCAATGGTGGGCAAACCTCAATGGCAAAGAAGTTAATTGGGTGGAGAGGCTAATTCCTCAAATTGGGGGGATGAGTGAAGTTCACTGGCAACCTCAACGATTTGATGAAATATTTGTGATGGTCAATCCAGAAATTCGGGGCGATACACTCTATTGGTATAAGCCAGATTCTCCTTTAAATCACAGTCAGATCGCTCAAAAACTTGAATTAGATAATCTTAAACAGCAGTTGTACATTTATCCTCAGTCTGAAGAGGAACTGGCAATTCGTGTAGGACTCCATCAATTTGAATATCAGACTATTGAACTACAAAATGTTGAGATTACATTTGAAGAACAGGAATTTATGACACTGCGGGATGTAAAACAGCAATTGCAAGTGAAAGTTACTCTGACTCCAAGTAATCTTACTTTACTGAAAGAATGGCTGTTATAGAAGAGAATTTGTAACGCCGCCCTCTGGGCGGTAAAGATAC
>NZ_JARFTR010000226.1 GCF_029167235.1 Kamptonema sp. UHCC 0994 | reverse complement strand
AGAGGGGGAGAGGGGGAGCAGGGGATAATTACCAATTACCAATTACCAATTACCAATTACCAATCCAGAATTATTAAAGTTTTAACTATTGGTGCTTCTACTGGTGGGCCCCAAGCCTTACACGCAATTATTTCCCAGTTGCCAGCTAATTTTCCAGTGCCAGTAATTTGCATCCAACACATCAGTGAAGGATTCTTAAAAGGTTTAGTAGATTGGTTGGGTTCTGGGTCTAAACTGCCAGTTAAAATTGCTAATATTGGGGAAATACCGCAAGCAGGTACTATTTATTTCCCACCGGAAAAGCGCCATTTAGAGTTAGATAAAGTAGGTCGATTTATTTATTCTACTGCGCCGCCTGTAGGGGGACACTGCCCCTCTGTTACAGTAACATTTAAGTCAGTTGCTAGTTTCTACGGTCGAGCGGCGGCGGGGGTGCTGCTGACGGGAATGGGGAGAGATGGTGCAGATGGACTGCTGGCGATCGCACAAGCTGGAGGGATCACAATCGCCCAAGATGAAGCTAGCTGCGTAGTCTTCGGAATGCCCAAAGAAGCGATCGCCCTCAATGCTGTCCAGTACGTATTGCCCGTTAATGCGATCGCTCCTTTGCTACTCAGTAAGATAGTTAACAGTTAACAATTAACAGTTAACAGTTAACATTAACTGTTAACAGATGTTGATAAACTTGCCCACAACTAAACGCAGTTTCTCAGCATCAAAAGGCTTAGTCAAATATTCCGTTGCTCCTGCCAAACGCCCCTGTACCTTATCAAAAGCTCCATCTCGCGCAGTCAGCATCACGATCGGTAATTTCTGAAACTGAGGCAAACTTCGTACCGTGCGGCAGAGCTCCAGCCCATCAATACCGGGCATGGAAACATCCAGCAACAACACAGCTACCTTTTCGTGGTAAATCATCGACAAGGCATCCACTGCATTGTCCGTTACCAACACCCGAAAATCTTTGCCTAACGCCTGTTTCACAAGTCCTTGCATAACAGTGCTATCATCCACTGCTAAGATAGTAGGCATCAGATTTTCACTTCCAGACATATTCATTCCTCACTCTATTGTCGGGTTTTTCTCCGACCTTTACTGGTAATAAGTCTCGATACTAAAAAACTACTTTTAGAGCTATAAGACTCGTCTTTTTCCCAAGCGTTTGCTCCTGTATTTCGCTACACTAGCACTAGAATTATATTAAATTATGTAAATAAATTTAACACTTTTGCAATCTTCTCAGTTAAACGTAGTATCTACGACCTTGAAGGCGGGTGGACACTGGCTGAAAATTGGTAGAGATATTGTTGGCGATCCCAAATCCTCACAAGATAACTTAGGAGCGGTAAACTTAAAGATAGGTCATTTATAAATGAAAGCACTACCACTCAATAATCATAAAGTGTTCAGGCTCGACGACCTCCGTCTATATCAGCTCCTCGGTTCTGCTCCCGAAGCTTCCTTCGACGATCTAACGATTTTGGCTGCTAACTTATGCCAAGCTCCGATCGCTTTCATTAGCTTTATCGACGCTAACCACCAATGGTTAAAGTCAGAAGTCGGCATTGATAAAGGAACCGCACACCGTTACCTAGATTTCTGCGAACACGCCATTAGGCAGAATGGGGAGAGACAAGAGGGAGAGCAGACTTCCCCTTTCCTACCCCAGACAGAGGCAGCATTCGCGAGCGTAAATACTCACAATCACCTGGCAATCGTGTCGGATGCCTCAACAGACAAGCGGTTTGCCAATCATCCTCTCGTCACCTCCAACCCCGGCGTGAAGTTTTACGTTGGTCTGCCAATTGTCGCTCCCGAAGGACTAACTTTAGGAATATTGTCCGTCATGGACTTTACACCACGAGAATTGACAGAAAACTCTAGAAATGCACTGCAAGCATTAAGTCGCCAAGTAGCAGGCATGGTAGACTTGCGACGCAAATTAGTCAATCTGGGGGGCAAAGTTCTCAGGCTCGAAGACATCATCAACGATCGCAAAGAAGTCTGGGAGATAGTACGATTAGAGCGCGACTTCTTTTCAACCGCACTCAATATCGTCGGTGCATTAGTCGTAGTTCTCGACACACATTTTAAAATTGTCCGCTTCAACCGCACCTGCGAGCGCATCACTGGCTATTCAACTTCCGAGGCAGAAGGCAAATATCTCTGGGAATTATTCGAGGCTGCCGAGAATTCAGAAGAATTAAAACTAACTTTCGAGGCGTTTCGCAACAATAAAAACAGCAATTTAGAGATTCAACTACCCAAACAGTACGAAAACTACTGCCAAACAACTGACGGAACTCGCCGCTGGATCTCCTGGTCGAATACAGCGATCGAAGACGCAAAAGGTACTATAAAATATATAATCTGCACGGGAATAGATATCACCGAGCGGCGGGCGGTGGAAGCTGAAAGTCAAAAATCCCAAAAATTACTCAACTCAATCGTCGAAAATATTCCCCATACAATTTTTGTCAAAGAAGCTAAAGAACTAACTTTTGTCAGTTTTAATCAGGCAGGAGCAGAATTGGTAGGTTATGAGAAAGAACAATTAATTGGTAAGAACGACTATGATTTCTTTACGAAAATAGAAGCAGATTTTTTTATAAGTAAAGACCGGGAAGTTTTAGCCAGTGGTCAGATGTTAGATATCCCAGAAGAGACAATCCAAACTAAAAATAAAGGTTTAAGAATACTGCATACTCAAAAAATACCTATTTTTGATGAAACAGGCAAAGCAGAATATTTATTAGGCATTTCTGAAGACATTACCGAAGGCAAACAAGCAGAGGAAACCCTGACATTGCTGGAACGTGCGATCGCAGCCAGCAGCAACGGCATCGTCATTACTGACAATACTCAACCAGACAACCCGATTATTTACTGTAATGCAGCCTTTGAAAAAATGACCGGCTACTCCCGCTCAGAAGTGATTGGACAAAACTGCCGATTTTTACAGTCCACAGATGTTAATAGTGAACAGGCCCGCCAAAAAATTCGCGCTGCTTTGCGCTTAGAGCAAGAATGCCATGTAATTTTAAAGAATTACCGCAAAGATGGGACTTATTTTTGGAACGAACTAGCAATTTCCCCAGTACGAGACTCAAGCGGCCGCTTGACGCACTTTGTGGGCGTACAAACTGATATCACCGATCGCAAACAGGCAGAAGAAGCACTCAAAGAAAGTGAGGAACGCTACCGCTTGCTAGCAGAAAACTCCACAGATTTGATTTCTCGGCACACATCAGAGGGAATTTACCTCTACGCTTCCCCAGCTTGCGATGCTTTGTTGGGCTACAAATCTGAAGAATTAATAGGACGTTCAGTTTATGAGTTTTTCCACCCAGAAGATTTAGAAGCGCTGCAAAACATCCATTTTAATACCTTAAATTCCAGAGAAATTTACACTATTAGCTACCGCATTCGCCGCAAAGATAGTACCTACATCTGGTTTGAAACTACTTGTCACTCGATTTGGGATCTAGATAGCCAGACAGTGAAACAACTGGTTGCAGTCTCGCGGGATATCACCGAGCGCAAGCTTACAGAAGCTTCCCTGTGGGAGCGATCGCGTCTATCTATCTTGGAAGCTGAGGTAGGCGCAGCCTTGGGAGGCGGCGGTACAATATCGGCAATCCTCAATCTTTGCACAGAGGCGATGGTACAGCACCTTGACGCTACAGGTGCAGGCATTTGGACTTTTAACCAAGAGGTAAAGCAATTAGAATTGCAGGCTTCGTCAGGAGTGGGAATGGGGGATTGGAGGCACTTCTGGAATCCTGAAGAGGGAAGAAGGAAGAGAGAGAAAAGAACAGGAAAGGGGGAAGAGGAAACAGAGCAATTTTTGAGTCCGATCGCTCAAAATGGCGTAGGCGTAGCCTACCCGCAGGGTTTAGCATTACAAGGAACTAAGGAATCTCTCAATACTCAAAACTCCTCTACTCCCGAAGCTTTCCCAATTACTTATCCGTTAATTGTAGAAGAGCGGCTAGTAGGGGTAATGGCTCTGATCGCTAGCAAACCCGTGACAGAAGGGGTACAAGAGGTGCTTGGGTGGGTGGGATTAGCGATCGCTGTGGCGATCGATCGGGTGAAAGCGCGGGAAGAACTTAATAGCCGCCGAGAAGGTTTACTCTTCCGCCTAGCAAGTCAGATTCGGGATTCCCTCGACCTCGATACTATCTTGGGAACAGCCGTCAATGAGATTCGCAGTTTATTGCAAATAGATCAGTGTCATTTTCTATGGTACTTGCCGGGAGGGACGCATCAGTTGAGTTTTGCTGTCACCCACGAAGCGGGGAATCCAAACTCCAAATCCCCCAATGGTGGGCCGGGGCTGCTCTTGGACTACCCGCCGGAACAAGAAAAGTTGCTGGCTGTCAAAATTCGCGATCGCCAGACAGTTCGGATCGACGATATAGAAATAGACACCGACTCAGATCCCGAAATCCGGGCTTTTTTACGCAGTGCGGGGATATCATCGCAACTATTACTACCTTTGGAGACGCGATCGGGTCAACTGGGGGCGGTGGTTTGCAATCACTACAGTGGTAGCCGGGAGTGGAAGGATTCAGAAGTGGAATTACTCCACGCTGTGGTGGATCAATTGGCGATCGCGATCGACCAAGCAGAACTTTATGCTCAAACCCGCGCTGCGGCCCTGGCGGCTCAAACTCAAGCTTTTCACCTCAGCGATGCTTTGCAGAATTTGCAGCAAAAGGAAGCTCAGCTCATCCAGAACGAAAAAATGTCTTCTCTGGGGCAAATGGTAGCAGGTGTTGCCCACGAGATTAATAATCCCGTTAATTTTATTTATGGGAATCTGACCTATTGCGAAGACTATGTTAAAGACATTCTGCAAGTCTTACATATCTATCAGAAGCACTACCCCAATCCAATTCCAGAGGTGGAAGCTCTCACCGCCGATATCGATCTGGATTTCATTGTTGAGGATTTGCCGAAAATCTTATCTTCAATGGAGATGGGTGCGGAACGTATTCGCCAGATTGTACTCTCCCTGCGGAATTTCTCGCGGTTAGATGAGGCCGAGATGAAGCCGGTTGATATTCACGAAGGGATTGAGAGCACGCTGCTGATTTTGCACAACCGCTTGAAGTCAAAGGGTAAAAATTCTGGAGTGGAGATAGTGAAGGAGTTCGGGATTTTGCCGCAGGTAGAGTGCTATGCGGGACAGTTGAATCAAGTGTTTATGAACGTGATTGGGAATGCGATCGATGCTCTGGAAAATCAACCAGAACCTCGGATTGTGACGATTATTACTGGGGTGATGGCTGGGGAAGAGTTTTCTCAATCTGCGTTCCCTAATGCTGAATACGTTGTAATTCGGATTCGCGATAGTGGGCCAGGAATTAGCGATAAAATTAAAACTCGACTGTTTGACCCCTTCTTTACTACGAAGCCAGTAGGTAAGGGCACTGGTCTGGGTTTGTCGATTAGCTATCAGATTGTGGTAGAAAAACACGGCGGCATTTTCAAGTGTATCTCCGAGCTAGGACAGGGGGCTGAGTTTTGGATTCAGATCCCGGTGAAGCCGCCATACCATCTCAGACCTCAAAGTTAAGCAGGAGTGAGGATTGGCGCTGTTTTGGAGAAAATTTTGATTTAATTCCCCGAAGTGCTTGACACCTGCTGTGTAAATGCTAGAATGACAAAGGTTAAGACATTGGGGCGTCGCCAAGTGGTAAGGCAGCTGGTTTTGGTCCAGCCATTCAGAGGTTCGAATCCTTTCGCCCCAGTTAGTAGATTAAATTTTAGAAATGATTGCTCTTACCAGGTTTTACTCTGGTAGGAGCAATTTTGATGGTTAAATCAGTTAGAACAAATTGCTTCTTCCGTATAAGGGTTTTAGCATCAAGCAAGTGCTTTTGCCATCTCTGGGATACCTGTCGATAAAATTTTTGGCAACTTTGCAATAATTTTTTGAGTTTACCTAGATATATATATAGAAGCCGTTGACCAACGAGCTTCTTCTACCTTTAGTTTAAATTAACAAACGTGAGTTCAACTTATGTCAGTTGAGCAGAAAGTTATGCGTGCAGAAGTTCAAGGTTTTCTTAACAAACTAAGATTGTTTGAAAAATTCAATCCATTTATATAAACCAGTCCCTACTGATTTTGTTCAAGTTTTTACCAGTTTTTTTCACAATTTATTCATGTATTTCGGAGGAATCATGTCTTGTCCCCAGGATATCTTAGGGAAACCTATTTGCCACATTATGGAACATCCCGATCGACCTGAAGAAAAAGTATGTATGAATTGCAAGAAGCAATTTATAGAAAAGGAATCTAAAGAGCCGGAATCTAATGCAGGTTTCTGGTTGTTCATTGGTGTTGTTGTAATTGTCTTACTTCTCCTCTTAAGTGCCTGTGAAAAGCCAACTAATTCGCTTTTTATTCGCACAGTTAAAGGAGATAATCCAGCTTGGAATACTACTGAGTAATAAACCTTGAATAAAAGCTGTCATTCTTTCAAATTCAGACCCCATCTCCAAGGTTGAGAAGCTTGGATTTTTCAGAGAAGCCAGGTTCCTTTGCTTAAGTCTTAACAACATTATTTAACACCGTTGATAACGCATTCCTGGCAACTGCAAAACTAATTCTAACAATTCTAACTGTAACAGTGCGCTAGAAACTGAGCCAGGTGCTAAACCTACTCTTTCAACAATCAAATCAAAAGCAGTAGATTCAAACGGAATAGCCTCTAATACTTGTGCCAATTCAGGATCTAAAGCAGGTGGCGGCGGATTTTCAGGAAATAACGACAACTGTTGAGGAGAATCTAATTGAGGAGAATCTAATTGAGGAGAATCTAATTGTGGCATAGCTCCTAGCATTTCTAACAAACGCTCCTCGCTTAAAAAGCGATCGTTACTAGGTAAAATTGGATGAGCACCTTTACTTAATAATTCCAAACAACCAAAAGAGCGTTCATCATCTAATCTCGCAGTCAAAACATAAACATCCCGACAAAAATCATTAGCCTGATAAGCAGTAATCAACGCACCCGATTTCTGAGGTGCTTCCATCACCAACACTGCACGACTTAATCCAGCAATAATTCGATTACGTTGGGGAAAGTGATTTTTATGAGGTTTAGTTCCTGCTGGATATTCGCTAATAGCTAATCCCTGCTCTAAAACTCGTTCAGCTAACTTTTTATTCGCAGCAGGATAGACAATATCAACACCAGTACCAAAAATTGCTAAAGTTCTTCCGCCGCTGTCTAAACAGCCTGCATGAGCTTCTGTATCAATGCCAGCGGCTAATCCAGAAACAACGGTAAAACCTCTTTTTGCCAAAGCTGCGCTAATTTTACGAGTCCAGCGTTTCCCGTATTCAGAAGGCGATCGCGTACCTACAATCCCCACAGTCGGCTTAATACCTTGATTTTCTTTTAGATCGACTTTACCACGATAGTAAAGCACTGGGGGGGGATTGGGAATTTCTAACAATAACCGGGGATAGTCTGCATCGGCGGGTGTCCAAAAACAAGGGTTTTTCTGTTGATGTTCTTCGAGGAATTTTTCAGGATTAAGACGGTATCTTTCGGCGATGACTGCTTCAACTGTCTGTTTACCAAATCCGTTAACTTGCTGTAAATCTGTGGATTTTGCTGTCCAAGCTTCTGCTAAATTACCAAAGTGTTGCTGCAATCTATGCAGCGACATTGGGCCGACACCTTTTATTTGCGACCATGTAAGCCAGTAAGCGCGTTCTTCTATCAAATAATTACCCTCAAAACAATTAACAATTAACAACTAACAATTAACCATTTTCAAGCTTTCCAGCCGACAAAAGTGGCGTAAATATAAGCAATAGTTTCGTCGATCACTGTCCGAAATCCTGCACTAGACTTCCACCATAACTGACGATTGTAATCTTCAGCTTTGCCTGCAATTACGCCTACTTCTATTTCAGGACTCAGAACAGCTTTAAAAAGCATCCAACTTCTTCGAGCATGAGCTCCCAATGTATAAATATTAATCGATTTTACCTTTAAATCAGAAGTTGACAGCCAATCTTTCAGTGCTATGGCAGAGGCCGTAGTACGGTATTTAATTACATTGGGTGCAGGAACAGCTATCAGTTTATCTTTATCAAACCCTAGTGCAATGAAAGAAGCGGCTGTTAGTTCGGCGTAATTCTTATATTGAGCTAGATAGTAGCCCTTACCTATGGGTAAACCTGTGGTAATTAATTTGCGATATTTGCCTGTTTTAAATTCTACGATCGAACTTTCTACTGCATAGTCTGGTAGCCATCCTTCTACTACTAATACATCAGGTTTTACTGGGGCATTTACTGCTAAGAATGGATAAATATTACCGATGATTAATACCATTGAAATAATCAAGGAAGTAATCAGAATTACCCAGCCTTGCCATGTAATTACCCAGACTTCTTTCCGCTCAATTAGTTGAATTTTATTTGTTTTTTTTGATTTTTTATTCTGCATCGATTCGACCAAAAGTTAACAGTTAAGAGTTAAGCTCACAGTTAACAATTAAGCCTTTTTTGACTCTTTTTGGGAGTGCAAGTAGTCAAAAACGCTTTTATCGCCGATGTCTTGTGGGATAGGTTGAAATACTTTTCTAAGCCCAAATATCAGAAACAAAACTGCCCATAGTGCTAACAAAAATTGTTCCTTATTAACAGACAAAAAACCTATAATATGTCCTAAAATTAGAAAAGGAACAACTGGTGTCAGAAATTTAGTTTCTAGACGGTTGAAACAAAAGGCTTCTTTGAAATAAATTCCTGTCAAGGCAGCGAAGGTAAATCCGATCCCCCAGAGTGAGTTAGGGTGATTGTAAACTGCTAAAGCGAGGGGTTCGTTGCTTTGTAAGGTGAGGACAAGTGCTGCGATACCACCGATACCCCAAAATAGCTGGAGGGTGCGGTGTAGCAGGATCATGTAAATGTGAATATTGGCTAAGCTAATGCCTAATGCTAGAGAGAAACAGACGTAAAGAGGCGTTAAAGCTTGCTGTACAGTTGGGTTATCGCCTTGCCAAAGTACGAGTACAGTGCCGATCGCAAAACAGAAGGCTGCTAGAATTAAGCCACTGCGATAGATGATAACTCCGGTGCGATCGCTTTCATCGATCGTAAATTCCCCAAACTGTCCTTGGTAGACTTCCGGTTCAGACGAATCCAGCAATTGCGTCATAGCTTGCTCCTATTTATTAACCACTAAGGTACTACTGCCAAGATATACTTTACTGATAAACCTGTATCAGTGGCTAAAGTCATGTCTAAATTCGATGATAAACCAAATAAAACCAAATCCTCAGCAGCCAGCCCAGAGCTCAAGCCCATTCAGCTTGACGAGACTATTGTAGCAGGAAGCAAGCAAAACATAGGCAGAAGCCTCAAAAATATTTTTGAGAATTTACCCAATGTTCATTTCTTGGATCTAGACGATGAGGATGACGATTTGGAAGGAACCACCTTTGATCTCGATGAATTTGAGAGTAAAATCCAAAAGATTCTAGGGGTTAAAAATATTGATGTTAGTGATAAAACTTTAAAAAAATATCTACAATACCTCAAGCAAAATATTAAAATGCCCTGCCACCTTACGGGACAAGAAGACTTTTTGTGGGAGGAGGAGTTTGTTTTTGGCCTTGGCAATAAAAAAGAGTATGAAAAGCTAAAAAAGACTCGACCATCTTATACTGATATATTCAATCTCCTACGTTTCGAGGATGTGATTTCCGAGGAATCTGGGATTCTTGTAGAGGTGCAGCGCATCGCTGATAAAAAAAAGTTCATATTGCCCCTCGCAGATTTGGAGGCAAATGACGAAAACTCGCCCAACTCTCAGCTATTAGAAGATTATGCAGTTTGGTTTATTAATTATTTATAAAATACCTTCTGTATTTTATAACTCCGCGTTAGTCGTTTTCAGGGCAAATCGACTTGATTGAACTAGATAGATACCTACTAAAATGAAGATAAAAGTTGCCAAGTCAAACCAAGTTATACTTTCTGAGAAAATAAACCAAGCAAAAATGGAGGCTAAAACTGGTTCCAGTAGGAGTGTAACGGCAACGACTCCTGACGACAACTTACTAAGGCTGTAAGTTAAAAGTCCTTGGCCGAATACTTGGCAAAAAATGGATTGAAAAATTACAAAAAACCACCCCATCCAAGAATAGGGAAATAGTCTATCTTCAACCAATGGCAGCATGGGTAAGATTAACATAGCTGTGACTCCGCAACGCCATACCATAATTGTTGCTGTGCTAAATCGGCTTCGCAGTCGTTCTAGCAACATTAGATACGCAGCCATAAAAATTGCTGTGAGTAAAGATAGCACATCTCCGAAAAGTTGGTCTGCCTGAAATTGTACTCCATTGAATTCAAAGGCAAGTGCTCCTACGATCGCCATAAACATACCAATTAGGAATCTGCGATCGAAGCGCTGACCAAATAATAAAAAGCCTGCCGCACCGACAAATAAGGAATTTAAATTAGACAGTAAAGTTACATTGGCAACGTTAGTTTTTGTCAGCGCCCAAGCCCACAAAAGTAGGTAGGTAGCGCCGACTGTTCCCATTGCCAATAATAGCCTGATTTCTATTTTGGTAAAGGGCTTTTTTTCTTGGGGTTGATCTTCAGATTTTTGGCTGCGGAAAGTTTCGAGTCCGCTTAATAAACCAAAGATGACTGTGGCGATCCAAGCGCGATGAAATATTACGGCATTGGCACCGATTTCGATTTCACACAATTTGACGAGATTGGGGGCTAATGATATAGGAATTAAGGCTATGAATAATGCTGCGGTGCCGATCGAAGCTGGTGGTAAAAACAACTTTGGCTGCGATAATCCTAGTTTGAGAGTCATGATTATATTGAATAAGTTAAAATAGATCCTAGGGTGCGTTTGATAGCGCACCCTAAAGCTTAAGTCGTTGCGTCAATAACGCGAGTTTAAACGTAGAGCGGCGATCGCGACACCGCAGCCATTGCTTCCACCAAACTGCGAACAGCGGCCACCATTGCGATTTCGCTATTGAGTTGGTTAATTGCAGTACCTACGCCAACGCCAGAGGCACCGGCGGCAATTGCCAGGGGTGCGGTGACGCTGGAGATCCCGGAAGCGCAAAGCACCGGTACTGAGACGGCGCGAGAAATTTCGTAGGCTGCGGCTAAGGTTGGGGCAGCTTTTTCAATTAATCCCAAAACACCTGCGTGGACTGGTTTAGCGCTGGTTCCACCTTCTGTCTGGATGATGTCAGCACCGACTTTTACCAAGTCTACGGCTAATTGCACTTGGCGATCGAGTTCCAAGATGTGGGGGACGGTGACAGATAGGGTAATGTGGGGAAGGAGCGATCGCGTTTCGCGAGTTAACGCTAACACTTCCTCAGCTTCAAAGCGGCGACCTTGAGCGTAGAAACTATCAAAGTTCCCGATTTCAATCAAATTAGCACCCGCTGCAACTGCGGCGACAAATTTCTCAGGTTCTACAGCCGATACACAAATGGGCAGATTTGTCAATTTCCGAGCCATTTGCACTAAGTTTACATCAGCGGCAATATCAATAAAGCTTGCGCCGCCGAGATCCGCTGCTTTAACGGTAGCAGCGACTCGATCGACATCAAAATTGTTCAAACCACTGATAATTTTAAGTGCTCTACCTTGCTCGAAGGCGCGTTGCAATTTAGGATGTACGGTCATGTTGGTTTTCAAATCCAAAAATTTCTTAGGATCATTGTGACACGAACTAGGAACTCAAGCACTTAGGCTGGGAAAATTTGTAGATATCTGTGATAACTTAGGGTCAGCTATTAGAGAGAGATTCGAGGATGCGATCGCCCTTTTCTTCTGATTTCTTGATTTAGCGATCGCTTGTTTAGTCCCTAAAAAAAACAACGATAGGGGCTTTACTATTTCTATTCATACTCTAACAGGTTAATTGACCCTCTGACTTGAATATTAGCGGTAGTCGCTACGAACTGGGTCGCGATCGCCAGTGGAGGTAGTGTTATAATTAACTTTCTCTTCTCGTTTGCGGGGAATCAAACCCAACAAACCTGTCAAACCTAACAAACCTAGCCACCCCCAATCCGAGTTCCGATCGACATCGGTGTTATAAACATCCGCAATTTCTGGTAGTGTTCGCTACTGGCTAAACGCTCATTTTAAGTTCGCCGCGAAAAATTAAAGCTCTTGAGTAAGATAAGATTTATCGCTATAAACCTAGGCTAATTGAATTTATGAACATCATCACCGTTCACTTCAATTACCACAATTTTTTCAATTATTATCTAGATATTTTCTAAAGGCTATTTTAAAATTGTCGATGTCAAAATCTAGCAGCGCAAGCAGCTTAAATCTATATAGATCGCTTTCAATAAAATTGCTAAAATATAAGTGAGGATTGTAAAATTACAGACCTCAGATACTTCTAAAAGCATAATCCTGTTAGTATGGTAAAGGCTTGTTTTCAATCGCGAGTAGCCTACCAGCTAACAACAGTATCTATAGTAAGCAGGAAACCGTGCCTAAACCCAAGCATATTGTTTTAACATCCCATCCCGGCAAAGCAGGTGCGAAATCGATGCCGATTCACTGGGGAGAAAGCGATCCCCTTAAGCGCGGCCCGGTTATTGGCACACTCAGCAAGGCAACTCACCGTAATGCGATCGGTACTCATTCCGGTTCCTACTCTGTTTATCGAGCCCTCGCGATCGCATCTGGCACACTCCAAGCCGATCACCGTCCCGATTTTACCAATACCTCACCCGCCGAACCCATCGGCCCCCATCCCAGTTGGAGCGATCGCCAAAAAATTGTCTGCCTCGATCCCTTTGGCGCAATGGTAGGCGAAGTTTACGCCACATTTTACGAGCAAGGCTATGATATTCGCCCTTCAATTGCTATTACCAAAGCTCACATTAATATGCCAGAGCTGCAAGACGCTATCGCCAAAGGACGAGTACAAATTGATGGTAAAATAGTCAAAGAAGGTGGCAACTTAGTAGTAACTAAAGTCGCCATAGATCCGGTCTGGTATCTGCCAGGAATTGCCCAGCGGCTTAAGGTTGAGGAAAGCCATTTGCGACGGATACTTTTTCAGCAAACAGGAGGGATGTTTCCTGAGTTAGTAACGCGACCAGATTTACACATTTTTTTGCCCCCAATTGGCGGGATTACTGTTTATATTGTCGGAGATGTCGCTAATATTACTGACCCCAATAAACCCCTCGCCGTCCGCGTACACGACGAGTGCAACGGTTCCGATGTTTTTAGTTCCGATATTTGCACCTGCCGCCCTTATTTAGTACACGGAATTGAGGTTTGTATTCAGACTGCTTTAGAGGGAGGATCTGGAGTCATTGTTTACTTCCGCAAGGAAGGAAGAGCATTAGGAGAAGTAACAAAGTTTTTAGTTTATAATGCTCGGAAACGGCAAGAAGGAGGCGATCGCGCTGATGCCTATTTTACGCGCACTGAATGCGTAGCTGGCACTCAAGATATGCGATTTCAAGAATTAATGCCAGACGTGCTGCACTGGTTGGGAATTACCCGCATTGACCGCTTAGTATCCATGAGCGATATGAAATATAATGCAATTAATAATTCTGGCATTGAGGTAATTGAGCGCATCCCCATTCCTGAAGATTGGATTCCCGCAGATGCACAGGTGGAAATGGCGGCGAAGAAAGCTGCGGGTTACTACACGCCAGAAAAAGTACCGGATGCTACAACTCTGGCGGAAACAAAAGGGCGGGGTTTAGCAGATTAGCATTGTAGAAGCGCAATTAATCAGGGGCTACGAATTGCGCCTCTACAATAATTATTGTATCTTTTTGTTTGCGGTCTAAAAATCATGGCTAATTTGCGTTCTACTGTTATAATGAAAACTGATATTTGCGGATATACTGCTAGGGTAAAAACCTTATCTCAAGGGGCTTTAAGTAGCTTATTAAACGAACATAAAATTTTCATTTCAGATATTAGTGCTAAAAGTGAAGGAAGTATTATCAAAGGTGAAGGAGATTCGTTTTGGATTATTTTTCCCAGCGTAACATCAGCGGCATTAGCAGCAATGGAAATGCAGCAAGAATTGAGGGCACAGCAGTCAGGAAAAACTGATGACGATCGCTTAGCAATTCGCGTATCAATCACCTTGGGAGACGTATTGCATCAGGATAAAGATATCTTTGGCAATACAGTTAATTTAACAGCAAGAATAGAATCAGTAACGCCTCCCGATGAAATATATTTATCCCAGGCGGCTTGGTTAGCACTTAATAAAGCAGAAGTACAAACATCTTTTGTAAATGAGTTTTCCTTAAAAGGAATGAGCGAACCGGAAAAAGTATATAAAATAGATCAAGAACACAAGACTCGAATTGTTAAAAACCAGGCAGTTATTAAAGCCGACTTGAGAGGATTTATCTCGTATCAAGAAACAAATTCTATACAAGATGTAGAATATTTATTAACAAATTTTGATATGTTTGAAAAGACAATTTGTGAAGAATACGGCGGCACAATTCGCAATGTTGTCGGCGATTCTCATCTTTTAACTTTTCCCGAAGCTCACTCAGCTTTAGCAGCAATGGAAAACCTATGTGAAAACTGGAAACTTTTTATTCAAACTCATCAAATACCTTGTGGTTTATCAATTGGAATTGCTAAAGGTAATTTATATATTTTTAGGTCTTGCACCTATGGAAAAGATATTAATACTGCGGCGAGACTAGAAAAAGTTAGTGCGATAGTTTGTCCGGGTACAGATAAAAATTCTGTGGTAGTTTCAGAACAAATCAAACGGGAAGTTAGCGGTTCTAAGTGGGAATATAAATTAATAAAAATTGACAAGAATGTAATTTTAGATAATATTATGGATTACAGTCATTTTGATTTTTTCAAGGAGAATGAAGTTTATCGGTGTCTAGTTGATTAAAAGCTTGTGTTAAAATTAATATAAACTTGTCGTAGAGAGCAAACTTCTTATGATTGCCATCTCAACAGCCGCAGAACAGAGAACCGTACTAGAAAATATAAGCTGGGAAACCTTTGAAGCTATACTCAAAGAAATCGGCGATAACCGAGGTTCTCGATTGGCTTACGATGAAGGAACTTTAGAAATTATGACTCCACTATTGGAACATGAAAATCCTAAAATTCAGTTCGATCGTTTAGTCTTTGCCTTAGCTGAAAAACTCAACACAGAAATTAAAAGTGCTGGCTCAACTACGCTGAAACTGAAAGTAGTAAAAAAAGGCATAGAACCCGATAATTGCTATTATATCCAAAATGAATCAGCAGTTAGAGGAATGGTAGAACTAGATTTAGAAACTGCACCGCCACCTGACTTAGCAATTGAAATCGATATTACCAGTAGTTCCGTTAATAAATTTGGAATTTATGCCAGCCTTGGCGTTCCAGAACTCTGGAGATATGACGGCCGGATTCTCAAATTTTATCAATTAGTAGAAAGTGAATATATTGAATGTGAGTTTAGTATTGCTTTTACATTCTTATCTGCAACGGACATGACAAGATTTGTGGAACAGAGTAAAATAATAGGAGAAATAGCCTTAATTAAGTTATTTCGAGATTGGCTAAAAACTTGCTAAAATTGCGATCGCTATTTTTTCCGTGCGAATAATGCACCAGCACCTTCACCAGATGAAATATGGGCATAATTTAATGCTGCTTGGGATGCGATGGAGTTTTTGGGGGGATTTTCAGTTGAATCAATAGGGGCTGTAATAGCAGCGCAGTTAGGGGCTGCCGGTATCTCCTTGCAATTGGTATCACAGTTTGTAGAGCAGATTAAAGGCTATATGGGATGCTAGACAATTTTGTAAGGAGCCAATAATCATGTTAAAATTTCATGTAGAAAAGCCTGATAAATTATGCCTCAAACTATTGCCATCACAAAAGCTGTTACTAACCTCAACGAAGCTCAAGAAAAATTCAACATCGCTCAGACAAACGATCCTCAATTCTTCACTGAATGGCTGAATGATTTACCTGAACTCACAGAGGGTGAAAAAAACTTACTAGACCGCTTAAAAAACCGCTATCTCTATTATGCAGCAGACGGCTTTATCCTCGAAGCCACCGTCAACATTATTACCCTATCTCCGCTCTTAGAACTCTTGGGATTTTGTGACCCACCATTTAAAATTCGAGGCGAGAAATTTGTCAAAGTAGAGATTGACAACGGAGACACCGTATTAGAGGGTTTTATTGATACCTTGGTTATCAAAAACTTATTATGGGTAGTGTTAATAGAAGCCAAACAATATAGCTTTAGCGTTTTACAAGCACTCCCGCAAACCTTAGCTTACATGATGGCTAATCCTCACCCGGAAACGCCTGCTTTTGCCATAATAATGACTGGTGAAGATTATATTTTTGTCAAACTGAATCAGCAGTTGCGCCAGTATGCCACATCTAAAAAGTTTACGCTTGTTAACCCACAACAGAATGAGCTATATGATGTGGTGCGAGTGATTAAGCGAATTATTAATTTGTATGCCAACGGATAATTGCCCTGATTCATCCGCACGTCGTCACTTATGCTAAACTTAATATAAACTTGTCGCAGAGAGCAAACTTCTTATGATTGCCATCTCAACACCCGCAGAACAGCGAACTGTACTAGAAAATATAAGCTGGGAAACTTTTGAAGCTATACTCAAAGAAATCGGCGATAACCGAGGTTCTCGATTGGCTTACGATGAAGGAATTTTAGAAATTATGACTCCCCTATTTGAGCATGAAATATACAAGAGTAATCTAGGTAATTTGATCATTGTCTTAGCCGAAGAGCTGAACATAGAAATCAAAAGTGCTGGTTCAACTACCCTCAAAATAAAAGTAGTAAAAAAAGGCATAGAACCCGACAATTGCTATTATATTGAAAATGAATCAGCCGTCAGAGGCAAGCTAGAATTAGACTTGGAAACTGCACCACCACCGGATTTAGCAATTGAAATTGACATTACCAGTAGTTCCGTTGATAAATTTGGGATTTATGCTAGTCTAGGCGTTCCTGAACTATGGAGATATAACGGTCGGATTCTCGAATTTTATCAATTAGTAGAAAGTGAATATATTGAATGTGAGTTTAGTATTGCTTTTACATTCTTATCGGCAACAGACATGACAAGATTTGTGGAACAGAGTAAAACAATAGGAGAAATAGCCTTAATTAAGTTATTTCGAGATTGGCTACAAACTCGCTAAAATAGCGATCGCCTTCTACTTAATAAAATGAACTATATGATGTAGTGCGAGTGATTAAGCGAATTATTAATTTGTATGCAAACGGGTGAGCATACAGAAAACAAAAGTGCTGTTCAACAATATCAAATTCGCCTAGTTTTATTTTCTTTAAAAGACTATTCTATGTTAATATTATAAGGCACTATAATAAGAATTAATACATGGTAGATATCGGTTCATATCAGGTGCAAATCAGAACTAAAACTGATGGCGAACAAGAGGCGATACTTTCCCCTGCAACAGCAGTAGATATGCCGATTAATTGGACTTGTAGCTGGCCAGATATCTGGCAAAACACAGAGTTTGACCTGGAAAACATAATCAAGCTGGAGTATCAACAACAAGTCTGGGGATTAATGAGATATACCCTCTATCCTTACCCTGGTTCGCCGGAGACACTAGAAATTGAAAATCTAGAAGCTAACCCTGCGAGTGCAGGTACGAAATCTAACCGATTGATAGAACCTATCGGAAAATGGCTAGTCTGGTATGCGACACAAATAGGTCTGCGATATTGTTCAGGTGGTGTAAGTGATACGCTAATCTTACTGAAATCACTGGATTCAGCTTTTGACTATTATAGAGATACAATAGAGATGGATTATGTGGGAGCGACCAACCTCGCCCCAGGAGAAGATGGATATGTCTTTAAATTCTCAAGAGAGCAAGCAGCAGATTTCTGCCGCAGACAAGAGCAAGAATGGCGATCCCCCATACCTCTTGACCCCTGAGCAAATTCAGGTAGGTACAAATGTCATAATGACTCATGCTCAACGACAAACCTTTTGGAAAAATTCTGAAGTTGGTAAGTTACTTGGTTTTGACCGCTGGTCTGACGGGGTAACAAACCCATCAAAAGTCCTACCTAGATAGGTTTAAGACGTTTTGTAGTAAAAAAGATGGGGCGATCGTTGTTAACAACCCCCCATCTTTTAAAAATGTTTCCTTAATTCCTATTACATTCCCCAATTAATAAAGATCGTAGGCTTAGCCTGTCCCAGGTATCGCGAATTCATCCTAAAGTAAATCCCTTAAAGTCGCATCCTCCCCTAACACTTTCAACACCTGCTTAATCTCCTGAGTCCTTTCCTTCTTCACAATCAAAGTGACATTTCCATCCCTCACCACCACCACATCTTCCAAACCAATAGTCACAATTACCTCACCCTGATCCGCCGCATAAAAAATCCCCCCTTTCGTATCAATTCCCACATGATTTGCTAACTCCACATTAGCCTTATCTCCCTGTAACAAACGCGCGATCGCATTCCAATCTCCCAAATCATCCCAACCAAAAGCTACAGGTAAAACATAAGCCTTCTGCGTCTTCTCCATCAGCGCATAATCAATACTAATCTTCGGTAAATCGTGATAAGCCGCCGCACCCTTCGCTTCCAAAGCCGCCATCATTTCCGGCACATAATTCCGTAACTCTTCTAATACAACCCCCACCCGAAATACAAAAATTCCCCCATTCCAACTAAACTTACCCGTAGCCAAAAACTCCTCAGCCGTCTTTAAATCCGGCTTTTCCGTAAACCTCGCCACCTGATAAGCAGGAAATCCGCCAAAACTACCAATTTCCTCACCTTGCTCAATATAGCCATAGCCAGTAGAAGCGTAACTAGGCTTCACTCCCAAAGTTGCGATCGCATCCCTACTCACAGCCAACTCAGCCGCCGCCGCCAAAGTCGCCTCAAACACCTCCGGTTCCGCAATCCAATGATCCGCCGGGAAAAATCCCACCACCGCATCATTACCATAACGCCGAGAAGTCTCGATCGCAGTCCACGCCACCGCTGGGGCCGTATCCCGTCCCTCCGGTTCCGCCAACAAATTCTCCACCGGTAACAAAGGCAACTGTTCCCGTACCCCATCCGCCAACATGGCAGAAGTCACCACCCATAAACCATCCCAACCCCCAGCCAACGGTAATAAACGCTCAGCCGTAGCTTGCAACAAACTCTTACCACTTCCATCCAGACTCAAAAACTGCTTCGGTCGATGTTTGCGACTCAAAGGCCAAAAACGTTCACCCTTACCGCCCGCGAGAATAACAGGAATCATAATTTATTTAGGATTTTAGAGTTTGCATCATTTAATTTTAATGGCAAAACGGCTGATGCTCACAGCAAAGTCTTCTTCCTGCAAACGCAGATGAACGCGGATGAACGCAGATTCATGTATTGATAATTTCACGAATTTTTCCTCCCTTGGTGAAAGAAATGTCTGCCATATAGTTGTTATTCCTGAATTTATTACAAGCCCTTAATGCGTTATTTCTGCGCGATCGCATACAAGACATCTACTTCTAGTTTATGAACTTCATTAGTCCGCAGAAATTCCAGATTTCCTTGTCGCACACGCTCCCTTGCCGCCGAGTTCAATTGGTCAATTGTACCTCTGAATCCCCCACCCAAAACCATCGTCCACCAATCTTCAGGAGAAATCAGTTCATGGGTGACAGCATCCGCGAAAACCTCTACCTGTGTCGCGCCACCCGCTTCTAGGAGTGCTTTCAGCGACGTGCGATCGCTAATGCGATCCCAAGGTGTAAATTTCTTAATCAAGTCCGGGCGTTCAATTTCAATCGCCTCCCAAAACATTTTATTAGCAGGTTCAAATACCTTCTCTCCCCAGGAGGTAATCGCTAGTTTCCCGCCAGGACTAACCATTCGCCAAAGTTCTCGAACTGCTGCAACCATATCTGGAACAAAGAAAATCCCGAAAACACAAACAATCGCGTCAAAACTTTCACTGGGTAGGCCTAGATTTTCAAAATCACCATAGCGAAACTCTATATTTTCCAGACCTTGTTGCTGTGACTTATTACGTGCCAGTTTTAGTAGGGATTCGGCAATATCTATACCTAGCACCTGTCCAGTGGAACCTACAGATATTGCTGCGGGAATTGCAGAAGCACCCGTCCCACAACAAACGTCTAAAATACGATCTCCAGAACTAAGCGAAAGTCGATCGATCGTTTGTTGTCCAAAGCGACTCCAGAAAGATAACGCTGGGGCATCAAAGCGATCGGATGCCGCATTAAAAATTGTTCCGATCTTCGCGATTGTTTCTTCCTTGCTAATCATAAAATAATTCGGTAATTGGGAAACGAGGGCGTATTTTATAATTAAACAGCTTTACCAAAAGGGGGCGGTGGTTAAAACCACTCAGGTCATTGCCCCTCTCAGGTATAAGTTTTTTAACTGCTATAAGTCGCCTTCTTATTCTTATACTATATCTGTCCTAAGATTAATATTCTGATAAAAATACCAGAAGCGAAAAACTCAGAGTCTTTAGACCTGAGAGTGTCAAGTGTCAACCGTTACTATTAAAGCTCCACCTTCGCCCCCTTTCCCCTATTCCCACCTTAGTCTCAGATCTAAAACTATGATTCCCTCACGCCAACAGCCCAAAATAGCTCGACCCCTCTTTTGGATTTTTCTTCTATTATTAATCGCCACTGCATCAGCTACCTTCGGAGCAATTTTCGGAGCAATTACTGCCCTCATTGCCCCCGTAGAGCCTGAAATCATCTCTAAAGCCCTAGATTCCTATAACACATTTACCGGAGCCCCCAATCGCCCTGAATACCGCCTATCGCGCCCTGTTAATATCTTAGTAATGGGAGTTGACCGCGTACCAGAAGCGTCTTCCAACTCTTCTCAAAGCTTTAATGGCCGCAGCGATACAATATTGTTAGTGCGAATCGATCCCACAGATCAATCTATCAACTTGCTCTCGATTCCACGAGATACTCAAGTAGAACTTCCCGGTATTGGTCAAACTAAAATTAGCGAAGCTAACGCTCAAGGGGGTCAAGCTTTAACAGCGAAAGTGCTCAGCAATAATCTGAACAATTTGCCTATTGAGCGTTATGTGCGAGTGAGTACGGGTGCATTTCGGGAATTAGTCGAACTTTTAGGGGGCGTAGATGTATTCGTACCCCGTCCGATGAACTACATTGATAACGCCCAGCAGTTAAATATTAATTTACTGCAAGGATGGCAAACTCTCAATGGAGAACAGGCAGATCAGTTTGCGAGGTTCCGCAATGATGGGTTGGGAGATATTGGTCGCATCCAGCGACAACAAAGTTTAATCCAAGCTATTTGGAAGCGCCTTAGCAGTCCAGTAACGCTTTCGCGTTTACCAAAGATTATCCGCGTGATGCAAAAGTATGTTGATACCAATCTCAGTTTTGAGGAAATCTTGACTCTGGGGAATTTTGGTCTGCAATTGGATCGAGATAATTTTAAAATGGTGATGTTGCCTGGGCGTTCGAGTTCTAGCGAGGAAGACTTTAGGAGTTATTGGATTTTAGATCCCGCAGGACGCGATCGCGTCCTGTCCCAATTTTTTAAGCTGGGTACTCCTGATTTTGCATTTACAGGGCGATCGCGCAGCGAATATGACCCCATCTTGCCCCGCGACCTCAAAATTTCCATCCAAAACGCTTCTAGCAATCCTCAAGCAGCCACACGCCTTGCGGAATATCTCGCCAACAAAGGATTTGATAATATTTCAGCCGCCGAAGATTGGCCTGATCGACAGCGCCAGACCCAGATTATCGTCCAGCGTGGCGACTTAGTAGCAGCCTCTATCCTCAAAAAAGCTTTAGGCGGCGGCAAAATTGAAGCAAATTCTACAGGTCAAATCGCCTCAGACTTAACTATTCGCATCGGTGAAGATTGGGCAAAGCGATAACTTTACCGTTCTTTCACAATATTAACAATTGCATCAAACTCTTGACTTAATTATGATTTTATCATCAAATTAAAGATAATAATTCAAAAAAGAGGCTGTGAAAATGCCCGGAATTAATTCCGCCTGGGAGACTGTAATCAATCAAAGTGACGGTCGCTATCTCAATAGTACAGAGCTTCAGGCAATGCAACGGTATGTGCAAACATTCTCTGTAAGGTCAAAAACTTATGAACTTCTACGAGAGAAATCCGATAGTCTGGTAACACAGGCGATGAAAAAATTCATGTTAATACACCCTGATATCGTGCAAAAGCATTCTCAGCGCTGTATGTATGACATGAAAATGACTATTTGTATCACAGCACTGGCAATTCTTCGGGATGACCAACAGTTTTTTAAAGAATGCCTAAGCTTGTGGTTAGCAAATATTCTGGAGGCTCATCAGAAGAATCTTCCTTGTCTAAAAGCTTATTGTTGCCTTCAGGAAATCCTCAAAGAGCAACTACCAACAGCCGCCAACCAGTTAGTTTTACCTTACATAGAAATCGTTTTGCAAGCTTTAGACAAACCAGCTAAACTGATGGCAACAGTTCAGCGAGGAGCAGTCAAAGTTTAAGCCATAGCTTGAGCATTTAGTATTTAAGACTTTAGCAAAAAGGGTGCAATTAAAGTCAATGAAAATATGAATTTTGCAATGGTTCTACAATTGCTAAATTCACGGTTTGACACAACATCAACAATGCACTTTGGGGTAAAAACAATGGCATTACAAACACGAATTACAGCCAATCAACAAGCTTCTGCCGAAGAACGTTCCTTGCTGATCAAACAAATTTATCAGCAGGTATTAGAACGCCAACCATACTTAGCCGAACGCCGGAAGTTAGCAGATTTAGAGACATCTTTTATTAAAGGTAAAATTGGCATTCGGCACTTTCTTAAAACCTTAGCACTTTGTCCAGTTTATTTGGAGCGGTTTTACGAGAACAGTTCTAATCTTAAATTTATTGAAAATGCTTTTAAGCATTTTCTAGGACGTTCGCCACAAAATGAAGAGGAAATTAGAGCTAACGATCAGTTGCTTATCCGTCAGGGAGTAGGAGCAATGATATCAGCTTTGGTAGATTCAGAAGAGTATCGTCATGCTTTTGGTTCGTTTACAGTTCCCTA
Source organism: Kamptonema sp. UHCC 0994 (assembly GCF_029167235.1). Lineage (GTDB taxonomy): Bacteria > Cyanobacteriota > Cyanobacteriia > Cyanobacteriales > Microcoleaceae > Kamptonema. Next base: position 1,212 of record NZ_JARFTR010000226.1, on the reverse strand, counting down.
TTGGCGGAAAGATAAACACGAGTCTCCTAGTGCTTATTTGGAAAACCAATTACTGGGAAAAGAACACGCAGGTCAACGCGGTTGGGGTGTCCCCACTCTTTACTGGCACGAATTGGATTTAGATTGTTATGCAGGTCATTGTCGTCCTCTGAGGATATCTTATAGTCGCCTGCGTTCTTAATAGTTGGTAAGTAGTTGCGCTTTAGTGTTTGAAGAGCGCTGAAGCGTAACTATATCTATTGCTAGAACTCTTGACCGTCAACAATAACTTGACCTTCGTATAGGTAAAAATCCTCTCCCCTGGCTGTAGCCAGCCTGATTTTAGACCTAATTAACGGCCACTCTAGCGCTTCTAAATCTTGAAAATTAATTGCTAGAAAACCTGCTGTAAAACCTGTGTCTAACAATACTTCAACTGGTAAGCGATCGCCATTAGAAGCAATCAATTCTATTTCAAAAAATAGCTCCCCGTTTTCACCAAATCTGCCCGAAATCATATCCGGCCACAGGTTCCTGTTTCATTGAGACGAAATGTTGTTAACATCACATCTGTATTACCGTACTGTTCCTGAATTTTTTTGGTTAATGTGAGGAATTTGGGGTCAATTAAGTATTCTCCAGTGTCCGGCTCGATCGCAATGAACCAATTGTAATGTTTTTCGATTAGTTCGGGTCGAATTCGTTCAAAGATTTCTTGGCAGCGCCGACCAAGTTTGGTTCTTTCTGCTTTGCGACTTGCTAATTCTTCAGAGTCGATAGTGCGATCTGGGAAGATTCTACCGCGTCGCGGTTTTTGCTTTTCTGATATTTGGGTCATTTTGATTTACAAGTTGATTGAGCAACCATTTTATCCTATCAAGGTTATAGGCTGTTGTCAATATAAATAATTAATGATGTTGCGATCGCATTTCAAAAGGGAAGGGCGATCTCACTTTATAATTATAACCAAAAAAGCGCATATTCATTTTCTATCAAGAGCGATCGCATCTCTAAATTACCTTAGAAATAGCGATCGCGTTTCTAAATCTCCCTTAAAAAAAGCGATCGCCATGTTCAATTATCTCATAAAAGGCGATCGCAAATTCGGGTCTTCCGTACTTACTGTGCTAAAATATTAGGTGAATGCCAAAAAAGTAAAGCTCTAACTTGAAAGTTTTGAAAATTTTTAAACCCAAATCCACAGCGTTTTAATAACTTTAACTTGTTGTTGAT
>NZ_JARFTR010000307.1 GCF_029167235.1 Kamptonema sp. UHCC 0994 | reverse complement strand
TACTTACCGCCCAGAGGGCGGCGTTACGTAAATTTTTATCTTGTTCAAGATTACATTCTCATTTCTTCTTGCTTTTTCAGTCTTGCAAAGTGTCTCTCATACCAAAATCCAGCAGCAATTATACCAATTCCGCACAAAGCAAACACAAAAGACTTAAGTAATAGTTCGGTGTTATATTCAAACAAGCGAGTAATAATCTGCAAGGCAATTAACACTATCCCACCCCAAAAAGTAGCTCTATTTCCTAGTGCTAAACCTTCCCTAATTAGACCCACAGCTAAAAGGAATAATAGCACATTAAAAATGAATGTAGCTAGGATGGGAATAGGAGTAAAAGTCAGATTCCAAAGATGAGTTAAGGCTGTAATAGCTAGGAATGCAGCGATCGCATTCGTTGTCAGATCGACTCCCTGACGTTGGGGACGTTTTCTCTCTTGACGACCTAAGCGCAGCCATTCAAACACAGTCAATCCGGCGAAAAACCCTACATCCAGCAACCGAATCCAGTCTATTACAGTTTTATCCTGTATCGAGCTAGGAAAGCTATTCCACAGCCCATAAAAAGAAGTGATATAAAATAGACCTGCAAGAAATAGGAGTGCTAGAGTACGGGCAATAGATTGAAATAGTCTACTGTGTGCTGGAGGCCAAATTAAGTCATCGTAACCCCACAGTAGAGCCGGAGGAAGAACGCAAGCGATCGCGAAACCCCAACCTCCTTTCAATCCCTGGAAAATAGAAACTTCTAGAGAAAAAACTATCGCGATCGCAGCTAGGGTGAAAATCGCACGGGAACGACACCAGTAAGCTAATGGTACAAACATTAAACCAGCTACTAGAGGGAAATGTTGCACCAATATATCAAGCCAAGAAAACTCCTCTTTCGACGACCACCATTGAAATATCCCCAGCCAATAACCCAATCCCATTAGCAGAATGGCCAGAACTCCCAATGAAGTCAAACGCAGGCTATAAGCCATTGCTAATACGCCTAACCCCCAAACGAGGTAAAGACCGTAAGGAGAGCCGCCAATGTGGAACATTTGCGCCATCAGTGCCATATTTGCACCTAAGCTTAAAGCTCCCAAAAGCAATAATCCTTGACCGAGACGTTTTTGCCATCCTATCTGTTGTCGGCTGTTAGATAGGGGAGTTCGCCATACATAAAAGCCACCCGCATTAACTCCCACGAATACGCTCAGCAGTAAGAAAACTCTGAACTCGCGAGGCCACTCTTGCCAATTGGCTGCTACAAAGGTAATTGCACCTAAGCCTAAGAGAATGCCACCCAAGCCAATTAAAATAGCGAGAAAACGATTGCGGGATGCTGTTTCTAGGCTATCGAATTGATAGCGATCGGACAATTGTTCGTATAGTGGAGCGTTAATAAGTCCTTCTTCCTGCCACAGTTTGGCTTCGGAGCGCAACTGGTGGCGAAATTTATCTGAAATCATTTGGTAAAAACCTTATTGACCGCGATTGCTTTCTAAATGTGTCATTTACAAGCTGGTTTTTCTAGAAAGCTAGGACACCTGTGTAAGTTGCACAATGGCTAATTGCTAATTGCTAATTGCTAATTGCTAATTGCTAATTGCTAATTGCTAATTGCTAATTGCTACCTTATGGGACTAGAGATTTTTCTGTACCCAATTTTTTAAAGCTTGAATAGCGTGGGTTCTGCCAGCAACTTGACTCTGCTGAGCGTACTGATTCACCAGTTCGACAATTGGGATATTGGGGAAAGTGGGACTCACCTCCGACTCAATATATTGTTCGGCTTGTAAGACATTGATTTGTAACCCTCGTCGTCCGTATCGCCAAAGTTCGGGTACTCCTAGAACTTGATAATTATCCAACTGCGTGCGAGATGTGAGGTCAATTTCTATTGCTAAATCTGGGGGAGGATCGATACTCAGATCGAGGCGGTTTTTACCGATAACTGCTGCTTGATTTTGAATGTAAAAACAGGCATCTGGTTCCACAGCCTGACTCATACGTTCATTTTTTAACGTTGTCGAACCCAACGACTCAAATGCTATTTGTTGTGCTTCCAACAAAATTTTCACCATGTCCCCAATAATTTCTTTGGCTTTTTCATGTTCGGCCAGAGGAACCATAATTTCTAACCGTCCCTTACTATAGGAAAGTCGAGAAGCACGTCGTTCTCCCAATTCAGCCAAAATATTTTCAAATTGTTGCCAGCTCACACTCTCAACCAGTAATTGCTGACCTGGTTGAATCCTCAATTGTCTTAACTCTAATAGCATAATTGTTCATCTATTAGGGGCTAGGGGCTAGGGGCTAGGGGCTAGGGGCTAGGGAAAGAAGGGAAAGAGGAGGAAGAAGGGAATAGAATCAGCGAGTTTGGTGAAACTTAGAACTTCTTAACCAACGAAAGCGGTTGCTATAACAACTAACAACTAACCACTAACAACTAACCAATTAGTTTAATGTTTTTGAGGTGGGATATTGCTGTCTAACTGCTGCCGACCATTGCGGATTACCCGCAACATTTCAGTTAGCTGCTGCTCGATATTATCAAGTGCGTGGTCAGCGTAGTCGTCGGCTCCGTTTTGAATTTCTTCACATTCAGCGATCGCTCTGGCTCTGATTTCGTCTAATTCTTGTTGAGCCTGATAGCGAATCTGTTCAATTTCTGCGATCGTAGCTTGCTGGATTGCCTCGCAATCCAACTGGACTTGTTGCCGTAATTGATCTGCTTCTACTTTCGCCTGCTGAATCAGACCCATTTCGTTCAAAAGCTCAGAGGCCCGCTGTTCGGCTGCTTCGATAATTTCTTGAGCGTAGAGTTCGGCTTCTTGGATCAGTTCGTCTTTGTGGCGGATCACCAGTTCGGCTTCTTGAAAGGCGATCGGCAAATTCAGCCGCACTAGATCGAGTTGGTCGAGTAATTGTTCTTCATCAATGAGGGTGCGTCGAGTCAGAGGAATGCGGGGACTGTCGAGAACGATCTCTTCAAGGCGGTTGAGTTCCCGCTGAATATCTACCCCTGCTGCTCGCGTGGCTTCCCCGTAGGAAGCTACAGTTGGAGGCGATTCAGTCTCGGTGCTGTGTCCGTTAGTATCTGGTTCGATGCGGGTTGAGTCCTGCTGGCGTAACATTTGCAAATATCCTATGTACTGCCTGTTGACGAGGGTTAAGGGCTGTTCACAACAGTTAACAGCCAACGGTCAATTTTTGCAACAAACCTAATGTATTAAAAATAGCTCATTTTTATGGTAAGTTTTTGTAACATTTATAAATATCTACAGCGACGTGCTTCGGTACAAGATGATCGACGGAGCCGCCAAATCTGGCTATCTCTTTGACTACACTACTACTTAAAAAGCTGTACTCGTTGGAAGTCGCTAGAAATACTGTCTCTATTTCGCCCAAGAGGGTTTTATTAGTATGGGCCATTTGGAGTTCCATTTCAAAGTCTGTTAATACGCGCAGTCCTCGCAGCAATACCTTGGCTTGCCGCATTCTGGCGTAGTTTACTGTTAAACCCTCGAAGCTAGCTATTTCTACGTTGGGTAGGTGTTGGGTGGAGTTGCGAATCTGGTCTATTCTTTCTTCGACGGTAAATAGGGGACTTTTATTAGGATTTCGTAGAACGGCTACTATCACTTCCTCGAAGAGTTTGCAGCCTCTTTCGATGATGTCGAGATGACCGAAGGTGATAGGGTCGAAGCTGCCAGGATAGATTGCAATCACAAGGAGGAATATCTGGGTTACTGAGCAATTATAGGATATGGCGCAATGGAAGTTTTGAGATTGTTTCAGTTTGCTTCGTTGCACTCGCAAACCCTAAATCCTGCGGGTAGGCTACACTAACCCAGTTTTGAGGCGATAAGAGTAAGGAACCTCCCCCATCTCCCCCGCTCCCCCGCTCCCTACCTCCCCTTAAGAGAATGGGCTTTGTAGAAGGTTTCTAAGCTGTTGCGATCGCCTACATAGCGCCAGTGCCAGGGTTCGTAGCTTACGCCTTGGAAATTGTTCTTAGGGAAGGACATCTCGAAGCTGAAATATGCGGCGTTGGCTTGCAGCCATTTGAAGGCGATTGTATTTTCAAAATTTTGGCTGAGGTTGGTTTCGGGGGCGCTACCGTCGCCGATGTCGATCGCATAGCCGGTGTGGTGTTCGCTGTAGCCTGGAGGGGCGCTAACTTCTGCTCGTTTGCTGGGTGCTTGTCCTCGTTCTGCTTTGATGTCAAAAAATACGTGCTGTTGGTCATCTACGGAACGAAAACCGGAAATAGGGGCAAAGTAGATTCCTTCTGCGGCGGCGGCGTTTGCCATTTCTTGATATTTGGCTGCTGCTGCTTTTCGTAGTTTGAGGCTGCCGTCGGGGGTGATTGGTTGGAGTTCGGCGGCGGGTGCTTCTTCGTAGGGTAAGTGTCCCAGCAGGTTGTCTGGGGTAGTGGAGGCAACAGGGGTTTCTGATGCAGCAGGTGAAGTTTGAGCCGAGGGTAATGCTGGGCTGGTTGGGGCTGTTGAGGGTGAGTTTGCTAATGCGGCTGTGTTTTGTTCGCTTTGGGCGGATGGAGAAATTCCTGGTATTAGGTTGTATCGCATTTGTAGCCATAGGCTGGCGGCTAATGCGATCGCGCCTAATCCAGCTAATCTCCAGATTAGCCATTTTTTTTCTTGCTGATGGGGTTGATGTTGTGCGTCGGGGGTGTCGCGCACTGCCTCTGGAATGTCGTCGGCGGCAAGCTCTGAGGCTTTTGGAGGTTTTCTCTTTAGACTAGCGTTATCCAAGCCAGCTTCACTCCTGCACTTCAATCAAGTCTTAACGTTAAAGATTGTAACTGAGACTGGTAAATCGATAGCAAATACTAGGACAACCAGCTATATCTATAACACCTCATAAATTCTTTCCGATCTGGAATTTTACTTCTGGGGCGATCGCGATCGCCCCTTTGTTTGCTGTTAGGACTTACGCACGATGTAGGAAAAATTAGGGTTTGGGATTGCTAAGCCCTAACGGGCAGGCTACGCCAACGCTGGGCTCGCAATGACATAATTACATTAGGTCTGCGTAAGTCCTGGCTTTTTTACCCACCCACTTTTGAGTCGGCAATCTCTGCAATCCCGTTGTCGATTAACCGCTTGGGTCTTCCCGGTTTGCGCTTGTGCCGTTGATTCATTGATTTTTGGCTTGCTGTTGCCATCTCTTCTGGGGTACATTGAAACAGCCGTAAGGCTTCTAGGTATTTGTTGGGGGTCATGGTGGGTTCTGTGCGCCCCGTTTCCCAGTTGCGAACGCTGGTTTCGCTGATGCCGAGTCTGGCTGCAATTTCTGCACGGGTCAGCCCCGCACGTTCTCTCAGGGCTTCCAGATCCATATTTTTGAGGCTCCCTCGTAAAATGTCAAACTACTTTTTGAAAATGAGTTTACATTATATAGCAAAATTATCTAAATTCGATCGCTATACAGATTAATAGCGATCGCGCTTACTCTTCGACTACTTCAAACAAGTCCTCTATGATTACGTCAAATGTCCGGGCTAGTTTCCGCAAGGCTGTTAGGTCTGCCATTTCCATACCCTGTGAGCGAGCATAGCTTTTGACTGTGTTGTAGCATACACCTGAGCGATCGGCTACTTCTTTGAGCGTCCAGCCTTCTCTAGCTGCAAACTCTTTGATGCGTAACTTTACTAATTCGCCTCTTGACATAGGGTGAAATTTCACCTATAATTTTTCATATAAAAGCGATCGCCCCTAGCCTTGCAAACTTACGGGCGATCCCTAATCAGATAAAGTCCCATCGAAATGGGATGCACCTACAAAAAAAGGAGATGCACATACAATGATATCAACAGAACAGGTAAAAGCCAAGTTTTTGCATCCACTTGCTCGATTTGTTACTAAAGAAGCGATCGCACAACTGCTGAAAGTCAAGCTAGAAAGGATTCGCGAGGTTCGATGCTGGCGATATGTGATTCACGTTGTGGGGGTTGGGATTAGCCGGTTTGTGAGTTACGGGGATATACCGCCGATTTTGGGGGTGGAACCGCCGACACAGGAAGACTGTGCTCGGTGGCGGAAGCGTTGGCGGAAGACTCAGCAGCAAGCGCCAGCTTTTTGGGTGGATTTTTACGAGGGGAAATTTCGGCAATGCGATCGCGTGGAAGAGCTTTTTAACTGGGGTAAATTAGTAGGTAAGATTAAGCATGGTTTATTATTATCCCAGATTGAGTTTCTACGAAATATTTATTGCGTAGTGAAAGAGTGTATTGCTAGGGGCTAGGGAAGAAGGGACTAGGGGCTAGGGAAGAAGGAAAGAGAATTGCTTCAGCAATTCAGAGTGTCTTAAACGCCTTGGCGGTTGCTATAATTACACAACTAACAACTAACAACTAATCTTAAAAAGTATTGCTACAATCCTGATGTTTAGTTCACTTCGTTACACCCAACCGTTAACAGTTAACGGTTAACAGTTAACAGTTAACAGTTAACCATTAACAGTTAGTTAACCCAAACCTAAATCCGTAACAGCACCAACACTACTAGAAGAAACTAACTTCGCATATTTAGCCAATACGCCAACAGTATAACGGGGTTTAGGAGCCACCCAATTAGCACGTCGCCGCTCTAATTCTGCATCCGAAATATTAATTTGTAACAAACGACCAGGAGCATCAATTGTAATCGAATCTCCCTCTTCCACAAGTGCGATCGCACCTCCAACTTGGGCTTCCGGTGCGACATGACCTACAACCATCCCGTAAGTCCCGCCAGAAAACCTTCCATCAGTAATTAACCCCACAGAATCGCCCAAACCAGCACCAATAATAGCCGAAGTTGGAGCTAACATTTCCCGCATTCCTGGCCCACCTTTTGGCCCTTCATAGCGGATGACAATTATATCTCCAGCTTTAATTTTTCCTGCTAGAATTGCATCTAAACAGTTTTCCTCAGATTCAAATACCCGTGCTGGGCCAGTAATTACTGCTTTCTTAACACCAGTAATCTTAGCAACCGCACCTTCCGTTGCCAGATTTCCCCTCAAAATTGCCAAGTGTCCTTGAGCGTACATGGGCTTATTCCAAGGGCGAATTACATCTTGGTTAGAGCGAGGTTCCGAGGGAATATCTGCTAAAACTTCGGCAATAGTTTGACCTGTAATTGTGATAGCATCACCGTGTAACAGACCGCGATCGAGCAGCATTTTCATCACCTGCGGAATGCCGCCAGCTTTGTGCAAATCTGTGGCGACATAGCGGCCACTAGGTTTAAGGTCGCAGAGTACGGGTACTTTAGCTCTGATAGTTTCAAAGTCGTCTATGGCTAATTCTACGCCAGCGGCATGGGCGATCGCTAAAAGGTGTAGCACTGCATTTGTCGAACCGCCTACCGCCATAATCACCGCGATCGCATTTTCAAACGCCTTGCGAGTCAAAATCTGGCGGGGAAGTAACTGCGATCGAATTGCATCCACCAACACCGCCGCCGACTTTTGGGCGCTTTCAGCCTTTTCTGCATCCTCAGCAGCCATCGTCGAAGAAAAGGGCAAACTCATCCCCATCGCTTCAAAAGCCGAAGACATCGTATTGGCAGTATACATCCCGCCGCAGGAACCCGCACCAGGACAAGCTTTGCGTTCAACTTCCAAAAGTTCGGCATTGTCAATTTTACCAGCACTGAATTGACCAACAGCTTCAAAAGCGCTAACAACAGTCAAATCAGAGCCATTATGATGCCCCGGTTTAATCGTGCCACCGTAGACAAAAATAGCAGGTATATTTATCCGAGCGATCGCAATCATCGCCCCCGGCATATTCTTATCGCAGCCACCAATCGCCAGCACTCCATCCATACTCTGGCCATTACAAACCGTCTCAATCGAATCAGCAATCACCTCCCTAGAAACCAGAGAATATTTCATCCCCTCAGTCCCCATCGAAATCCCATCGCTGATCGTAATCGTACCGAACATCTGGGGCATAGCACCGGCTTGTTTCACCCCAAATTCAGCCTTCAGGGCCAAATCGTTCAAACCCATATTGCAAGGAGTGATCGTGCTGTACCCATTAGCAATACCCACAATCGGCTTAGTAAAATCCCCATCACCAAAACCGACAGCTCTTAACATCGCCCGGTTAGGCGATCGCTGAGTTCCTTGAGTAACAACGTGACTTCTCAAATTTTCCGACATGATCTATTTCCTTTGTCTGTTCACTGGCGGCGTTACGTTAGTGATGTGTAATTCCTAATCTACTATTAATTGTCTCAGAATCCATGACAGTTTAGATCGCCCCAGAGCAGATAGTCTTTAGGCATGGCAAACAACCATAAAAGCTACAACTTCCAGCCTGAAGCTATGCTTATCTGGGATAATCTCTATGATTTACAATACCCACCACTCTCCAATAAGACTTACGCTTACAGTACGGCTATTTGCTTAACCGCCCAGAGGGCGGGGTTACGAGCAAATCTTAGCTTAAGTCCGATCAAACTGAAAACATTGCGAGGCAAATGACATGGAGGCCGATGAAATTCTGAGGCAATATGCGGCCGGAGAAAGAAATTTTCGCGAAATCAACCTGATGGGCTGCAACCTCAAAGGAGTAGACTTGAGCGATGCCAACTTTAGTCGAGCGAACCTGCAAAAAGCCAACTTGAGCGGAGCATTACTCATAGGAGCGAACCTGCGAGAGGTCAAACTAATCGGAGCAGATTTGACCGAAGCCAACCTCACCGACTCTAACTTAATCGGCACCGACCTTACAAACGCTAACCTAAGCGGAGCAATTCTCACCGGAGCTAATTTACGAGGTTCAATGGCGAGAGATGTCAACCTCAGCAAAGCAAATTTAAGCGGAGCCAACCTGACAGAAGCCAACCTGACGGGAGCGAATTTGTTTGCGGCCAACCTGACGGAAGCAAGCATGATCCGCACCAACTTAATGAAAGCAGTCCTGAGTTGGTCAATTCTCAAAGCGGTCAACCTCACAAACGCTCTTCTAAACGAGTCAGTGCTAGAAAGAGCTAACCTCACTCAGGCAATTCTCAGTGGAGCCTCCCTCAATGGAGCAAACCTCAGCGGGGCCGATTTGCGCCAAGTAATCATGATTGGGTCTAATTTAAGCAATGCCAACCTGAGTCAGGCAAACCTGAGAGTAGCAAATGTAAGTTGGTCAACTTTGCGCGGGGCTAATTTAACTGGAGCTAATTTGTACCGAGCCAAATTGAATTGGTCAAATTTAAGCGGAGCGATTCTGGTAGAAGCAGTTTTGATTGACGCTAACATCGATCGCGCTAATTTGCGGGATGTAGATATGAGAAGGGCAATTATGCCCAACGGCACAACCTTTGATTAAAAGTTCTTTTAAGAGTCCTTTAAAAATACGATCGGGAGTCTTTCTTGTTTGCATTTATAGCTACCAGCATATTTCTGTACAACTTATGTGGTATGCCAGAAGTAGGACAACCCGCGCCTGCACTGGCTACAAGTTTAGGAGAGAGCGCAGATGGAAGTTAAAGAACTGCTCGATCGCTACGCATCAGGACAAAGAGATTTTGCCGAAGTAAATCTGATTGGCGCACACTTGACAAAAGCGCATTTGGAGGGGGCAAACTTAGCAGGAGCGTCTTTGGCAGGAGCAAATTTAAGTCGCGCCTACCTATACGAGACAAACCTCTCAGGTGCTTTCCTCTACAGCAGCAATCTGAGTTTTGTGAAGCTGGGAAAGGGATATCTCACCGATGCCGACATGACAAAAGCGGATCTCAGAGGAGCTTTTTTGGTAAAGTCGGATCTCGTGCGAGCGAAATTGAGTGGAGCAATGTTAGCGGGTGTGAACCTGCGCTCAGCTAACCTTTCGGGGGTGAATCTGTCGGGTGCGAATCTGAGCGGAATTAACCTGCGCTCTGCCAATCTTACAGGAGCTAATCTGCGTTGGGCAAATATGACCAGAGCTAGATTGAGCCGAGCTGTACTGGATGGAGCAATTCTCACTGGTATCAACTTTAGTAAAGCTCATTTGGTGGACGTTGACTTTCACGGGATGGATTTAAACGGAGTTAATTTCAGTGAGGCAAAACTTCAAGATGCAAATTTTTGTGCCTGTAACCTCACAGCAACTAACTTCAGTGGTGCCGAATTGCAGCGGGTGAATTTACAGGATGCGGCTCTGAATGGAGCTAACTTGAAGGAGGCTAATCTTAATGAAGCTAATTTGAGTTATGCAATTCTAAAGAGAGCTGACTTATCTGGCGCTATTCTGAGGCGAGCAGATTTGAGTGCAGCTAATTTTAATTTAGCTATTTTACAAGAGGCTGACTTGAGCGATGCGAACCTGGAAGGCGCTTATTTATGGAAGGCGGAGCTTTCACAGGCGGTGTTAAGGGGGGCTGATTTACGAAATGCCAGTCTTCGGGGAGCTACTATTGAGGGTGCAGATTTGCAGGATGCAAATTTGAGCGGCGCTACGTGGCCGGATGGTAGTATAGCTAGGGATTAGGGATTAGGGACGAGGGGCTCTCTTGCTAGGGAAGAAGGGAAGAAGAGAATAAAATTAAGTAAATAAGATTAGAGGAAAAGCTAATGATGATGAAAGCGGAAGATATTATGACTACAGAAGTAGTTACCATTCGTGGTTCGGCAACCGTAGCTGAAGCGGTGACGATGATGAACGATTTGTGTTTGCGTGCCTTGATTGTTGAACGCCGCCACGAGCAGGATGCTTATGGGATTGTGACTGAGACAGATATTGTTTACAAGGTGGCTGCTTTTGGAAAAGACCCGGCAAATGTGCGTGTCTATGAGATTATGACTAAGCCTTGTATTGTGGTGAATCCTGAGTTGGGTGTGGAATATGTGGCTCGCCTGTTTGCCAATACTCGCATTCGCCGCGCTCCTGTGATTAAGGATACGCTGGTGGGGATAATTTCAATCACTGATATTCTGAATAAAAGTGATTTCGTGAGTAAACCAAAAAGTGTTTTACTCGAACAACAAATCGAGAAAGCTATCTTGGATGCCAGGGCTATCTGTACAGAAAAAGGCGCTACTTCTAAAGACTGTGCTGTTGCTTGGGAGATTGTTGAGGAACTGCAAGCTGAGGCTTCTCATCAGCGGGCAATAAAGGTTGAAAAGACGGCTTTCGATCTATATTGTGAGGAAAATCCAGAGGCGGCAGAAGCGCGGATGTACGAGAGTTAAAGGTAAATCTTTGTTGTTTACGCACGATTACGTAACGCCGCCATCCTGGCGGTATTCTTACCGCCAGGATGGCGGCGTTACGGATAGTTTTGCGTAACCGATTAAAGTTTCACTAAAGCCTCACCGCGCTGAGAGAGAGTGCGAGCATAATCAGTCCACATTCCTTGTCCCCAGTACCGAAAACAGCTTGTTTGAAGCAATAAGTTATACATCAAAGCTTGCTGATATTCAGGTTGCTTAGTTACTGAGGAATCTTGCTGTAATAAAGGGTCATACTTTTTGTGAAATGCAGCGCTGAGTTGAGTCATGGGGCCTAAAACATTTTCATATCCTTTAACCCAACTCAAATCATTTGTCCAAGAAGCGCCATCCATGTGAAAATTGTGGTCTGTTTGTTTCAAATCTTCTATTGCCTTTTCTACTGCTTCTGACGTAGAATTTTCTGAGGAAACTCGCTGCCATATTTTGTGTTGATTAACTGCTTGACAAGGGGGATAATTCTCAGGATTTACACCTGCTGCTTCAATTATCTCTAAATATTCAGTGCCATTAAGGGCGACAACACCTGATTTTCCGCCGCCTTGTTCGCGGACTTCATGGCAAGCTTTGAAGAAGGCACTAGGAAATTCATTCATCATTACGCCGCCATTTTCCCCGTCAGCAATTTGAGTAACTAAAGAGGGAATAGTGATGTTATCAATTTGTTGTTTGTTCCGCCCTTTTGCCTCATAATAAGGCTGCATTTGACCTACTAATTTGGTATCAGAACCTTGGGTTTTAATCAAGACAGTAATGCTGGCTGTTTCGCCAGAGGAATTACGGGCGACTAAACGATTGGGGATATATTTTTGATCCTGTTGTAGTGGCGAACCGTCTAAATTTTCGATTGAATGTTCCTGCACCATTAGCCAACGATAGCCGCATTCTTTCAGGGCTTTGACATATTCATAGAGGGTATCTGGATGATTTGGCAAGTGCATTTCTGGAGGAGAAAAACCTTTGACGCGCTTCAAAGCATCGTAACCAAAAATAGCAGCAAAGTGATGTTGCCATGCGACTATTTGTAGTTTAATATCGGGAATTGGGGTAGAGGGAACGACGGCGTGACTCCACATTGTCCCTAACCATTCTACATAAGGTTGATATTGAGGATCGCAGGTAATTCGTTTAAGATTGTTGAGTATATCTTCACGCCCCATTTGGTGCAATCCCCACAACAAATTACCTGAATAATCGAGCATAATCCGAGGATTACAACCTTCAGCAATCAGTTTAGGAATAAATTCTCCCATGCGGCCATAGCAATAGGAAAATACCTCTGCATTGTGGTTGTCTCCTTGGCCGGGATGTTCAAACATATACTGGAGATTGCTGATTGGGGAACCATTAATTCCCGCAGGTACGGTGGGTTGGTGCATATGTAAGGCACAGGCAAATCCCGCCACAATGTCTTTGAATTGTAAATTTGTGCTAGGTAAAAATACTGGCTGATTTTCTTGAACTGTGGCACTGATTTCTGCTTCAAAACCGCAGATATTGGGTAATTCTGAGTTTAATTCTTCTAAAACGGGTAGGGTGAGAGCTGGAGTTTGTCTAGTCATTTAATTTTCCTTGATATTCACTGTCATCATACTCTGATGTGAGTTTTTGTACAAACTATTCCCAAGCTTGTAACTGGTTAATCCAATTTTGGACTAAAGCAGAAATGCGATCTCTCCGTGTTTCAAAAGTGGCTGCTATCCAAATAAAAATAATACCAAAAGCTAAACCAATTACCCATTTAATAAAGGGATAGTCGAAAATCAAAATTACTAACTGATAGAAAGCATTGATTAAAAATACCACACTACCGATGAATAAAAAAGCCCGAATTCGTAAGCCTAAGCCAGCTAAAAGTGCGGCTAAACTAAACATTCCAGGTACTAAACCATTACCGTGCTGAGTTAGTAAAGCTACGCCGCAAATTAATCCAGATCCTACCATGCGTAATAGATGGCGAGTATCTTTTTGCGGAGGTAATTTAAGTTCAGGATCTACTTGAGCAATGTATAATAAAGTGAATCCTAAAGGTGTTACATATAACTCTGGCTGAGTTAATCCTATGCCATCGAACCAGCGCCAAAGTACCCAGTCAATAAGTAGGGAACTAATGTAAGTAAAGCGGATTTGGTTGTTATCCCAAGCTAGGAAGATATAGAAGGCGGCTGTTATTAGTAAACTAAGAAGATGAAATTCACCTCGACTTTCTGCAATGGCAATTATTGGCAGGAGAAATGCTACTATTTTCCAAGGTTTTTTTGACCAACCCCAATTTTCCCAAGGTAGGATGTAGATACAATAGGCAATTACTGATGCGATGGCAGTTTTCCACAAAAATAGCGGCCCGGTAATTAAGCGTACTACGGGTGTATTCAGCCAGTAAAGTCTAATAGCAAATGCTTCAATCCAACCGATGTAAACCCAAGTTTCTCCCCATTGAGGATAAGGATGATTGCGACCTTGAAAAATTGCATATTGAACTAGGAAAGCACCAGTCCCTAATCCTAAAAACATTGCTGATTGAATGGGATTGGCTGAGGCTATAACTAGGAGTAAGCTACTGCAAATCCAGTGTATGTGAGCAATATTTTTGATTTCTTGAGGGGTGAGATGCAAATAGTTAATCAACCAAGGATAAAGTAGACGATAGGCATAGACAATCGTAGTACCCAGAGTTGCTAAGGCAATTAATCCATCGCCAATAGCGCCGCCTGATAATTGGCTGAGTTGATAAATTAGTAATTCGCAGGCAGAAAGGGAAATGCCAATTATTCCTAAATAAACAAGGGGTTTGAATTCTGGTTTCCGTCTACCAATGCCGATGGCGATTAAGGATATGCCTAAAGAAGTTAAGCCAGTCCAACTGGTGAAAGTGTGCGATCGCAACATTAGTCCTAATGTACCATAAAGCAATGGTATAATATGAATACTAGGGAAAATGTCGCGATTTGGATCTCTATTTCTCCACCAATCTCCTAACAGTTGAGTAACTAAACCCAAGGCGATATTTGCAATTGCCAAATAAACAGTTTGACTGTCTGTAAAGCCTAATATTTCTGCTGTTAGTAATTCTAAGGCCCAAGCTAACCCGTAAATTGCCCAAGGTGAAGGTTGTTGATAGCTACGGTAAGCAATAGCTGCTATGGTTAGAAGGACTGTAATAATGGCTTGAATTGATGGACTAAAAGTAACATAAGTGAGTTTTTCGTACAAACCAAAGGAGTGAATTGTTAAACTTACTAATAATAAGCAACAGATTAGTATCGCCCAATTATCTGCGGCTTTTGCGTAAATTTGCTTGAGTGGTACTTGGTTATTTTCCCTCTCTCTAAGGCTGGTAGTACGAATTAAAAAATCGCGAATTAGCCACAAACTGGTAAGCGCGATTGCGCCTACTATTAACCAAGCTGATGCTGATTGTCGGGGAAATCCTAGCACTCCTTCTAAAAGTAAACTACCGCAGAAAGTTAGTCCAAATCCTATGGTAGTTACTGCTAAAGAAGATAGGGGTAAATAGTAAGTATTGATTAACATCAACCCCGTTGCTAAGCTTAAACTAATTAATCGATTTCCTGGTGAACTTAGCGTTAGAACTTGAACAGCTAGCAAAGCAATTGTACTTAATAGGATTGCTGTCCTTCTTTGACGTGAATCTGTGTATTTGCCAACAGTAGTTAAAGCTATAGGTGTTACTAGCCACGACAAAGACCAATCCAGATAATTTAGGGAACTTTTGTATGACGTTGCATAATAATCGGTTAATAAAATAAAGCTCAATCCTGCTAAAGCTAATCCTAAGTGCCAACAACTTTTGACGGCGGAAGGTAGTAGATTTAGCCTAGAATTACTCACTGTTTCTACGTTGGCATTTGCTTTGACAAATAATCCCCATTCTACTAGCATTATTGAAAGCATGATTATTGACCATAGGGCTTGATTGAGAGTGGGAAAAAATAGGTGTATCCCAGAAAATATTGTTGACAAGCCGATAATGTGAGTTAGGTAAACGGGGATTTCAATGTTAGGATTTAAGGGTGTGAGATTAGGTGTAGATAATGAAACCTGACTAGGATTTTCTGCGATCGCATATTGCCATGTAACCCATCCTAAAACTAAGGTAGAGCATAGTAAATTCAGAGTTAGTAGGAGAGGATTGATTGAACTGATAATCGTTAAAATTATCCCGAAAAAAACTGCAATTCCTTCTCCAAAGCCAGCAAGTTGATACTGGCGCTGACGATACAACCATTGTGTTAAACTAACTGTTAAAATTAGGTAAGGAAATAGCGCTAGGCTCAGCAATGTCCAAGGATTTTCCTGAGAATTCATGAGTTGAGTTAAAATAGCGATAGTTTGTGTTTTAAATTCAAAGGGAATTAGCCGCCAAAATAGCAAAATTGCCTGAAGTCCAATCCCAAATAAAATCAACAAATCAATCCGTCGCCAGAATCGAACTAAGCGACTACTAAAAAACCATAAAGCCAGGCCGCTAACTGCGATCGCTTGACCTGGAATATCCCATATAGAAACCCACCAACCGATAGCTAATAAAGCGCCTCCCACTGCTTCCCAGTTGAATACTTTTGCAGGAGTTGGCTGAGTAGATATATCGCTTTGTTGCTGTTGGTCTAGCCATGCTAAAAGCGCCCCACAAATACCCAACGCTAAACCCAATTGATTGATTTCTATACCTTTAACAAATATGGCTCTTCCTAGCAAGATTGCCAAAGCATAGACTACTAAAGCTGCTTTTTTAGAAGGAAGAAAATCGGTTCTTAAAGCTAATGTTTGGCTTACATCCTCTCCCTCTCTTAGAGTCGATTTCGGCTGACGAGTTTGATAGAATGTAATAATGGCAGTGCTAATTGTCCCCAAATAAACAGCAATTAATGCTCCTCCCGGTAATATCCAGCCTGAATGTAAATAACTCAAAGCTAAATGATTAATAGCAGTTAACTTAGTGGTTTCTTGTTGTCTTTCCGATTGCTGTTTAACGAGTTTCCAAGTAATAAATGTCAGAATTAAGGCTGCAACTAATGCTACTACCCAATTTAAGGGATATTGCCATAGTCCAAAGGTATCCATTGCCCAAAAATTTATCGGTACTAGCAATAATGTCACCAGTTGCAAAGTTTGAGCTGTCAATTGCAAATTATTTTGTTTACTAACCCAGGTGCTAATGCCCCAAAATGTCAAAGTATAACCTAGTAAAACTCCATATTGTCCAGCCGCAGGAAAACGCTCCCACTGAGACGCGGCGAGAACTCCAGAGGATATTACTACTAAAAATACTCCTAAAAATAGCAGCCAAACTACACTTAGTTCTGCCATGAGTGACTGCAAAACTGATGTAATAAAATTGGGAGTAGCAGGAGATTTTACCTGTGTTTCACGAGTAGCGTTAGCAGGTAAAAGAGGCGTTGTTGTTGCTGTAGGAATTCTAAAACGCTCGGCGGCTGGTTCTGGTAGGCGACATACTAGGTATTTGTAGCATAGTTGTTTGACCTGAGTTTCTGAGAGTAAACCCAGATGCAGCCAAGCATCTAGACCGGCTAATAATTGCGGGTGAGAAGCTTGAACAATCAACTCAATTTCATTTGGCTGACTTCGTGGGGAGGACATCAGTTCTAGCTTTTATGATTTGGTTTGTTTCCAGTTTACAGCGGTTTTCAACAAAATAATAGGTTAACTAAACAAGAAGCAACAAACAATAGCTTTAATACTAAAATAAGCCATTATACTATCGCCAATCTAATCCAACTTTTCCCCACTTAGAATAAAAATGGGATCTACAGCCGCAAAAGTTTGATGAATTCCCCGCGTTTCTAAACGGTTAACGGCCGACTGCACCACCTCAATATTGCGAACTTGTAACTCTGCAAACCCCTCAGAAAGAGCATACAAACTCTCCAAATTTCCCGCAGTCGCAACAACTCGACCTTGGGGTTGCAAATACCGCCAAACTTCTTGGAGAATGACTTTAAGTGGTCTACCTCCCTCAATACAAACTCGGTGAGGACGAGAGGGCAAATCTTTAAGGCATTCTGGGGCACTACCTTCAATTACTTCTACATTTTTGAGTTCAAAGCGATCGCAATTTCTCCGAATCAAACTCGCGACTTCCTCATCGCGTTCTATGGCAATAATTTGGCCTTTAGGGCATAATAAACCTGTTTCAACTGCGATCGTTCCAGTACCCGCGCCGATATCCCACACCACCGAGTCTGCTTGCAGACGTAAATGGGAAATTAACAGCAATCTACTTTCTCGCTTACTCATCGGAATACCGGGTAAACGCTCAAATAAATCATCAGAAATACCGGGGGTAACATAGGGCCAAAGCATAATAAGAAGGGGCTAGGGGTTAGGGGCTAGGGGTTAGGGAAATAAGGGATTAGGGGTTAGGGATGAATATAGAAAAAGGGGTTAGGGGCTAGGAAGAATATAGAAGAACTATCTAACTCATAAAAACACTGTTTTTAAGAAAATCAAGAGTAATGCTAGGGGTGCTATAGATTTTTGTGAATAATTCTATCACTTTGACAGTGTAGAAATATTAATAATTAATCTTTTACTACCTTAAACGTTTTGAGGGTTGGATCGCTGCATCCTGTTATACATCCACCCAAAATCAAGACTTCTTGTAGATATTCTACCGCTTCCTGGGTAATGATTTCACCGGGAATCAAAATTGGGATTCCAGGGGGATAGGGACAAATGATCTCAGCACTGATGCGATCGCAAGCCCTATCTACTAATACCACCTCCGCCGTTGCAAAGAAAGCGTCGCGCGGGGAGAGGAGATGGGGAGAGGGGGAGATGGGGAGAGGGGGAGATGGGGAGAGGGGGAGATGGGGAGAGGGGGATTTTTCTGGGTGATTTCGCCTTTTTTGGGTATTATTTATTGTTAAATTTCGGTGGGAAATAGCCATAAAAGCTTCAATTAAACTGTCGATATCTGACTCTGTATTTCCCAGACTAATAATAAATGTCAAATGCTTTAACATGGGTAATTCAGCAGTCACACCTAATTCTTCATTAAGAATTTCATCAACGGCAAAGCCACTCAATCCTAAATCAGATACTTTAACAGTTAACCTAGTTGAATCTAAGGCCACAAAACCAGGAGTATTTAAAACTCCTAAAACTGATAAGCCTGGAATTTCACTAAGGCGCGATCGCGCTGTCTCAGCTAACATTAAAGTTCGCATCATTAACTCTTCTCCATGCAGTGCCATTTGCTGACGAGCTGCATCTAAAGATGCTAAAAGTAGATAACTAGGACTGGTAGATTGAACCAATTGTAAGGCTCTATTTATTCTAGATATATTAATATAATTTCCCTGAACGTGCAACATAGAAGCCTGAGTCATCGCACCCAGAACTTTATGAGTAGATTGTACCGTTAAATCCGCACCACAACTCAAGGCAGTTCTTGGTAAATCTGGATGAAAATTGAAATGTGCGCCATGCGCTTCATCTACTAATAAAGGAATATGATATTGATGTGTAAGTTGCGCGATCTCCTCTAAATTTCCACATACGCCGTGATAAGTTGGATAAACTACCATCACCGCTTTAGCATCGGGATGTTGTTCTAAGGAAATTGCTAAGTTTTTCGGTGTAATACAGTTAGCTATATCCCAATCAGCATCATATTCAGGATTAACAAAAATTGGAATTGCACCAGAAAGAATTAAACCTGAAATAGCCGATTGATGGATATTTCGAGGTAAAATAATCTTGTCTCCCTGACTGCAAGTAGCCAAAATTGCAGCTACGATCCCGCAAGTTGAACCGTTAGTTAAAAACCAAGTAAATTCTGCACCAAATGCCTCAGCAGCTAACTGTTGTGCTTCTAAAATTACACCTTCTGGGGCAAATAGATTATCTAACTCTGGTAACTCTGGCAAATCTGCTTGAAATACAGCTATTCCTAACAAGTCAGAAAGGGGTTTTGATATGCCAACCCCCCGCTTATGTCCAGGTGCATAAAATGGTGCATTGGACTTATTTGTACAATCTCGTAAGGCATCTAGTAAAGGCATTTTTACTTGAGACTTTATCCGTGACACGCTTAATCCTTTTAATCTACAGGACTTAGGTATTATAACGGTGTAGCAAGGTTTGGGGATTACTTCACTACGTTCGCAATGACAAAAATAAGTTGTTTTTGCGAACGATCTAACAAGGTTTGGGCGATTGCTTCACTACGTTCGCAATGACAAAAATAAGTTGTTTTTGCGAACGATCTAACAAGGTTTGGGCGATTGCTTCACTACGTTCGCAATGACAAAAATAAGTTGTTTTGCGAACGATCTAACAAGGCTTGGGCGATTGCTTCACTACGTTCGCAATGACAGAAATAAGTTCCTTTTGCGAACGTAGTAACAAGGTTTTGAGATTACTTCACTACATGACAAAAGTAAGTTTCTTTTACGTAAGTCTTAATCTATTTTAGGGGAATTGCTAACTCCGCAGACTGGCGTTCTTCGCGTTCCTTCTCATTCATTTCATCAAGTTTACCCCATACTTCTTGCATTAACTCTTCTAAACCAACACGGCTAACAGCAGAAATCAATAAAACAGGAGATCCACTTAGTTCACTTAGTCTACTAATTAGACTATGAATTTCCTCACTTTCAGTATCAATCGCATCCACTTTATTGACAGCTAAAATTAGTTGTCGATCCGCCAAACCTCGCCCGTAAGCTTTTAACTCTTCCTGAATAGTTAGATAATTTGCAATGGGATCTTCATCAGTAATATCAATCAAATGCAGCAATAAACGAGTACGTTCAATATGGCGTAAAAAGTCATGACCAAGACCAGCACCCGCGTGTGCTCCCTCAATTAACCCTGGAATATCAGCAAAAACTGTGCCGTCACCGGTAGGCTTTCTCACGACTCCTAAATTCGGTACTAAAGTTGTAAATGGGTAATCTGCTATTTTGGGTCTCGCCGCAGACAAAGCAGAAATTAGCGTAGATTTACCAGCATTTGGTAAACCAATAATTCCCACTTCAGCTAATAGTTTTAACTCTAGCCGCAACATCCGTACTTCACCATCTTTTCCCGGCATAGCATAATCGGGAGCGCGGTTAGAATTGGTCAAAAAACATTTATTTCCCAATCCACCTTTACCTCCTTGAGCAACACAAAGAGTTTGACCAGGTTTAATTAAATCTCCGAGAAGTTCGTTAGTTTCAGCATCATATACAACTGTGCCACAAGGAACCTCAATAGTGCGTTCGCTTCCCTGAGCTCCTGTCATATTTTTTGGCCCGCCGCGTTTGCCATCTTCTCCTTTAAAAATGCGGGCGTATCTAAAATCTAGTAATGTTTGTAGGCGTTCTACTGCTACCATATTTACAGAACCGCCTTTGCCACCATTGCCGCCGGAAGGCCCGCCGGCTGGGACGTATTTCTCCCGACGAAATGCTACCATACCGTCGCCGCCTTTGCCAGCTACGACTTGAATTTCTGCCTGATCTATGAATTGCATAATTTTGTAATGGGTAATGGGTAATGGGTAATTGCTAATAGCTAATGGCTAATGGCTAATGGCTAATGGCTAATTGGTAATGGCTAATTGGTAATGGCTAATGGCTAAGAGCTAATTAGTATAGAATTTAGGTACAGTAAGTCTGCTATATTAGCGCTGAATTTACCGCCAAGATGGCGGCGTTACGGATGATTTTAGATAATCCTTTGGTAGTAAAATTAGGGCGGGTTGAGCGCTTCGCGAAACTCATCTTAAAAGTTTTGTTAACCGTTAATGGTTTAAAGGTTTAACTGTTAATGGTTGACGGTTAACAAATTTAATTAAGATAGTTGGGTTTGGCTGCCCTTAACCCAACCTATGTTTTAAATTACAATTAGCAATTACCAATTAGCCATTAGCCATTAGCCATTAGCCATTAGCCATTAGCTATTAGCCATTACCTAGCAATATTCCGAAATATCCTCTTTACAGTCATCTGCCAAATAGGAGAGAGCTCGGAAGCGCAAACCTACTAATTGATCGTAGAGGGGATTCAGCTTGCACATTGGGGGAATGTGAACTAGCTTGTGGCCGAATAGAGTGATATCTCGCTCAAAAGGACACTGAGGGGGAATCATTTTGCAGACAAAATGAGCCAGACTGGGATCGTGGATTTCCCACCCATCTAGCCATACTCTAACAGGTTGCAAGACATCTCTGTGGGGACTGCGATCGCGCGCCGCCTTAAATGCCCGCTCTTCCTCTGATGCAGCAGCATTATTCGTATCTTCTATAGTGTGTCGCAAAGCCGCGATCGCATCCACCTTCACCCCAAAAGCGTCGCAAAGCTCATGCAGCAATTCATCTTCGCAGAAAGAATATATACCGTCTGCTAGAGCCACCATTACTGCTGTCCTCAAAAAATTCTCAGCAGTCACCCTGTCTTGCCCTAAAACAGCCACTAATTCCTGTGGCGATATGGGTTCAAAAATCGCATCAACTGATGCCTCCTCTGCAAATTCAGCTTGAGTTAAGGAAGCAATCAAATCTTGCTCGCCTTCATCAAAATTACCATCGGCCCAGGCAATGGTTAATAAGCCGCGCAGCCAAACCGAAATCTGTTCGTTAGTGTAGGAAGTTTTCACAATTTCAGTCATAACGATCGTTACGAATTCATCAAAAGCTGTACTAAATTACATTCGCAAGATATATTTATCCCCTTTCTCTTTCCTCCTCAGCAAACTGAAACAATCTCTCATAAATTTATTAAAGCCGCCGACACAAAATCCAGCGTAATTCCATTGGGGGACGGGCATTTGCCATTGGGAATACATCTCTGCCAGTTGCCCAACTAGAAAACCAAGGCGTAGGAGGCCACGCCCCTGGTGGCAAGTTGTGCTGTTCGTACTCAAACACTAACTCATTGGAGATTTGTACTAGCGGCAATCCTTCCATTGCTGCTGCTAATTCTTTGGGGGTAAATAGGGTAGACCATGACATTTGCGCCACTTCTCGAACCAGGGAATCCGGTTCGTAGCCATCGGCGGTTAAAAAGATGCTAAATAGTAAGAAGCCGCCAGAGCAAAGGAAATCGCACATTTTAGCTAATAATAGCCGGACTTGATCGGACTCTCGAAAATGGGAAATCAGTTCAGCCGCGATCGCAATTTGGTAATTAGCCGGACGCATCCGCACCAACGGATCGAGTACATCCCCCAAAGTCACATTCACAGGCAACTTTTCTGCCTCAACGGCAACTCGCAACTGTTCGACAAAACCCGCAGTTAACTCGATCGCATCCACAGGGTGGCCCAGTCTTGCCAAGGGTAATGTATTACGTCCTGTTCCTGCTCCTACATCCAAAATCCTGACTTTGCTAGGTTCGCCTAATTTAGCAGCAATTGCCATCAATTTTGCATCTGGATAAGAGCCGAAAAGAGGCGGTTCTCTTGTCTCTACCCATATCTTATACTGGTCTCCCATTGTCGAGCTGGCAATTACTAATTTACAAGCTAAACCAGTTTGAGGAGGCTGAACTGATTCGTATTGGAGAATTAGCATTGAAGCAGTGGAAACGCTAAACCCCGTAGCTAATTTACTTGCTACAAGCTGGCGCAATTCTGTTTGTTTTTCTGGAGGCAGTGGCCGACCGAGAGCGTGAAACAATTGGTCTATCCAGTTAAGATAATGCTCCAGCATCCCCGGTATGCAAGGGAAAACCACCTCGCCACGAGCAGTAATGCGAGTATTAACTTTGTAAAGGATAGCCTGTTGTAGAACATCGGGGTTAGTTATCAGCGGCAAGTTTTCGCTGTTGTCAACTGTATTTTCACTGCCCATAAAACCTACAGCTTTTGAGCTGGTTAATACAGTTTCTTGGCGGGTTAATATTGATTTCGACCGTGCCGTTATTACTCATAAAATCCTTAGAGTTAACAGTTAACAGTTAACGGTTAACAGTTAACAGTTAACAGTTAACTACTTAGTTGCTGCCGGTAAAAGTTACTTCTGGAAATTTTTCCTGAGCTTTTGCCATTGGTTGCCGTCTGCCTTCTTCTTGCCAGTAGTTAATGACTTCTGTAGCTTTATTGAGAATTTCGACGCGATCGTTGTCGGCAATCCAGTGTTTAGCTTCCAGTTCGTTTTTTAGCTCTTCCCAGGCATCTTTGCGGGGCCAGAAAAAGTAGGCTGTTAAAGGGCTGGTGCCTTTGCCTACAACTTGGTCAACGGCGAGGGCAACGTTCTCTTCTAACCAGAGAACCTTTAAGATGAACTTGGATACCAAACCAATTTCCGGTGTAGACTTAGCCATGTCAAAAAATTAATACAATCGTTAATTATACCACAATATTAGCAGATTGTAGATGAAAAGTTTAAATTTTATGAGAGCTTAAGGATTGATGCCAAAGAAAAAAGTTATTGTTGTGTTTGATATTGACGGGGTGGTGCGGGATGTGGGGGGATCGTACCGACGCGCGATCGCAGATACAGTTGAGCATTTCACCTCATCCGCCTATCGTCCCACCTCTGAGGATATCGACAGCCTCAAGTCTGAGGGTGTGTGGAATAACGACTGGGATGCCTCCCAAGAGTTAGTTTACCGTTACTTTGAGGCCAAAAGTCAGGCGCGATCGCAACTTGATTTAAACCGGGATGCCTTAGTTGCCTTTTTCCAAAGTCGCTATCGAGGGTCTGAACTAGAAAACTGGACTGGTTATATCTGCTCTGAACCTTTGCTGCTACAGCCAGCCTATCTGGAAAGTCTAACTCAAGGGGCGATCGCTTGGGGATTTTTCAGCGGCGCGATGCGAGCAGAAGCCCTTTATGTCTTACAAGGTAAACTCGGCTTAACCTCACCAGTGCTTGTAGCGATGGAAGACGCACCAGGAAAACCAGACCCAACTGGACTATTCGCAACAATTAAGCAACTTCAATACCAGCAGGGAATAGATGAGGCTACCCCAGTGATTTATGTCGGTGATACCGTTGCTGATATGTACACAGTTGAAAAGGCGCGAAAACTTCAGCCGTCTAGGGTTTGGGTAGGTGTAGGAATTTTACCCCCTCACGTTCAGCAGACTCAAGAACGCCGAGACTCCTACGCCGCTACTTTGATGAAAGCAGGTGCAGCAATGGTTTTCAGCAATGTTGAAGAGTTGACACCAGTAGAAATTGAGAAATTAGCGATCGCTCATCAACCGTAACGCCGCCCTCCGGGCGGTAATTCAACCGC
>NZ_JARFTR010000145.1 GCF_029167235.1 Kamptonema sp. UHCC 0994 | reverse complement strand
ACTTGAGGGGTAGGATTTGGGCTGAACCCTCACCTACAAATGTAACCAGTTGTCACTAACTGCCTGAGCAGCTAGGCTAACCGTCCCATAAGCTTTTCGGCTTATTTTAGGTTAAACGAATCGCACTTTTCTTAACTTATTCAGCAAATCCTAATTAATGATTGGTAATTCCAAGTCCTGTTATCTTCGATGCGGTCGGCTTCGTAAAGAAAAGTTGCAATATTGCGGGTTAAGTGTTACATTTGTTTACATGAAATTGATTGACCCAAGCTACGGTATGCCCTGTATTGGCTACTGCCTTTAAGGTATCACGTACAAATTGTCAACCTCCCAACACAGTAAGTTTAGCCAGCCGCACCTGTCGGCTGTTTTTTTTAGCTACCTACATCAGGGATATCTTGAGATTTTAGCTGCATCGTCTCAAAAGAAAATTCAGGTTCCTTAATCAGAGGAAGGTTTTTTCGATACAATTGCATCGCTTCTAAGCAATTATTGATACCTTTAATTGCCTCATTGTAAACCTTAATCTTCTCCTCAATTTCCGTTTGACGCTGTTTGTTTCGATCGATTACTGCCTTAGCCTCCTCTGCAAGAGTTTGCTCTAAATTGGCACGCGCTACATCGTATTGCTGCAAAATTTCATCAGCTTTTTGTGTTGCCATTGGTAACAAGTGAGTCTTAATAGCATTATTGACAGATTGGCGAAAGGTATTAGTAGCAGTTTTCTTTACCTTATCCTGAAAATCTAGCTTTAACAATTGACGGATTGCAGGTTGCGCTTCTACCATACTGGTAGAGTCAAATCCTTGGCAAGCTTGTAGCAAAGTTTGACGGAGTTGATAAATAGAAAAGGTGTGTTCTTCGTAAAATTTGGGGTTTTCTCGCACGTAGCGATCGCACTCTATTTTTGCCGCCGCCACCACTGCATGAGTCACCTCTTTTTTCAACTGTTCGAGAGAGGTTTCAATCCCACCATCATTGCCGAGTAAAGGAACGAGTTTGAGATGATATTGCGATTTACCGATCGTATCTATCAAGCGCTGAAAATAATTATCGATTACTTGTTTTGATTCAGCTATCAATACATCCTCTAATTCATTAGCAAGGTAATAAAAACCTTCTGCCAGTATTCCTAATAAAGGAGTAACAGCATTGCGAGGATGGCTAGCAACAGCACGCTTATTAACCTCTAATACAGAGAAAGTATCAATTAGTTCATCTAAACGGTGAATAATTCGAGATTGGAGCTTTTTAAAATCCTCTTCCATCGGCGAAGTATTGCCACCTACAACCTCGTTGACTTCCCGATCAATATGTTTCTCAAACTCCCTCCCAATATCGCTCAAATCTTGGGTAAGCCGCTCTAATTTTTGCTGAATCATTGCCTTAACATCAATAGGTTGCTGTGCTAGATAGCGGCATTCTCCTATGTAATGATCTTTGAGCTTAATGCAAACTGGTTGCAAGTCTTCAGCTAAAGCGGCGAATAATTGAGGGCGTTTTTCTTCGGTGAGGTAGCGCGTCATCCCAGTACGAAATTCCTCTATTCCGCTATCTTGAATTAGGTTGTCAATCAGCCGGAAACCTAAATCGCTGCGGAGAATGCACAAATATTTATCATTACTTGTGTAACAATGATTGCATTCACTAGGGATGGGAAATATACGCGGATTCACTAATTCTGGCTTGCCGCAGTATTGGATGAATTTATCGACAAACTGTGGCGTTTTTTGCACTCCATCTAAGCTTTTAATGTCTTTTCCAAAAGGGTAAAATACATTCAAAATGTCCTGGTTTTTCCCTTGAATTTGACTGCCGTAAAAGCCAAATAGTCCGCTGGTTTTATAAACTCTGGTCTTCTGAAACTGCTCCTTAAGTAAAAATTCTAGTCTTTCTCGTAAGTCATCATTGAACCAAGTTTCGTCAACACGGTTAAAGACATTAAAAACGCGATCGCGAATACTTTTATTGTCACCAGTCCGCGTCATCAGCTCTGTTTCTTCCACAGTAATCGCACCGGTTGCTGCTGATTTGAACACGCACACAACCGCAGAAGTTTCGGGATGTTCAATTTTATCATAAGCCATCTTTGCATCCCGCTCCACTGGCGCATCAATCCCCGGAGTATCGACAATTATATTGCCATCTTTTAAGAGATTGTGATGGCAGTAATACTCAACTTTTTTCAAAACTGCACTGTTTTTACCAAGGCGAACATAATCCGCCGCTTGTTCGAGATTAGAGAAATTAAGCTGCTCCATTGACAGCCTATTATTATCTTTTGATTGAATATAATCTTTCTGGCGATTGTCTTCATAACCCGCCAGCAATAACCTCAGTGCATTTGCCTGTTTCGCTCGCTTCGATTTACTTTCGCCTCCTTCCTGTTCGATAATCGTTGTGCATCCTTCAGACAAAAGCTCAATCACGCCATCTTGATTAATATTGACATCAGCAGCTAACTCCAATTGCTGACACAAAAGGTAAACTTGTGCTCGCACTTCAGCTTCGCTCAAAAAAGTAAGGACAACTCGCTCTTGAGCAGGTTCAGCATATTCGATGCGGCATTCTGTAGCGGTAGCGTGTCCTTCTGCACTGTAGAGCAATTCCCGCTCTAGCAAAGCATTAATTAGCATCGATTTTCCAGCACTGAAAGCACCTGCGAAAACTATCTCAAATTTAGGAGAAATAGCTTTGTTTAGGGAAGCTTTGACAGCGGAGGTTTCTAATCGCAAAGCAGATTCTTTATGCAATAGTTGCAGTATAGATTCAACTTGAACTTCTAAATTTTGGCACTGAGGCAATATTTCAGTCATTGTGGCAGAATGCTCCTGTTTTAGTAATTTTATCTTGATTTCAGGTCTGTTGTTGTTGATTTTCACCTGTCTAGAATATAACCACAAGGAGACTCTACCTGATTCCGCAAACCATCCCCAATAAAACTGAAATACTTGCCGTTGAGTTGAAATCACATATTTGTCAAAAAATCTGTTAAATTCGATACATTATTTGTCAGAAGATTTATAAATCTCATAAATTTGGTAAGGGGTAAGTAGCTGGACAAAAATAAAGAATGTCATTGCGAGCCCAGCGAAGCAATTCGCTTGCGCTTTGAGATTGCTTCGCTGGGCTCGCAATGACATAGCTACGTTTATTTATGTCCGACTACTTAATTGGTAATTGGTAATTGGCGACTAACAACTAACAACTAACAACTAACAATTAACAACTAACAATTAAACAGATAAATCCTGACGTGGCTTGAACGTTTCAACCAGCCGCAATTTTTCGTATAATACCCGTTCTTGCTGACTAATTTCTTTAGGAACAGCAATGATAATTTCCACCAATTGATCGCCGCGATCTCCCTTCCCAGTCGGATAACCCTTAGCAGCTAAACGCAATCGCTGACCCGAAACAACTCCCGGCGGTGACATCATTTTTACCCAACCATCCAGCGTCGGTACTTCAATTTCACCCCCCAATACTGCCTCAGCAGGAGTCAATGGTAATTGACAGAAAATATCCGATCTTTCTAACTTAAAAAATGAATGAGGTGCTACCGTAATTTTTAAGTACAAATCGCCACCACCAATGCCTAGATTTCGCAATCTAACTCGTTGACCACTTACCATTCCAGCAGGCATATCTACTTCAAGAGATCGCCCATCTTCCAGACGAATTCGCTCGCTACCGCCTGTATAAGCCTTCTCCAAAGGTAGCGTTAACCGCGCTTCAATATCCTTCCTAGCTTCGCGAGAACCAGGGGTATAAGTTACTTTTGTAGTGCTAGAAACCCAAGGATCGGAAGAAGTTACTCGCGGCGCATTCGATGGTGCAGTTCTTACTTCCCGGCGACGACCTAATAATTGATCGACAAATTTATTGAAGTCAGGATAATCGCCAAAATCTGCTTTTTCCTCAGCAGAGTCGCCATTTTTTCTACTCTCACCCCAACCTTTAAAATTGGGAACTCGCAAGCCTTGCTTTCCTTGAAATCCTTTTTGTTTCCAGAAGCGAGTGAACTGGTCATACTGCGCTCTTTTATCCACATCGGAGAGAATATCGTAGGCCTCATTAATATCCTTAAATTTATCCTCCGCTGTCTTGTCTCCAGGATTTACATCGGGGTGCAACTGTCGCGCCAGTCGCCGATAAGCTTTCTTAATCTCATCAACTGAAGCATCTCTAGATAATCCTAGAATCTGATAGTAATTACGAAAATTCTGCATAGAAGAAGTTAGAAAGGAATTATGGAAAGAATTTAATGAATAAGTTTGGCAACGGATTTATGTACAGGATTTAACGAATAAGTTTAGCAACGGTCATTACCCGTTGCTAACTTCTTCCTTTATTACAGCCAATCTTCCTCATCATCATCCCAATCTTCACTTTGATAAGGCCGTGAAGTTCGAGAAGTACCGACGCGCTCCGAAGGCCTACTAACTTTCCTGGAACTAGGCATATAAGGCTCTTCACTTCTACGCTTATCCCCTGAAATAGTGCGGCGTACTGACTCAAAGAAATCGTCATCATCTTCATCGCGACCGTAAGCTGAAACTTCCCGATTTAGATCGTACAACGCATCTTGTAAATCCGATCCAATTTGGTCAACTCCCCGCTCATCATTGCGTTCTAAACTGTCTCGCAATTCCCGAATTAAAGTTTCAATTCGCTGACGATTTCTCTGGGCAAATTGCATTCCCCTATCCAGCGCTACCTCTCGCAATTGTCGCTCCGCTTGATAAGCCAAAGCCTCAGAACGATTACGTTTTTCTACCTTTTCACGCTGCAATTTATCAGCTTGAGCAAATTGTTCAGCGTCCCGAATCATCAAGCTGACTTCTTGCTGCGTCAGCGTCGAAGCACCCTGAATTGTAATGCTCTGTTCCCGCCCTGTCGTCCTATCCATTGCCGTCACTAATAGCATTCCATTAGCATCAATATCAAAGGATACTTGAACTTGTGGAATACCGCGTGGTGCTGGCGGAATTCCTGTCAATTTAAACCGCCCCAAAGACTTATTATCCGCCGCCAATTCCCTTTCACCTTGGAGGATATGAACTTCTACCAAAGTTTGATTGTTTTCAGAAGTGGAAAAGATATCAGAGCGCCTTACGGGAATAGTAGTATTGCGCGGTATCAATTTCTTCATCACGCCGCCAATAGTTTCTAATCCTAATGATAAAGGCGTTACGTCTAATAGCAGTATGTCGCGGACATCTCCCGCTAAAATTCCAGCCTGAATTGCCGCTCCTACCGCTACAACTTCATCGGGATTAACGTTTTGATTGGGTTCTTTATCAATTAAACTGCGGACTAGCTGTTGTACCAATGGAATGCGAGTAGAACCGCCTACTAGCACAATTTCGTCAATTCTAGAAGGGTTCAAATTTGCATCGGTCAAAGCTTGCTTTACGGGGCGACGCAAGCGTTGAATTAAGTCACCACATAACCCCTCAAACTGACCGCGAGTTAGTCTTGTTTCAAAATGCAGGGGGCCATCTTCATTAGCATCAATAAAAGGTAAGTTGATGTCAGTAACCCCAACTCCTGACAGTTCAATTTTTGCTTTTTCTGCCGCTTCTGTTAGCCGTTGGAGGGATTGACGATTGCGCCGTAAATCTACTCCTTCTTTCTCTAAAAATTGTTCTGCCATCCAATCAACAATTTTTTGGTCAAAATCGTTGCCACCTAATTGCGTATCGCCGCTAGTTGCTTTCACCTCAAAAACACCGTCACCAACTTCTAAGATTGATACATCAAAAGTACCACCTCCCAAGTCAAATACCAGGATAGTTTGACTTTCGCGCCTCTCTAATCCGTAGGCTAAAGATGCAGCAGTTGGTTCATTTAAAATTCGCTTGACATCAAGTCCAGCAATTCGTCCCGCGTCTCGCGTTGCTTGTCGCTGGGAGTCGTTGAAATAGGCGGGGACAGTAATTACAGCCCCCGTTACTTCTTGGCCCAGATAGCGACTAGCTTCGTCTGCCAATTTCCGCAATATCATTGCAGAAATTTCCTCTGGGGCAAAATCTTTTTTGAGGCGAGGACACTTGATTTTAATATTACTGTTCTCCTCGCGGCGAACGGTATACGGGACTCGCTTGGATTCTGGGGTGAGTTCGCCGTATTTGCGCCCAATGAACCGTTTGACAGCGTAAAAGGTGTTTTGGGGGTTGAGCACCGCTTGCCGCCGCGCCATCTGTCCGACAACGCGCTCTCCTTCCTTCGTGAAAGCCACCACCGAGGGAGTTGTCCGCATCCCTTCTGCATTGGCAATCACGACGGGTTTGCCGCCTTCCATGACTGCTACTACTGAGTTTGTTGTCCCCAGGTCAATGCCGACTACTTTGCCCATGCCTCACTTCTCTCCTCTGGCTTTGTGTTTAGCTATTTCAATATAAGCGTTGAACTTATGAGTTGAGTTTATTGTATCGCGTCCCGTCGCACGAGTTTTGGAGGGATTGCCTCACCTGCCGTTGAGGATGGTGTTGGAGTTAGTTGGCAATCAGGTTTTTGCCTTTACAGAAACTTCCTGACGCTTTGCTAAGCCGTTTGTATTATTGAGCGCCTTAAAAACCCCGTCTGAATCTTCTTGATGGAAGGGGTAAAGTTAAAGTGAGAATACCCAAATTATGTCAAGCCTATTTGTATTGCTTTTTTTCGGATGTTTAGGTGTTTTTTTTGCTGGTTTAATTAATCCTTCATGGGTACGAGTTACAACTAGAGGAAAAGCTACTAAAATCTATCTTGGCTTAGCTTTTATTTTCCTTATTTTAATTGCTAATTGCTAATTGCTAATTGCTAATTATAGCAACGACCAAGATTAAGATTTCACTGATTTTAAGAATCCACAAAAAATCAGTGAAATCAGCGGAATCTGTCTGAATTCCTGTTCAGCAATGGTTTCAGAAATGAGGTAATGGCTGTTGAATTATTGCCTGCACAAACTAGCAGTAAAACTATCAGCCAATTAGTTCTAAACCCTTTGCCTGAGAGGAAACACCATTCTTAATCCGGGCCGCCACTACCATCAACAGCAAGGCCAAACTGTCATCAGAGAGTCCATCAACCAAGTTCTGCATATCTAACAAAGACTCTAGTTGCTTTGGCACTGACATCTGGCTGCTGTTGCCAAATCCCTCTCCCCCCGTCAGCCGATTACAGAAGTAAACGCGGGCTCCTGGCTTAATCTCGTCCATTGCCTCGATTAATTTCCACAGCACCTCCGTAGAGATGCCTGTTTTCCCCCGCCGAAACTCAGATATATGATTTTCGCTAACGCCTGAAAACTTGGATAACTGTTTGCCAGATATCCCGTAGCGTTCAATAGTCACTCTAAAAATTTCGGAAATCATTGTAACGTTTTGTAACAAAAATCTATGATTAGCCTTTGATGGTGGTATTGTTCTTAAGTTACGGGTTAATAACCCAGCAATAGCCTAACAGCTTTAATAACTCAATAAATTATAACTCTGCCCGGATAATGTAGTGTCGGCGCAGTTTTATTTTGCCTTGAGCACAGTAGACATCAACCGAATTTTAAGTTTCCAGCCTAAACGCAATAAGGCTTGCAGACTCATTATCGGAGATGTCTAATGGCTGCGGCTTGTTTGACGAAACGAAATGCAAGATTTGAATACAAATGGCAGAGTATGGTGTCGAGTCATATTTCTCTGTCATTAGAGTCAAGTTAGCATAGCGTTTTCAGGGCGAGTGTGATTTTAATCACTATTTCGGTGCATCTATCTATAAATTTGGGAGCTAAAAAGTGTCAAGAAACTTAACGGAGCCGATTTCTCTAAAATTACCCCAATGGCCTGAGCCAAATTTGAGTAACGTAACTGTGGGGAACCGACGGCTGAACGTGGAGGAAGTCGCCAGGGTTGCCCGCTGCGGAACCAGAGTGCGGTTGAGTGATGAAAGCGATGTGGCGGAACGAGTGCAAGCATCCTGCGACTACATTGCCGATGCTGTCGAGTCAGGAAAGCCGATTTACGGAGTCACAACTGGCTTTGGTGGCATGGCCAATACAGAGATTGCCCCGGAAGAAGCCGCGAGTTTACAAAACAATTTAATTTGGTTTCTCAAAGCTGGTGCCGGCCCCAAGCTTCCCACAGCTTGCGTTCGCGCCGCCATGCTTTTGCGAATTAACTCCCACCTTCAGGGTGCTTCAGGAATTAGGCTGGAGTTAATTAAACGGATGATCGCATTTCTCAACGCAGGAGTCACGCCTCACGTTTGTGAATTGGGTTCCATTGGCGCTTCAGGAGATTTAGTTCCCCTAGCGCAGATTACAGGGGCATTAATCGGTTTAGATGACAGTTTCACTGTGGATTTTAATGGCAGAGAAATGTCAGCAATTCAAGCGCTGGAATTATTAGATTTACCAAGAATTGATTTGCGCCCCAAAGAAGGGTTGGCAATGGTTAATGGTACATCTGTAATGACCGGGATTGCTGCTAATTGCGTCCGGGATTCCCAAGTAATGCTTGCTTTAGCAATGGGTACTCATGCTTTGATGATCCAAGGTTTAGGCGCGACAAATCAATCTTTTCACCCCTTCATTCACAAGTTAAAACCTCATTTTGGTCAAGTATGGGCGGCTTCCCAAATGGTGGAACTTCTCGCAGGTTCTTGTTTGAATCGAGATGAGTTAAATGGGGAGCATGATTCTCGCGGCGATCATCCGATACAAGACCGTTATTCGCTGCGTTGTTTGCCTCAGTATCTGGGGCCAATTGTGGATGGAATCGCAGAAATTGCCCAACAGATTGAAGTTGAAGTTAACTCTGTTACTGACAACCCCTTAATTGATACTGAGAATCAGGCTAGCTATCACGGCGGCAATTTCTTAGGGCAATATATTGGCGTTGGGATGGATCGTTTGCGCTATCTTTTAGGTTTGCTGGCAAAGCATTTAGACGTGCAAATTGCACTGTTAGCTGCACCTGAATTTAATAATGGTTTGTCGCCTTCTCTGGTTGGCAACACAAATCGTAAGGTCAACATGGGATTAAAAGGTCTACAAATAGCTGGAAATTCAATTATGCCGCTATTGACTTTTTACGGAAACTCAATTGCTGACCGCTTTCCCACTCATGCCGAACAATTCAATCAGAATATCAATAGCCAAGGATTCGCTTCAGCTAATTTAGCTCGTCGCTCAATTGAATTGTTTCAGCAATATATGGCAATTTCCCTAATGTTTGCCGTCCAAGCTGTTGACTTGCGAACCCATCAAGTCGCCGGTCACTATGATGCGCGGGAGTGTTTATCACCACTTAGCTTACCGCTATATGAGGCTGTGCGCGAAGTTGTGGGACAGCCATCGAATGTTGAAAGAGCTTACATTTGGAATGACAACGAGCAATCTTTGGATATACACATTGCCATGATTGCTGCTGACATTGCACGGGAAGGATGGATTGTTCAAGCTGTGAACCAGATTTTATCAAGTTTGAAGTAGGAAGGGGAAGGGGAAGGGGAAGGGGAAGGAGTTTTGAAAAGAACTCGCATTATTTTATTCCCTTTTCTCCTCTTTTTTCCTGCGAAAAACAGGTGATTTGTAGCTAAGAATAGCCTGCGAAGCGGCGTAAAAAATGAGTTGAGTTTTTCACTCGTTAATATTTGCTTGTCCGTTACATAAGCATTGGTAATTTTGCGGCTGCAAAGAATTGTTGAACATTACTAGAAAGGCACAAAAATGGTTACTCACAATATTTCAGCTAACATCTCTGAAACTGCTTTTCAGCTAGATATTTACCCAAGTAAAAAAGCAGAGAGATTGTCAAATCAGCAACACTTTTTGACGGATACTGTTCTCCAGTGTGTCAAAATCTATCAACTTGAACCGAGGGATTGGCAACAATTTTATCAAGCAATTCATCCTGGTTGCGTGGGGAATGTTTCCTCAGAAAAGAAAGAGCGCTTAAAGGCTTTAGGTAGTGGTTTTCTATTTGCCTTAGCGACACTGCACCAGTGCATCCAAATCATGCACGCGAAACCTATTGTTTGGCAGCAATTTTACCGAGGATAAAACAGGGATGAACATTGCAGAGCATATCGAAAGAGGGTGTAGATTTTTTCCTCAGAAAACGGCTTTAATTTTTGAAGGTAAATCTTTTAGTTACAAGCAACTAAATCAATTAGCAAACTGTGCTGCTAATGGTTTGCAAGGATTAGGAATTAAACGGGGAGATTGCGTCGCTCTCTTCCTGCCTAATATTCCCGAATTTGTCATCTCTTATCTGGGCATCTTAAAGATTGGTGCTGTAGCAGTTTCGATCAATGCGATGCTTAAAACCGATGAAGTTCGGTTTATTCTCAATGACTGTGCTGCTAAGATAGTAATTGCGACAGAATCATTGCGAATGCAAGTGCCTGATGATGATTTAGCTTACCTTCAATACATTTTGATTGCTGAAGATGGAGTTATTAAGCCGCCGAGTGTGGTTGTTAGTCATTCTTCTCATATTTCTGGAAGGAAGCTGAGTTTAAGCTGTAAAGAAATCAGTTTGTTACAACTGCTAGCAAATGCTTCTCCTGAAGCTAAAGCTATTGAAATGGAACCCACAGAACCCGCTGCAATTATCTATACATCGGGGACGACTGGTTTTCCTAAAGGAGCTGCGCTTTCTCATGGCAATGTGACTTCAAATATGCACTCTGTCAAGCACTGCTGTGGTATGAGGGCTGAAGATCGGTTGCTTTTGTATTTACCATTGTTCCATTGTTTTGGTCAGAATTTCATTCTGAATGCGGGATTGAATGCTTGTGCGACTATCATTTTGCAGCGCAGATTTTATCCAGCAGAAGTTTTGAAGGTAACGGCTGCGGAGCGGATTACAATGTTTTTTGGAGTGCCGGCTGCCTTTGCCAAGCTGTTAGAAATGTCGCCAGATGAATGCAATTTTAACTCAGTACGCTATTATTTTAGTGCTGCTGCCAGAATGCCTTTGGAAGTTGTAGAGCAGTGGCAAGAACAGTATGGTCTGGTGATTCATGAAGGGTACGGTTTGACGGAAACTTCGCCTTTTTCTTGTTACAACCATTACTTGAAATATAAGCCTGGTTCGATTGGGATGCCAATTGATAATGTGGAAATGAAGGTGGTGGATAGTGAAGGTTCAGAAGTTGATGTCGGGGATGTTGGCGAGATTATTATTCGCGGGCCGAATGTGATGTCGAGCTACTGGAACCGTCCCGCTGAAACTGCCGAAGTTATGTCAAATGGTTGGTTTCATACTGGAGATTTGGGCCGGATGGATGAAGAAGGCTATTTCTACATTGTTGACCGCTTGAAGGATATGATCAATGTTTCTGGATTTAAGGTTTATCCGAGTGAATTGGAGCGGGTAATTTCTCAACATCCAGCGGTAGCGGAAGTGGCTATCTGTGGCATTCCTGACAAGGTTAAAGGTGAGAGCATTTTGGCGAATATTGTCCTTAATAATGGGCAAGTTGTCGCGCCAGAGGATGTGATTTCTTTCTGTTCTAAGCAGATAGCTGCTTATAAGGTTCCTCATCTTGTCCGGTTTGTTGATTCGTTGCCCAAGAATGCGACGGGTAAGGTTTTGAGGCGGGTTTTGCGCGAGGCGCATAGTTAAGTTGCTTATAGTTAAGAAAGAGATAATTCTTAGCTAATGAGCATTAAATTTGCCAGATTTAGGCTAACTCCTATATCTGGCAAATATCCAAATTTCCATGTAGTTTATTTCTGTTCAAATGAGTTTTGTCAAGATGAATCAAGCTGTAGGAATCCGAGCAATTGCAGTTAATTTTCCAGAGCGTTTACGTACTAACGATTACTGGAAAAAGAATTATCCAGGGTTCTTAGCTGAGCTTGAGCAAAAAAATCAAAAAGTGCGACTGTTTGATAATGATTCTCAAGAAAATATCAATTGGGTACAGGCAGTAAAACCTTATCGAGAAGATATATTCAGAGGAACGTTAGAAAGAAGAGTTTTGGCTGAAGGCGAAACTTCTATTTCTCTTGAATGTGGAGCTATTCAAAAGGTATTGCAAGCCAGTAAATTAGAAATCAATGATGTTGACTTATTGATTTCTTGTGCTATGTTTTCAGAACAATTAGTGATTGGAAATGCAACTCTAATAGCAAGAGAGTTAGGTTTCCGAGGAGTTGCTTGGAATTTGAATACTTCCTGTGCAGGAGCTTTATCCGCCTTAAGCAATGCTGTGGCTTTAGTCCAAAATCAAAACTTTAACCGAGTGTTAGTCTCGTTATCGTGCAATTATTCTAAGCACGTAGAATACACTAACTCTTTTTCCTTCACAGTAGGGGATGGGGCAGCCGCTTTTATTGTCGAGAAATCAGAAGAAGGACAAGGATTAATTCATTCTTACTCGACGAATACTTACGACACTTGCGATGTCGTTTATCCCAAATTTACTGTAGATTCTAGCGGACAACCAAGAACATTGATTACAGTGAATAAAGAAACGGTCAAATATGCTACATCTTTGTTCGTTAAATACTTTCAAAAATGCTGTACTCAAGTATTGATTGAGTCTAAGATAAAAATCGAAGAGATTGACTTCTTTATCTGCTTTGCAGCAGCAGCAGGTTATGCCGATTTTTGTGCTTTGGAATTGAACATTTCTAAAAGCAAAACTATCGACATTTTCCCGATGTATGCTAATATTTCCTGTGTTTCTGTTATCGCTGCTTTATATCATGCGGCTGAACTTAAAAAAATTCAGCAAGATGATTTAGTGATGATTTATTCTCACGGATTTTCAGGTAGCTCTGTCGCCAGTATTATGCGCTGGGGCGATGTGGCTCTAGGGCCTGCTCCGACCCCCTCAGAAAATTTAATAGCCACACTTGTAGGTGCACGATAATGCAGTAGGTAACTTCTGCATTTAGTGGCTTTTTCTCAATCGCTTTTGGGCAAATACAAAGCCGTTTAAGGAGTAAGTAATAGGAAGTTTCTTACTCTTCACATTCCGCAAACTCTTAGTCATTAAAGGAAAGAAAACATGGTCTTTACAAGTGAATTGAAGGGAAAAGTCGCACTGGTTACAGGAGGTTCATCAGGCAAAGGAATCTGGCTCTGCCTCAAGTATGAGATTCTAGCGATGCTCAAACATGGTGGCGGTGCGATCGTGAACATAGCCTCTGGTGCAAGTCTTGTTGGTGGAGCCGGTCATGCTATTTACTCGGCCAGCAAAGGCGGAGTTATTTCCCTCACAAGAGCAGTGGCGCTAGAATACGCTAAGTCTGGTGTTCGTATTAATGCGATTAGTCCGGGCCCTGTCAAGACCAATATGCTGGATAGTTTACCTACAGAAGTAGTTGCCCAGATCGAAGTAGAGCAACCCATAGGACGGATTGGCAAGCCGGAGGAGATTGGTGATGCAGTAGTCTGGCTATGCTCGGACAAGGCATCATTCGTCACAGGTCATAACATGGTAATAGATGGGGGATATACCATCCAGTAAGTTATATCCGAGTTTGGTTGCTTTCGTTATCATTCGATTTTGCATCTATAGCACTTCTAAATGAGTTGTGCAAATATTGTAGGGGTAGTGCCCCCGTGCCTACCCCCATCGTTCGGGGCAACCACAGGGGGATTGCCCCTACAAAAAATTACACAATTCATTTAGATATAAAATGAGAACCCCTCTACCCGGATACCAACTGAACGCCCCGCTCCACGAAGGTACAAAAACCGTTATTTATCAAGGTCGCTACGAATTAGAACACACTCCTGTTATCATTAAAACCCTCAAAGCTGAGTATCCGACCCTAGAAGAAATCGCCCGAATCAGACACGAATATCAAATCCTCCACTCTTTAAACATCCCAGGCATTATCAAGCCCATCGAATTAAAACCTTACGAACACGGACTTGCTCTGATTCTAGAAGATTTTGGCGGACAGCCCCTCAAACAATATATTAACGACCAAAAAACTAACTTAATTAACTTTCTTCAAATCGCCAGTCAACTCGCCCAAATTCTAGGAGAACTGCATCAAAACCAAATTATCCATAAAGACATTAAGCCCCAAAATATCCTCATAAAACCAGAAACTAGGCAAATCAAACTCATCGACTTTAGCATCGCCACCCGCCTAGAAAAAGAAAATCCTACCATCAGTAACCCCAACTACATCGAAGGCACTCTCGCCTATATGTCTCCCGAACAAACTGGGAGAATGAATCGGTCAATAGACTACCGCACAGACTTTTACTCGCTTGGCGTTACCTTCTACGAAATGCTTGCGGGTCAACTACCTTTTAATTCTAACGACCCAATGGAATTGGTGCATTGCCACATCGCCAAACAACCCAAGTCACTAAATCAGCTAAATCCAGAAATTCCCAAGGCGGTTGTTGATATCATAATGAAATTATTAGCCAAAACTGCTGAAGACAGATATCAAAGCGCTCGTGGACTTTTAGCTGATTTAGAAGAATGTCTTAAACAATTAGAAGCATCTGGACAAATTAAAGATTTCACAGCGGGTAAATTGGATCGATTCGGTCAATTTCTCATTCCTCAAAAACTATATGGACGAGAAACAGAAGTTGCAATCCTAATGGCAGCCTTTGAACGAGTTGCCGTTGGCTCAACAGAAATGATGCTCGTCAGCGGTTATTCAGGGATTGGAAAAACCTGCGTTGTGCAAGAAATTCACAAACCAATAGTCCGCCAGCGCGGTTATTTTATCGCTGGCAAATTCGATCAATTTAAAAAGAATATTCCCTATGCAGCCTTAATTCAAGCTTTTCAAGAATTAATCCGGCAACTGTTAACAGAAAACTCTGAAAATATCGGAATTTGGAAAGAGAAACTTGTAGAAGCTTTGGGACAAAATGGACGGGTAATTATCGACGTAATTCCCGAAGTAGAACTGATTATGGGCGAACAGCCAGAAGTTCCCCAGCTAGGGCCAACAGAATCTCAAAATCGCTTCAACCGAGTTTATAAACAATTTATTCATGTATTTACTAAGCCAGAACATCCGCTTGTTCTGTTCCTAGATGATTTACAGTGGGCAGATTCAGCGTCTCTGAAGTTGCTCCAACTCTTGATAACAGACACCGATAGCGAATATCTGTTACTAATTGGAGCCTATCGAGATAACGAAGTCAGCCCAACTCATCCGACGATTCAAACCATTGAAGAGATTGAAAAAGCAGGTGCGGTTGTAAATAATATCGTCCTCCAGGCTTTAGATATTAGCAACGTCCGTCAATTAGTAGCCGATACTCTTCAGGGAGATAAGTCAAGAGAATTAGCAGACCTACTCTTCAATAAAACTCAGGGAAATCCTTTCTTCCTAACACAACTTTTCAAGACTCTACACTCTGAACTACTGTTAAACTTTGACTTTATCAAAAGTTGCTGGCAATGGGACATTAAACAGATTCAATCCCTGGGAATTGCTGATTATAACGTTGTCCAACTGGTAGCCAGAAATATTCAAAAACTGCCAGAAACTACACAGAAAATATTACAATTAGCCGCTTGTATCGGCAACCGCTTTAACTTAGATGTCTGCGCGATTGTTAATGAAAAACCTCCGCTAGAAACAGCCGATGATTTGTGGTCAGCACTTCAAGCAGGTCTAATTTTGCCCCTAAGTAACGACTACAAAATTCCTCTAGCTTTTCAGTCAGAAGAGCAGGGGACGCTACTTTTTGATGAATCAAGAGTTGGCTACAAATTTTTACATGACCGGGTGCAACAAGCAGCCTATTCAATGATTCCTGAAAATCAGAAAAAAGTCACTCACTTGAAAATTGGTAAGCTCTTATTGCATCAATACGCAGAAAACGCCCTGGAAGAGAATATATTTGATATTGTCAATCAGTTAAATATTGGTGTGGAATTTATCGCGCAGCAGTCAGAAAGAGATGAACTTGCCAACTTTAACTTAATAGCTGGACGAAAAGCAAAAGCAGCGACAGCTTATGAAGCTGCTGTCAGATATTTGAATGTAGGGTTAGAACTTCTGCCAGAATCTAGCTGGCACAAACACTATGAATTGATGCGATATTTGCACTTAGAAACACT
This sequence comes from Kamptonema sp. UHCC 0994, assembly GCF_029167235.1. Taxonomy (GTDB): domain Bacteria; phylum Cyanobacteriota; class Cyanobacteriia; order Cyanobacteriales; family Microcoleaceae; genus Kamptonema. Next base: position 9,459 of record NZ_JARFTR010000145.1, on the reverse strand, counting down.
AGAAGCCGAATATCTTAATACTAACTTTGAACGAGCACAACATTTATCGGAAATTGTTCTGTTGCAAGCTAAAAATCAGCTAGAAAAAGTCAAAGTCTATGAACTAAGAATCCCATTTTACTTACAGCAAAACCAACCGCAAGCAGCACTAGAGACAGCTTTGCAAGTCCTAAAAATGCTAGGAATATCTCTTCCTAGAAATCCCACAAAATTTAGTATTATGATGGGATTGATTCGCAACAAAATAGCAATAGGTGGTAAACAGATTGAGAATTTAGCTCTTCTCCCTTTAATGACTGACCCATATAAGCTTGCAGCCATGCGGATCTTAATTGCTATAATTCCGGCTGCTTTTATGGCAAATCCTATGCTATTTCCCCTGATTGTATTTAAGATGGTCAATCTCTCTCTCCAATATGGAAATTCACCTCTATCTGCTTATGGGTATGTGAGTTATGGGATGCTACTTTGTGGTGTGCTATCCGATATTGATTCTGGATATCAATTTGGAAAACTGGCTATTAGGCTAGTAGAAGAATTTGCTACTAAAGAAATTAAAGCTAAGATTGACTTTCTCTTTAATTGTTTTATCAAGCAATGGAAAGAACACCTCAAAGAAACAGCACAACCTTTATTAGAAGCATTTAAAACTGGATTAGAAACCGGAGATATAGAATATAGCTGCTATTCAGTTTGTAATTATTCTCACCATTGTTATTGGAGTGGCGATCACCTAGAATCTACCGTTGAAAAATACATTAAATATACTAATTTAATGCTTGAATACAAGCAGTATTTAGTTTCCGATCAAACCAAGTTAGGTCGTCAATTTGTATTAAATATGCTCGATCAATCAGCAGATAAATTTACATTCATTGGCGATGGATTTAATGAAAGCGAAATGATTGTTACCTGGACAAAAACCAATAATTATACATTTATTGCCTATCTTTATCTTTTCAAATCAGTGCTTTTTTACTTATTTAAAAAAATCACCAACGCTGTTGAAGTTGCAGGTTTAACAGAAAAATATAAAGAAAGTCTGGGTGCGCTCATTCACTCATCAGAACACAATTTTTACTATTCTCTAATCCTCCTCGCCCACTATCCAGCAACCACCAAAACCGAACAAAAGCAATACCTGAAAAAAGTAGCATCCCATCAAAAACAAATGAAAAACTGGGCGCACCACGCCCCTATGAACTTCCAACATAAATACGAACTTGTAGAAGCAGAAAAAGCGCGAGTATTGGGACAAAACGAGACAGCAATAACCTACTACGAACGAGCCATCAACGGAGCCAAAGAAAACGGTTACATCCAAGAAGAAGCCCTCGCCAACGAACGTGCTGCCGAATTTTACCTCGCTCTTGGTAGAGAAAAAGTTGCCAAAACCTACATGACTGAAGCCTATTACTGCTACATTCGCTGGGGAGCCATCGCCAAAGTCAGAGACTTAGAAGAAACATATCCCCATCTCATCTCCCGCACCCAGCAGCCTGAAACTATCAGCCTCGACCCCACTAGCACAACCACCTCAAACCGAACAACAACCTCTACTTCCGGCCATTCAACAGCACTTGACCTCGGTACAATGATGAAAGCAGCACAGGCGTTATCTGGGGAAATTGTTCTCAGCGAACTGCTAAATAAATTAATGACTATTGTCATAGAAAATGCCGGAGCTACTGGCGGCTCATTGCTCACCAAACCAACTTTTTCATCTAACCAAAGTGAGAATCAGTGGGTGATTTCAGCCACCGGCATAGTGGAAGGTAACGACCTCACCGTATTGACTAATTCTCAACAACCAGAAGAGGAAAATACTTCCGTTTCTCTCCTAGGAAATGCAGTTCCAGTCGCAATTATCAACTACGTTGCCCGCACTAAAGAAACAGTCGTTTTAAACGATGCCAGCCACGAAGGAATCTTTAAAAAAGACCCTTACATCCAACAAAATCAGCCCAAATCAATCTTGTGTACACCCCTGCTCAATCAAGGTCAACTTTCAGGGATTATCTATCTCGAAAATAACTTGACAACCGTTGCCTTTACCGCTGATAGACTCACAGTCTTACAAATGCTATCGGGACAAGCTGCCATCGCCATTACCAATGCCCAACTCTACGCAGAAGTCAATCAACTCAACCAAAATTTAGAACAAGCCAATCAACAACTTGCAGCATATTCGGAAACCCTAGAACAGAAAGTTGAAGAACGCACCGCTGAATTAAAAACAGCTCAAAAACAAATAGTAGCCTCAGAAAAACTAGCCTCCCTCGGAGCTCTCACCGCAGGTGTTGCCCACGAAATCCGCAACCCTCTCAACTTCGTCACCTCTCTTGCTACTCTCTCAGGAGACTTAACATCTGAAATCGCAGAACAAATAGACCGTCAATCCCAAAACTTAGACTCAGAATCTCTGGAATTAATTAACGAAAACCTCACCTATCTTAAGCGCAACGTATCAGAAATTAACGAACAAGGGCAACGCGCCAACAGCATAATTCAAAGTATGCTACTGCACGCTCGCAGCGAGGGCAGTAGCCGTCAAAAAACTGACATTAACGCCCTTGTCGCTCAAGCCCTACAATTAGCTTACCACAGCATCCGTGCCAAAGATAAAACCTTCAACCTTACCATTGAAACAGACTATGACAAATCAATTGAAGAACTAGATGTCGCCTTTTCTGACCTCAGCCGCGCTTTAATTAACATCATTGATAATGCTTGTTATGCCTCCCATATTAAACAATTTAAAGTGACCGGAGATTTCAATCCAACAGTTTCTATTGCCACTAAAAATCTAGGCACTGCAATAGAAATCCGCATTCATGACAACGGCATCGGCATTCCCAAAGAAAATCAACAAAAAATATTCCTCCCTTTCTTCACTACCAAGCCTCCCGGACAGGGAACCGGTTTAGGTTTATCCATCACTCACGATATCATTGTTGGACAACACCGAGGCAATTTGGAAGTGCAAACCGAAACTGGAAACTACACCGAATTTATCATTACCTTGCCCAAAAGTTAAATAGCTTTGGCGCAGGATAAGTAGTCTGACAAAAATAAACGCAATCATGTCATTGTTCGCTGTGCGAAGCGCGTCAAGCGAAGCGCGTCAAGCGAAGCGCAGTTGCGAGCGAAGCGAAGCAATCTGAGGTACGAAGCAAGCCCGAAGCAATCTGAGGCGCGAAGCAATAGTCAAGCAAGCCCGAAGCAATTCGCTTGCGCTTTGAGATTGCTTCGCTTGGCTCGCAATGACATTGTTTATTTTTGTCCAGCTAAGTAACTAGATCCACTTAATTAAACATAAAATACGGATAATAAAAAAACCGTGCTATAATAAGCTAATGACTCTAGTTATTGCTACCATAGAATACACGATAGCTCCCCATGACAGCCAAAATCCTAGTCGTCGATGATGAACAACTTTTAGAATACGTCATTCAACAAAGATTCCGGCAAAAAATTCGCGTCAAAGAATTTGAATTTGTATTTGCTCATAATGGCAGGGAAGCATTAGAAAAAATAGCAGAACATCCACCCTTCGATTTAGTTCTAACAGATATTAATATGCCCGAAATGGACGGGCTAACTTTACTAGAAAAGCTCTCAGAAATAGACAAGACATTAAAAGCAGTCGTCATCTCCGCCTATGGAGATATGCAAAACATTAGAACTGCCATGAACCGGGGAGCTTTTGACTTTTTAACCAAACCCATTGATTTTCAGGACATGGAAATCACCATCCAAAGAGCCTTAGAAACTGTTAAACAAGTCAGACAGAACTTAACAGAACTTCAAGATGTGCAAACCCAACTCATTCAAAACGAAAAAATGGCTTCCGTCGGTCAGTTGGTGGCCGGAGTTGCCCATGAAATAAACAATCCAATTAGCTTCATTTTAGGAAACGTTGAACACGCCGAAAACTACTTTCAAGAATTGATAACTGCCCTCAACATTTATCAAAAACACTGCTCTCTAAATAATCCAGAAGTACAAACCCAAATTGAGGCTCTTGACCTCCCTTTTATCTTAGAAGACTTGCCGCAATTGCTCAATTCTATGAAAGAAGGAACAGAGCGCATTCGGGGAATCAGTATTTCTCTGAGAACTTTTTCGCGGGCAGATAGTACATCTAAAGTTCGTTTTAATATCCATGAAGGAATTGATAGTAGCTTATTAATTTTGAGACATCGGCTCAAAGCAAATGAGGGTAAACCAGAAATTCAAGTGATAAAAAACTATGGAGAGCTACCCCCATTAGAGTGTTATCCTGGACAATTAAATCAGGTGTTTTTAAATATCATTGCTAATGCCATTGACGCATTGGAAGAGTGGGATGCAGAGCGGAGCCGCGATGAAATCAAGGCGAATCCTAATAAAATTACGATTCGCACTTTCCTTACCGATGAGAGCGAAAAGACGAGCGAGGATAATTCCACTTCTCATGTTATAATTTCTATTGCTGACAACGGGATGGGAATGACAGAAGAGGTCAAACAGCGGGTATTTAACCACTTATTTACTACAAAATCTGTGGGTAAAGGGACGGGATTGGGGTTGTCAATTTCTCGGTCTATTATTGAAGAAAAACACGGAGGATGGCTCAGTTGTAACTCTGCACCTGGCCAGGGAACTGAATTTATTATTGAAATTCCCACTTAATGGTTGGGAGCGGATAAAATCAGAATTTACACACAATCGAGGCCAGAAACCCGGTTTCTTCCTAGATATCTAGTGAGAATCTTCAATTTTTCAGAGAAACGCGGTTTCTTTCCGTAAGTCCTGAAAATGATGAGTTTTCTGTAGAGGCAGTGCCTCCCTTACTTACGGGGTAACTACAGGAGATTGCCCCTATAAGAAAATTAAATTCCTGGCTACTTGCTAATTAAGAGCAATTCCATGACAGCTAAAATCTTAGTAATTGATGACGAACCACTTTTAGAATATGTAATCCTTCAGCTATTTCGGCATCAAATCAGCAGTCAAGAATTTGAGTTTGATTTTGCAATTAATGGAGTCCAAGCTTTAGATAAACTGCAAGCTAATGGCGACTTTGACTTGATACTAACTGATATTAGTATGCCCGAAATGGACGGTTTAACTTTGCTAGAGAACCTGCCAGCTATTGACCCGACGCTCAAAGCTGTAGTGGTTTCAGCTTACGGGGATATGCCAAATATTAGAACAGCGATGAATCGGGGTGCTTTTGATTTTTTAACCAAGCCCATTGATTTTGATGACTTAAAAATTACAATTAATAAAACTTTAGAGTTTGTGCGACTTGCTAGGGAAAAAGAGCGGCAACTTGCTACAGCAAATGAACAAATCCACTACCAAGCATTTTACGACGAGCTGACAGGTTTGCCTAACCGTAATTTGCTTTTAAAGGAGATGCGTAGCGGCATAAATACTATCATAGAATCTGGTCATCTGGAAGCTATTTTATTTCTAGCTCTTAACCGCTATCAAATTGTTAAATATGGCTTGGGCCATTCTAGAGGAGAACAGTTGCTAGTAGAAGTAGCGCGACGTTTAGAGGCTTGCGCTCTGAATGCAAATCTTATAGCAAGAGTAGGAGAAGATGAGTTTGCGATTTGGCTAGCAGATATTACTAATTCTCAGTTAGCTTTAGATGCAGCACAACGCATCCGCCAAGCATTAGAAATGCAGTCTAATTTGAATGGAACTGCGGTTTTTTCTAGCGTTAGTATTGGCATTTCTTTAGGTGCAATTGGCACAGAAGAACCCGAAGATTTGTTGCGGGCGGCTGACGCGGCTAGACATGAGGCTTTTGTTAGGGGTGCTGGTAATGCTGTTGTATTTAATGTTGATATGCAGTCGCGAGCTTTAGAGCAACTTCAGTTAGAAACTGACTTGCAAAATGCAATTAATTTGCAACAGTTTTACCTTAATTATCAACCGATTGTATCTTTTACAACGGGTCAAATAGTGGGATTTGAAGCCTTGGTAAGATGGCGGCATCCTTCACGGGGGTTGGTTTCTCCGAGCGAGTTTATTCCTGTAGCCGAAAGAACGGGTTTGATAGTGGCGTTAGGGGAGTGGGTACTGTCGGAAGCTGTGGCTTGTTTAAGTCAATGGAAGTTGCAATTCCCTGACTACTTGCCTTTAAATATGAGTGTAAATTTATCGGGACTTCAGCTATTTGCTCCTAATTTGTTACCGCTCTTAGACTCACTGCTGCGATTGCATAATTTGAAGGGCGAATTTTTAAAGTTAGAGATTACTGAGAGTGTTTTAATGGAAAATGCTGAGGCTACGGCTGGAGTGCTAGAACTACTAAAAGCTCGGCAAATTAAGGTTTGTTTGGATGATTTCGGTACGGGATATTCAAATTTATCTTACTTACAATTGCTGCCGATTGATACTCTCAAAATTGACCGCTCGTTTGTTTATTGTATGGAGGAAGGCGGAAAAAATTTGGCTTTGGTAGGGGCAATTTTAAATCTGGCTAGTTCTTTAGAATTAGAGGTAATTGCAGAAGGAGTGGAGACGGAAGAGCAACTAATTATGCTCCGTTCTTTGGGATGTAATTCCTATCAAGGGTATTTTTTCTCGCGGCCTTTGGAGGAGGAAGGAGCTGTTGCTTTATTGAGGGCTGCAAGTCTTTTGAGCGATGGTTATGCTGGAGGAGATGATGGATGAGGCTAAGGCTCAGAAGCAACCGATTAAACTGGTGCGATCGCGTTTAGTTGGTGACATACTCCCACATCAACCTGAGTACAGGTATGATATGGGCTTCTTAACAGCCCGATGAAGGGTATGCAAGATTTCCTTTGCGGTACTTTCATCCATAGAACCAACTATAGAAAGATTCCCGCTACGGCGTTTTATAAAGTCATAGTGCGGTAGTCAGCCTCGGTTTTAAATCGAGGTCTACCCAACCTTCCACCTTTACTGTCGCCGACAATAAACCGTTCAAAGGCTTTCTCTGCTCGTTTGCAGACATCTTGCAGCACGGTTGAATCTACTTGTTTAAAATCCAATAACTCACCACTATGGACTACTTTTATTAAGTCTTTTTTGAGAATGGGGAGCTGTTGTTTTTGTGAATAGTAGTTAGGCTTTTCTCTAGGAGCAGAAATGCTGGCTATCAATGGACAAGCGTTTATAGCAGTGCGATTCTTTTCCCAGCAATCAAATCTATCCCCCAACTGGCGATTATACCAATAACGGCAAATTCTGAGCCATTGGTTTAGGGTTAGTTTTTGATTGGTGTCGGGATAGAATTGATACTGATATGTGGCTTTCATTAGATCGCAGTCGATACGCATCAATTAGTGTTAATTTAGCACAAAATAAACCCATCAAATAAGAAGTTTGTTCGTCTCGTCATCCATCTGCCCACTGCTCAAAGCTATGCTTTGAGATTGTGAACAGGTGGAATCCTCATCTCACGCGCCTCTCATCCCACACCAACCTTGATCGGTATGGTGTGGGGATTCCCGTCTGTTTAGCTAAAGCCCCGCAGGATTATTCTCCCTGCGGGGCTTTACTTTGGGGTGATGGTTTACTAGAGTGAAGACAGAAGTTCGTTCACAATGAGCATTATTACTCTTGACAGGCGGGTAGACTTGTACGTATCAAAGGAAGGAACTTAATTTGTACATCTACCATCTAGATACTTGAAGTCTTTCAAAAGAAAGATGGTAAATTTGTCAAACAATTGTTACCTTCTGTAATATAATGTAGATAAAGCTAGAGGATCGAATCAGGGCTGTCCTGAAACCAAGTCGCGATCGCTGAAAAAAAAGTCACAACTTTGGTTAATCTAGGCTTTTGCTACCGTATCACTCTATTCATCGGAGGATTCAGCTATGAACCAGCCTATTGAACTCTCTCTGGAACAACAATTCAGCCTGTGCTCTTTCCAAACACAGGTTAACCAAATGAGCCGCGAACAAGCTCAGGAGTTTTTAATCAAACTCTACGAACAGATGATGCTCCGAGAAACCATGTATCGCCATTTTCTAAAACACCAGTGGGGTCTAGAGCCCAATCCTGGACTTGAGTAAAGCCTAGTCGCAGTGGGCGACCTCCGTCTCTTACTCTGTTTCTTATGTGGAAAGGAGTTGGGGGTGATGGGGCGTCAACTTGCAATCAAATCAATGATCTGAACAATTAAAAATTTCCTAATCACCACCTTGGCAATTGCTATATAGCATATAGTAGAAGGCATAAGGTAAAGGGTGAATGTAAAAAATTTCGTTATCTACCAATAAAGATAATTCTGTAATTTTAAATACCAAGAATTGAGGGTGCGCGATGACGCACCCTCAATGTTATTCTGGCTGACGCTCTATAGTTGCCTCCATCACACTCGTGAGATAATGACCAGCCATCAAACCGCTAGAATGGTAATAGCGATTGTCATCGATCCGGTGCAGAGTCTCAAAACCAGTCCGGCGTTGGCGTTCATCCCCTAAAACCCAGTAACGCTGGATAATAGACTGGGGAGCAATCCAACCTTCCCCCTCTACACGGCCAAGTTCGCTGTGTTGGAGGACAAAAGTGTATTGCCGTTCGTCGCTATCGAGATGTCCTCGGTACTGTAAAACAATCTCTTCGCGATCGCCTCCGGGAAACACAAGTTTTGTTACCATACTGAACCAATCTGTACGGTTCCAGTTCACTAAAGTCTTCCCTTTGACCGTAATTGGCAAGCCATTGCGCTCTATCCAACTTCCTTCGAGCGCCCATTGACCTGATTCCATTAAAAAGGTGTGAGCCACAATATCCTATTCTTTTCGCGCTGGCTACAATGCTGGTGCAACAACTCAGAAGGGTTGTTCTTGAAATTCTATGCTATCACGCCTGACTGTGCGGATAATGATGAATTTCTCCTAAAATTACAGCGGTGAGGGCACCAGTAACTTCCGGGAGATTACCTGGAATGCCGCAAATGTGCCAATAAGCTAAAACTGCAAAGGCGATCGCTTCTTTGAAATCTGCATTTAACCCAGCCTCAGAAGTTGTCAACACTTCCGTAGGCGCTAAATGCGATCGTAACCGCTCTTTTAAATATAAGTTGCGGCTACCTCCTCCGCACAGCAAAACTTGATCGGGCATTTGGGGCAAAAAGTTGCGGTAGCTATGCACTATGGAGGTAGCTGTCAATTCTACAAGGGTAGCCAGCACATCAGCGGGACTAAGATTATCAGCTTCGGTTTCAGCTAAACACTGATGTAAATAGTCGGGGCCAAATAGCTCTCTACCTGTCGATTTGGGCGGCTGTTGGTGGAAAAATTCTTGCTGTAACCATCCTTCTACTAAAGCTTGGCTGGGAGTGCCGCTAGCAGCCCAAACACCATCTTGGTCGTAAGTTTTGGTTCCACCAGAGAAGTGTTGCACCGCCAGATCCAAAAGGCTATTCCCTGGCCCCGTGTCCCAACCTAGAACGTGGGGAGTGGGGAGAGGGGGAGCAGGGGA
>NZ_JARFTR010000244.1 GCF_029167235.1 Kamptonema sp. UHCC 0994 | reverse complement strand
GGTATTGTTACCGCCAAGATGGCGGCGTTACAGATTTTCCCCTGAAAAATTAACTGTTTAGGCTTATGATATTAGAAGTTGCAATTCTCGATGTAAAATCTAGTTTAACTGCTGAATTTGAAACCGCTTTCAAAATAGCTTCAAGTATCATTTCTTCTATGCCGGGATATATTTCTCACGAACTTCAGCGCTGTATAGAAAATACAAACCGCTATATTCTGCTGGTGCGCTGGCAGACTTTAGAAGATCATACTGTCGGATTTAGACAATCGCCAGAGTATCAAAAGTGGCGTGCTTTATTACATCACTTTTACGATCCTTTTCCGATAGTAGAACATTATGAAGTCGTTTAATTTTCTAGTTACTTGACTTCAACGTTAACAGCATAGTTGGATTGATTGGGAGCAGAAATTTCAAGAGTATGATCGCCGCTATTAGATAGTTTACCTTGCCATTGAACAGTACCGAAAGCAGTGCCAATTTTTGCGCCATCGGGAGCGAGAATATCTACATTAACAGTTCCTTCTTCTATCTTTACTGTCATCTCTTGATTGCTGCTGCAATTAAGAGTGTAACGTTTTAATTCATTTGCTTGTAAATTGTCGCGAACAGTTGTGCCTGTAGCACCAACTTCAAAGCTGACTCGCTCAGTTGTAGCTAAAGTTGGGGAAGGAGAGGGTGTGGGAGAGATTGATGGTAGTTTAGGAATATTTGTTAGGGACGTTTGAGAAGGCTGAGCTAGAGGTGTTGGTGATGCTACAAGTGGTTGCGATCGCGTATTTGGTGGCGGCGGAATAGTCAATTGTTGTGTAGGAGAAGCAGGCTTGACCGCAGTTGAATTTACAGATGGTAGCCTAATTTCTACCTCATTTTGTGACAACTGCACTTGTTTCCAGGCTAACTCACCACCTAAAGCTAGCACTGCTCCCACGAGAGTACCACTCAGAAAAATTCCGCAATTTTTCCAAAATTGAGTTTTCGGCTGTTGGTCGCTCATACTTTAGGAGGAGAAGGAGAAAGGGAAGGAGAAAATAAAACTATTATTCTAGAGAGTGGAAATTATCAAAGTAAAATTATGCTCAATCCCTAGATTGGGACTAGAAAATGCCAAATTCATTTATTTTTAATCTTACCTTCCGATTTGCCTCATTTCTCACCCTATTGGCGATTTTACTTCCGGGATGCAATCAGCAGCCTAGGGAGGCTAAGTTGGCTCAATGGCGGGCCGAAGCGATCGCGAATAACAATGCTATGATTGCACAGCAGGCAAAGACTACCAAGGCAAAGGAGTGGGAGTTCTTTGTAAGCGGAGAAACTGCTAAAGGCACTCAGAGATTGACTTGGAGCGAATTGGAAGCGCTGGCAACTTCTCGCGTTAACACTACTTCGCCTCACAATAGCAAAGACTTGAATACTATTCTCTATTTTCGAGGGATTGCGGTTTCGCAATTGCTCGATCGCTTGGGGGTTAAGCCAGGTGTCACCAATGTCACATTTTTAGGCTATGACGGCTTTCGCTCAACAGTCAATATTAGCGATTTACGCCGCTATCCGATTATCCTAGCAGTGGAGCGTGACGGCCGACCAATTCCTCGTAGTGAAGGGGGGCCTTTATCTCTGGTGTTTCCTCAAAGTGAATACCCGCAGTTACATGAGGAGTATGCGGAGAGATTTTGGGCATTTTATGTCACTGACGCGATCGTTGGTAATGAACCTGTACAAATACGGATTGGCAACCGTATCCTCGATCGCAATGCTCTCGATAAATTACCACAAATAACTATAGAGGAGGCTGTTGGCTACCGTCAAGGCTGGCCGATAGGTAAGGTTAAGCTACATGGTGTGCGGGTGCGGGATGTTTTGAGTGTAGCAAATGTGGCGATCGCCAATCATCAGTCAATAATTGTTAAGGGTAAGTCTGCGGTGTCTCGCGATCCCAAAAATCCCATCCGCTTGCGATCGGCTGATGTCCGCGACTGCGATATCCTGCTAGTAACGCGATGGGGTGACAGCTACCAACCGATCTCGTCCCGACTTGGAGGCCCAGTTACTCTGGCAATTCCTACAAGTTGCTACAGCGGCGGCGGTTTTGAAACCCCCATTGATGACGATCGCCGCTGGCTAACTTTTGTTGAAGAACTTGATGTTGAATAATTGTTAGTTGTTAGTTGTTAGTTGTTGCTTGTTAGTTGTTAGTTGTTAACTCGGTACATTTAATTAAAATTAATGATGTCATTGCGAGTATTAATGATGTCATTACAAACATCAATTATGTCATTGCGAGTATCAATGATGTCATTACAAACATCAATTATGTCATTGCGAGCGAAGCGAAGCAATCGCAAAGGCTTGGATTGCTTCGGGCTTGCTTCGTACCTCGCAACTGCGCTTCGCTTGGCTCGCAATGACAGGAATTTCCCACTGGTGGGATAAATTTCCCGATAAGAGGAATTTCCCGATAACAGTTAATAGTTTTTATCTAGCTTAATTTACACACAAAAATCACCAGAAATCACCAACAACTAACAACTAATAAATTACAAATTACAACTAACAAATTACAACCAACAAATTACAATGAAAATAAAGTTATTTCACTCTATCCACACTCGAATTATGACGGCGACAACGCTGTTAATTGTTTCGATTGTCGGGGCGGTAGTGTGGTTCTCTGCGGTGAGTGAGGGCGATCGCTACCGGGAACAAAAATTAGCTTCGGCCCATGCGCTGGCTGTAGCACTAGCTAATTTATCTACAAGAGAACTCGTAGTACAAAATTGGAGTACAATCCGCCTGAATTTGGATTTGCTGCTGAAAAGAAATAAGGATTTTGTCTATATTTTAGTCTCAGACGATCGCGCTCATAATCAAATTGTCGCCTCATCACCGATCGAGTTTCAAGAACAGTACGTGCCCGATGTCGTGCCGCTAGCTGTGACACAGGTAGCTTTAAAGCATTACAGCAAGCGATCGACTCGATTAGCGGGATCGACCTCAATGAGAGATGCAGGCATCTTCTCCAAAGCAGGAAGCCTCGGTGTGGAGACATTTATACTTCGGGATATTGAATTTCCCACAGGAACTTTGAGGGCGGCGCGGGGCGATCGCGTCATCGAAGTGGCGGCGGAGATTAGCACTGCGACTGGGGATAAAATCGGTACTTTTCGCATCGGCATTTCCCTTAAACCCCTAGAGAGCGCAGTGAATGAGGCGATCAGGCGAGCCTTGACAATTGGGGCCTTTGCCCTCAGTTTTGGTTTGGCGGGAGCCTATGTATTAGCAAGGCAGCTCAGCCAACCCGTGCAGCGCTTGCAAACCAGTGCTGCTAAAATTGCGGCGGGGGATTGGTATCATCGCGCTGAAATCAATCTTAGTGATGAAATTGGGGCTTTAGCATCTTCTTTTAATGAGATGTCGATCGCGTTGCAAAAGTCGTTTAGCAGGTTAGAAAGAACAGTCGAATCCTTTGAGCGATTTGTGCCGAATAAATTTTTGAGCGCGATCGCTTCTGATGGCATTGAAAATATCCAAGTTGGTACCGCCTCGAAGCGGACAATCACGATTTTATTTGCTGATATTAAAGGCTATACATCAATGTCGGAACAGTTAACGCCGATGGAGACTTTTATATTTTTAAATGATTATTTAGCTTGTATGGGATTAGCGATCGAGCAAGCTGGGGGTTTCATCGACAAGTATATCGGCGATGCGATTATGGCGCTATTTGAAGATGAGGCGACTGATGGCGTGCTAGAAGCAGCCGCAGCCATGCGAAAAAATCTTGCAGAGTTTAATGAGGGGCGATCGCGCAAAAATCTACCGACGATCGACATTGGGATCGGCATTCATCGAGGGGAAGTGGTGATGGGTACGGTAGGTTTTACTTCGCGGATGGATTCAACAGTGATCGGCGATGCGGTAAATGTCGCGTCGCGAGTTGAAGGTTTGACTAGACATTACAAGTGCGCGGTGTTGGTAACGGAGTCTGTCGTCAGTGCGATTCGACATCCAGAGGCTTTTAGGTTGCAACTGGTAGATCAGTCTGTGAAGGTGAGAGGGAAAGATGAGGCGATCGCTATTTATCAACTTCTAGTTTCTTGAGTAGAACTTATAGGACTTACGTTAATGGCTCTAGAAACCGGGTTTTTGAGACAATCTGTCGGTCATAACGAAGTATTTTCGTAAAAAAACCCGGTTTCTTTGGTTGGGTGCGTAAATCCTGACAATGACAGATCGCAAGTAATTTGCCGGACATGATATGAGTGGGAGATAATTTATTGGCAGCGATCGCCTTCCCTGAATGTAAAAGTTTTATGTTAAAATATGATATAATCTCTTACCATACTTGAGTTAAAATTATGGCGGAAAAATTAATAATTAGAAACTTTGCTGGTATCAAGGATTTAGAGATTGAAGTCAAGCGAATAAATATACTTATTGGCCCTCAAGCCAGCGGGAGACCCAATGAACGAGTTAATTAAATGGACTAATCTGACGCATAAAGAAATAGCTTCTGGACTACGAGAAGCAGGTTTTACCATTAGTCTCCCCTTGGTTTCAAAATTGTTAAAAAAGCATGGATATGTGAAACGAAAAGCCCAAAAAAAACAAACGATAGGAATTAATAAAAACCGGGATTCTCAATTTAAAAATATTGCAAGGCTTCATACAGAGTATAGAGAAGCTAGCAATCCTATTATTAGTTTTGATACCAAAAAGAAAGAAGTTTTAGGTAATTTGTATCGTCCGGGAACTCTCTATACAAAGGAAACTGTCACTACTTTAGATCATGATTTTTGGAGTTTAGGTCACGGAAAAGTAATTCCGCATGGAGTTTATGATTCTCAACAAAACCGAGGATATATAACATTAGGAAACAGTAAAGACACCAGTGAATTTGCGTGTGAGGCTTTAAAAAATTGGTGGAATAATTATGGTAAAGCCACCTACCCTAACGCTAATTCTATCAAGGAGTAATTTTTACAAGCTTAGAATTAGTCAAAGCTCTTGTGGAAAAAACTCAAACTAAAACAGGACTATCTGTAGCTGTAAACATCCTTAATAAAGTTTATAAAACTGGTCGCAAGGTGGCTGATAATTTCAAAACTACTATGCAAATTGTTTTTGACGAATACTTGCCAAAATGGAATTATCGAGCCGTACCCCAACCTGGGTAATTCATTAAGTTATTTATTTTTCATTCCTAAGTACCTGTATAAGCTAAATTTTAGGTTGAAAGGCACGCTACGGAGCATCTATCCTCCTTCTTCAAACTTCTTCATCAACAACCAGCCCTCCTTTTGTCAACATTTTATGTAAATCCAAAATGCTCATCATCTTTTCGCGATAGGAAGCTGTACCTCGCAAGTATTCATCATTCGCCGAATGCAAAGCAGCAGGAACAGCCGTAATTTCTGAGGTATTCAAGTACATCACATCCAGAACTTCATCAGCCACTATACCAGCAACCAAATCAGCTATTTGCACCACAATTGCTTTCGATAAAGAATCCACACTTGCCATCGGCATATTTAAAGCAGTACGAATGTCAATTAACGTCACAATTTCTCCTCGCAAATTCATATTACCCACAATATAATCTGGAGTGCAGGGAATCGGCGTAACTTTGTGTATATCTGTGAACTCCCGTACCACTTCTAAATTTAGTCCAAAGTATTCACCATTCAAAGCAATAACCGCCAGCGGAAACTTACTTATAGTGAAATTTTGTTCATCTTCTTTGCGCCTCAAATTATTAGCTCTTTGCCGAAAAATAGCTTTTTCCTGGGGCGTAGCATTCGGACAAAAAACTGGCATTTCCAGAAAATAACTAGAATCTTCAATTACCAATTTTTCATCTGTTCCTTCTTCTAACTTTTTCCCTGGTACATCATTTATTTTCTGACTAGCCTCTTCATTTTCCTGAGAATAGCGAATTACAATCTCAGGATTGAGTAGCATCACAATATTTGCTTCAAATTGGGCAATTCCAACTACAAAATGGTGAGATTTATTTGTATCCTTTCGCCCGTAAGATAGCTGTGTTTTTATTATATCTGTTGATATATTCTCTACTTCCTGAACCTGGTTGACAATGATGCCAACTCTAAATTCTTGATATTCTATAACGATTACGCTATCTGTCAAACAGTATTTTTGAGCAACGTATCCAAAGCGAAGATTTAGATCCATCACAGGCAAAATTTCGCCCCGCAGGTTAATCACGCCAACAATATCACGGGGTGCTTCTGCGATTGGTGTTAACTCTGGTAAAAAGAAAATTTCCTGAACAACAATAGCTTCTATACCGTAGAGAGAATCATTATGTCCGAAAATAAGATAGTATTGAGCTTTCATATTTAATAGTGAAACTTATTGAATAGATAGTTTTACCAAGACTGCTTTGACATATTTCAGCAATTCACTAGCTGTAATTTTACCCTGCTGTTCTATTAGAGTATCAGGTGGTAAAATTTTGAGAATTTCACAAGAGGTATTATACATTTTTTTAGCTCTTTTAACATTGCCTTCTAGATCGTAAATGTTACCGAGCTCAAGATAGGCAGAGATGAATGACGGACAAAGATAAATGATTTTTTTTAAAAGATTCTTAGCTGCTTCTAAGTCTCCCTGTTCTTCAGCAATATGAGCGAGTAAGTGATAAGGAAATACTGATAATGAATCCACACTTATGGCTTGTTGACAGTAATTAATTGCCAGCTCATGTTTGCCTAGATTTGCATAAATCTCAGCTAGCAAATAATAAGCATGAAAATTATGAGGATAAAGCTCAATAACTTGTTCCGCTTTTTTAATAGCCTCAGCATAAGTTTTACTCTTGAAAAAAGCTTCTGCCTCTAGAAGAAGATTAATGCCTGCTATCTGTCGCTCTTTTTCTACTGTTAATGAAAATAAAATTGGAGCGGTATTAACCGTGTGATCCTCTCCTCGTGTCACATAGCTACTCTGTAAAATCTTCTCCAAAGGTTCGCGAATTTTTACCAGCGGTGTTGGGGTCTCCGTTGCATTACTAATTGGAAATAGACTTGGTATTGACATCCTTGCCGATAACGGTGAATTTTCTGCTATTGAAGACACTATCCGTTCGAGTTTAGGTACTGATTTAATCTCGATTTCTGTTAGCTTCGCAGGAGCGGAACTGCTAAAATCTAATTCTGTAAACTCTTGCTTGAATTTATCAGTAGCTTCGCCGACATTAGAACTGTATAGTGGCATTTGATAATGTTCTTTTTGACCTACCTCATTCCGTTGATAAACCACTGATTCTGGAAAGATTTTTGCTTGGAATTGACCAAGGGACTGACCGTGAAGTTCGGCATGACTTGTCATTAGATACCCCCCCGATCTTAAAGTATTATAAAACTTTTTTAGGACAATTGCAATAGACTGTGATTCAAAATAAACAAAAACATTTCTACAAAGTATCAAGTCCATATTGTTAATATCATCAAGCATATTCGGATAATCATCTTTTACTAAGTTTCCATATCTAAATTTTACATTTTTAATCAGTTTATCTTCAACGATCCATTCAGTTTTATGCTGGTTAAAATACCGCTGCTGGAGTTCTGGATTAACAAGGCGAAACGACCAATGACTATAAGTTCCCTGTTTGGCTTTCTCTAAAGCTTCCTCATTAATATCGGTTCCTAAAATTAGGATATTCCACTGCTCCCAATCAGGGATTAATTTTTGAATGAGAATAGCTAAAGAATAGGGTTCTTCTCCTGTTGAGCATCCAGCACTCCAAATACGCAGCGACCGCATTAAATCAGAGGCATTTTTGAGTTGATTTTTATACTCTATTAATTCTGGTAAAATCACTTTTTCTAGTAGCTTAAATTGCCCTCTATCTCGCAAAAAATAACTTTCATTTGTGGTTAAAAGGACGATCAGCGATCGCCATTCTCTCTGGCTTTGTTCTGTATCCGCCTCTAAAAGTTGATAATATTTCTCTGGTATAGATAAATTAATGGTTTTCATCCGAACCCCAATCTTTTGAGATAAGGTCGCTCGATCTTGCGGGCGGATATGCAAACCTGTATTATTAGCAATTAATTGGATAAATAACTCTAAATGTGTATCATTCATACTTGATGCCCCTCGGTTTGAGACTTACTATATCTTAAATATAGCAGTTTTCAATTTTGTAGGTACTGCTTTTAATCACCAATTCCCAATTACCAATTCCCAATTACCAATTCCCAATTACCAATTCCCAATTACCAATTACCAATTCCCTCTAGGCTAGCGGGATCTGAATCCAGAACTCTGCACCCTTTCCTGGTTCTGAGATACACTTGAGGATACCAGCGTGTTTTTCAACAATAATGTGGTGAGAAATTGACAGTCCAAGTCCCGTTCCCTTACCCACTGGTTTAGTAGTGAAAAATGGGTCAAACGATCGATTGATAACTGGTTCTGTCATCCCTGGCCCGTTGTCAGAGATCCGAATTACTGCAAATTTATCATCGGTTATTGGTGACAAATAATTTTCCTCACCTTTTCCATTCATCACCGCAGTGCGGATAGTAATAATTCTGGGTTCAGGTTGATTTTCTAGAGCATCAATGGCATTGCTAATAATGTTCATAAATACTTGATTGAGTTGTCCCGCACAGCATTCAACCAAGGGAAGATTGCCATATTCTTTGATAATTTTAACACTTAATTTACCACTGTATAAATTAAATTTATGTTGTAAAATTAGTAGTGTACTATCTATGCCTTCATGAATATCAACTGGTTTTTTCTCCGATTCGTCGAGGCGAGAGAAATTTCGCAAAGACATCACTATCTGACGAATTCTGTCAGTACCTAGCTTCATTGAAGAGATTAATTTCGGCAAATCTGCTGTGAGAAATTCTAAGTCTATAGAATTAGTTTTTTCCTGAATTTCTGGGTCGGGATTAGGGGAATGTTTCTGATAGAGATGCAATAAATCTAGCAGGTCTTGAATATAGTCGATTGCATAAGTGAGGTTGCCAGAAATAAAGTTAATCGGGTTGTTAATTTCATGGGCAACTCCGGCAACCATACTACCTAAAGAAGACATTTTTTCGGTTTGAATTAGTTGTGTTTGAGTTGCCTGCAATTTGTGGAAAGTTTCAGCAATCTGTTGAGCTTGAGTTTGGGCTATTTCTGCATTGTTACGTGCTTGGGCGTAGAGTTCGGCTTGATCGATTGCGATCGCTAATTGATCTGTAACTGCTCGCAATAATTCTACCTCCGAATCGCTCCAAGGTCGAAGTTTTGCCGAACTATCTGCAAACTCAGATCCCGTTTCATAATCGCTCTTGGGTGGGTTATACATACCACAGCTAAATGCTCCGATCGCACCGGAATGCGTCTGAATCGGCAGTGCTAATATGGAAGCATAGCCCCAAGACATTAAAAATCGGCGCATCACAGGCTCTTCAAAACCTGCAACATCATCTAGTCGGATGATTTCTAGGTTTAATAGTTTTTCAGTAAAAGAACCCACTTTTTCCACTGGGTAACGGCCGATTAGGGTTGGCAAACCTGGATTTGTAGCTTCTTTAACTACTTCCCAATAGGAGTTTTGAGTTTTGAGATTGCTTAGTTGTACTCGCAATCCTTCCTGGTTTTGAGTTTGGAGATTGCTTCGTTGCACTCCCTGCGGGTAGGCTACACCAACGTGGTTTTGAGAGATTGCTTCAGTTTCCTTTGTTCCTCCCAAGGCTTCGCGCCTCGTAACGCTATGCGGTGTTGAGAGATTACTTTGTCCCTCGTAATGCTGCGCGGTGTTGAGAGATTGTTTCAGCTTGCTTTGTTCTTCCCAAAGCTTTGTACTTTGTAATTCTAAACCCTGCGGGTAGGCTTCGCCAGCGTGATTTTGAGTTACAAATTTCAGCTCAGAATTAAAACTATAATTGGCTGCACTCTCTGTATCTGTTGATTGGTTTTTAATTGTTAATTCTTCATTTTTAATCACCTCTGGTCTGTACCACATAAATAAGCACCAGTCGAGTTGCAAAAGGCTATGAATTTCTTGCACTGCTGTTTCTAGAATTGTATCTAATTCTAAAGAGTTACGAATCTGGCTAGCTAGTCTAAATAGTAAAGATTCTCTGCCCGCCCACGATCGCGCGCGGTCAATTGCGATAGCGATCGCATTGGCAGCCCAACCGAGCAGATCCCCCCCACGCTCAGCCACAGCTTGCCTGCAAGCCACTACTACTACCCCTACCAGGCGATCTTCTACAATCAGGGGATAGCTAGCTAAGGTCTTATTTTCTTGAGCAGGTATGATGTAAGGTTGTCGATATTGAGCAACAAACCCGATCGTGGAGATGCCAAAAGGAATGCGATCGGAGAACTCTGCGGTAGGAGGTTGTTCGCCTACAAAGGCTTGCAGTTCTAGTAAGCGCGTTGCTCTGTTAAATATCCAGATGCCAACAAAAGTAGCATCGAAGGCGTGCATTATCGTCTCGGTACAGCGGTTGAGGATTTCTGGTAAAGTGGTACTCTGGGCGATCGCAATCCCAATTTCCGATTCCAGTGTGGACAGACGATCTTCAGTTTGGGAATCTGCCGGTAGAGTTTGCTGGCTTAAGTCTTTCTCTTTTAATAGTTGCTCTTGATTCTGCTGATTTAGTTGACTTTCAGCGCGATCGCCTGTTCTCAAAACATTGGTAATATCTGTCACCGTCGTAACTTGAAACTGGCGGTTATCTTCCCTGACTAAAGGTGTTGCTATCACCCAAACATCGCGCCTATCCCCATCTTTGCAGATAATTTGGCCAAGGTCAGCCTGTTGTGAAGACCCAGCAATCAAAGTATCCTGTAAATTTTTAGGCCCTTTCAGAGCGATCGCACATCCCGAACTCCCAACACCACTTGATTCTGGACTCTCGCCCAGCAATTCCGCCACTGACCAACCGCAAAGCTGGCTGTAAGCAAGGTTGACTTCAACAAACTGCCCTTCCTCATCTGTTACACAGATGCCAACTCCTGCTATGTCCCAGATCGGCGGAATCATATTTTCCATACAATGTCAAGTCTAAATCAAAAAAATTAATCGCCACCTGCACCCGCTTCTGGAACAATAAACTTTATCGAGGGGTAACACCCCTCAACCCAATATTTAATATCAATAACACTTACAGCTACTTTTGTCGAGAGAGCAAGGCCTTGCCAAAGGAAGAGGGGCAGAGGAGTTTTGAGAGATTGCGATCGCGGTTTTCTGTTATATCAATTACAGGACGGTAATTGCTAATTGCTAATTGCTAATTGCTAATTGCTAATTGCTAATTGCCAATTGCTAATTGCCAATTGGGGAAAGAGTTTCCTCATCTCCCCCGCTCCCCCGCTCCCCCACTCCCCCTCTCCCCCTCTCCCCTCAAGCTGGATAAATCCGCAGACGACGATTAGGTTCTTCACCAAAACTGTGAGACTTCAGGTGATAGTGCTCAACAAGTTCGTGCTGCATCTTGCGAACATGGGAAGAACGCGGAAGGAGTTCCACCGGCTGACCCTTGGGAATCACAATTTGCTCAACAGCTAAACGAGTTTCTTCCAAAGCTTCGATCTCGTCAGAAGAACCGCTATGAGCAAATAAGCTCAAATCCGCCATTTCCGGGGTTCCGGGGTCATCCATATCTAACAGCCGCCGCAAAGCTCTTGCTACTTGAGGCAACGTCCCCGCTTTAATCGTGTGCAAAGGAACTTGGCGAGTTTTCGCCAAATGACGGAGTTTCGACTGGTTGCGAACGTTAGATCGCAAGGCCAAAACCACATCCGCACTATCAATATCCTTCGTCAGCACCACAGGCAGATTCAGCGTCGCAATCACCTGTTCTAACTGATGACGCGGAATCCCATAAGGATAGATGTGCAGAGGTAAATCCTCACCATTAGGCCCAGCATTTCTGGAATAATGACCTTCCGGTAACACCGGATCTACCGACAGCGACTCATCAAGCAATTGCTCAAAATACCTCGCCTCAGAAAGTTGCGCGGGTTTAGCAGAAAATTGGTCTTTCGGAGGCGGCAGCGGGATCATTTTCCCAGAACCGCGCCATCCTTGGGCCTCTGGAAACGCTGTTTTCCCCGACCCGAAAGACGACGATCCGAGGATTCCTGTCGGCTTGGTAGGCATTGCTGCCATCTCTTGGGTAACAATCACTTCGCCAGAATCTCCAATACTTCTGACTTGTAAGTTTGGCTCTCGTCCCCGCAGCAGAATGTCAACGGTTTCAGAAACGTGCTCGTGGATGACCCAACGCTGCCTTTCCAGCATTTCCACCGCAATCTCAAAAGTAGGCGGTGCTTTGCGTTCCAAAACCGTCTTCTGAGAACCCCTGCGCCGCGCCTCGTCATCTCCCAGCGTCACCGCCTGAATACCGCCGATTAAGTCAGCTAGAGTCGGGTTTTTTACCAGGTTTTCTAGGCGGTTGCCATGAGCAGTTCCTACTAACTGTACTCCCCGTTCTGCGATCGTTCGTGCGGCTAATGCTTCTAGTTCCGTGCCGATTTCATCAATCACAATCACTTCCGGCATATGGTTTTCCACTGCCTCGATCATGACTTGGTGCTGAAATTCAGGGTGGGAAACTTGCATCCTCCGAGCACGACCGATCGCCGGGTGAGGGATATCTCCATCCCCAGCAATTTCGTTGGAGGTGTCGATGATTACTACTCGTTTCTCTAAGTCGTCGGCCAACACGCGGGCAATTTCCCGCAGGGCTGTTGTTTTACCCACTCCAGGGCGACCGAGTAGCAGAATTGACTGGCCAGTTTCTACTAAGTCCCGGATTAGTCCGATTGTGCCGAAGACAGCACGACCCACTCTTAATGTCAGGCCAATTACTTCGCCAGTGCGATTACGGATAGCACTAATCCGGTGCAGAGTTTGTTCGATACCAGCTCGGTTGTCCCCGCCAAAGTCACCTATTCGTTGAATACAATGGTTCAGGCTTTCTTTGGAAACAAGGGTTTCGGAAAGGTATTCGGCTTGAGATGGAAATCGAGCTTCTGGGCGGCGACCGAGATCCATAACAATTTCAATGAGTCTGTCTCGCTGCGGATGTTGCTTTATTGGCCGCCGAATTTCTTCTGGGACAATATCTAGTAATTTGTTGAGGTCGTCTGTAATCTGCATTCGCCTCGATACTATTAGTTGCTAGTTGTTGGTTAACTGTTAACGGTTAACGGTTAACGGTTAACGGTTAACTGTTAACAAATTCCCTTAATTTGTGAAACTAAGGAATGAGCTAAACTTACAGCTTGCCAGAGCAGGTTGGGTTCGGCTTCGAGCGTAGCTGCAAGAGGTATTTGAGCTGTGACGGCTGGCGGTATGTTTTTGCCAGGAATTGCCTTGGCTCTTTCTGTTTGCATTGTTTCTAACTGTTCCAAAATTGGTGACAGCAAGACACGGGCATAACTACCGTAAGCTACACCTGCAATGTAGGATTTGGGATTGGGGATTTGGGGTTGGGGATTTGGGATTTGGTTTACAGATTCTGGATCTGATTCTGTATTTCCCGGTTCCAAATCTACAATGGGCAATTTCACATTCAGGAGTCCAGCAGCTTTTAACTTGCTAACGGTGCGATCGTTCGTTCCGCCTGCAAGTTGTACGTATCCCGGTAATTTAGCTGCTAATACTTTCTCGCCGAGTTTAATGGCGGCTCTAGTTGCTCCGGCTCCAATGTCTCCGCTCATTGGCCGACCATCAGTTTGCCAAATTAGGGGACAAGGAAGGGGGGAAATTATGTCATAGAGTGTCCGTAGGTAGTCGGTTAAACCTTCTCCGTCGGGGCAGCTAATGGCGATCAGTTTGAGTTGGGATATCTGGGGTGATATGCTAGACCAGAGCCGTGTAAAGTCTTTTTCTCTCCCTACTTGGGTGTGAATTTCGATCGCGTCTGCACCGGCTTGCAACACTAAAGGCGCGATCGCAGCAGGTGCGGATACGTAAGAACGAGTGAAAATTAGCTGGCTGGGGCAAATCGGGAGACACCGACCGCAACCATAGCAGCGCTGGTCAAGAACGCCTGAGAAGTCCGCGCCACTATCTTCAAAGACAATCGCAACGGCTGGACAAACTTTTTCACATGGCCGCCAGCAATCCGTCGGACAATGAGCTGGGTTGAATTCGGCTTTGCGAAAATGCGGGTCTTCGCCATCGTTTAAGCTCACCATTAGCAGGGGTAAACCTTGAAACCCAAAATTTCGGGTGCGGGCCTCGGTTCCTAAATAGGAGGAAACTTCTAGGGCTGATCGCGCTGCTGCGATCGCGGCGGGATCGGCGGCCACGTCGATACAGTCAGCGCCCGCTAGGGTGTAAGCCAAGGTTAGATTCCGAACCGCAGGCAAATGGTGGTAACTGGCTCCGCAAATTAATTTGAACCAGTGGCCGTCTTGCAGTGAATTTAGGGGATGGTAGCGATCTATCACCCCTATATGCTAATGCTTTGTGTAGAAATTTGCGAGGATGGTAGTAAGTGAAGTTGCTAATTGCTTAGGGGCTAGGGACTACGATGCTCAGGACTAGGAGTTAGAGAAAACGCAATTCTGTCGTTGCGACCGCAGGGAAGCCGAACTTGCGAGGGTACGAAGCAAACCCAAACCCTTGATTTTTGGTACTTCGTGGGTAAGTCCTGAGAAAGCAAGCCTAGGACACTTAGCGATCGCTTATGACTTGCTTGTTACCCGTCAGGAAAGGGAGGAGACGTTAAGCTAAAGGTTATTACTATCAACGATTTAGCACTCCTGATGAATAGTTTAGAAGCATTATTCGCAATATGAAAAAGACGTTAAGATAGGTAGTAACAGATAAACCTACAATCTGCTGACAAATGTGAATGTGAACTGCGATATACTAAGCATTAGCCTAATTTTTAATTTTTTATCCCTATTTAATAATCAACATAATTAAACACAATCGCCAGCATTCAGCCAGTGAAATTAGGAAAGCTGCGATCGCGAACGTGAAGCGCCACATCGGTGAGCAAAAGGTGTATGATGACATCACTATTACTTGCTCTCAAACAAAAGTATTGAAATTACTACCAAAATCAGTATGACCGCCCAACCTAAAATCATAGTCCTTGATGACGATCCCACAGGTTCCCAAACAGTCCACAGTTGCCTACTCTTAACGCGCTGGGACGTAGATACCCTCAAGTTAGGACTAGGGGACGAGTCACCGATTTTCTTCATCCTAACGAACACCAGAGCTCTGCCGGCCCAACAAGCGGCGGCTGTCACCCGCGAAGTTTGTCGCAATTTGAAAGATGCGATCGCAACTACTCCCCAAAAAGCAGGTTTCCTCATAGTCAGCCGTTCCGACTCCACCCTCCGGGGCCACTATCCTGTCGAAACCGATGTCATCGCTGAAGAACTTGGCCCTTTTGACGCTCATTTCTTAGTTCCAGCCTTCTTTGAAGGCGGACGAATTACCCGCGATAGCGTACATTATCTCATAATTAATGGCGTTGAAACACCCGTAGAACAAACAGAATTTGCCCGTGATTCTGTCTTTAGCTATAAACATAGTTATTTACCTGACTATGTAGCAGAAAAAACAAAAAATCGGATTCCGGCTGAAAATGTAGAACGATTTTTACTCGTAGATATTCGCGCTGGAAGTTTGGAACGCTTACTCAATTTAACTGGCAACAAATGTGGCGTAGTTGACGGCGAAACTCAAGCTGATTTCAACCAATTTGCTGCCGATATCCTGACAGCAACAAGCCAAGGTAAACGCTTTTTATTCCGCAGCGGTGCTAGTATTTTAACATCCCTAGCCGACCTCGGCCCGCAGCCAATAGCCGCCGAAGATATGGCACAATACGTGCGCGGCGGTAAACCCGGTGTTGTGATAGTTGGATCTCACGTTAAGAAAACAACTGAACAATTAGAAAAATTACTGCAAGAACCAGGAACAGCTAGCATTGAAATTGATGTTGCTCGTTTGTTAGAAGATTCGCCCGAACAACGCGCTACACTTCTTAAAAATATTCTTGAAAATGTTTATGCTGTTCGTGCTGTAGGTAAAACCCCTGTAGTTTATACTAGCCGCCAAGAACTTACTTTTGACAGCGTACAAATGCGCTTAGATTTTGGTGCGGCTGTTTCAGCTTTGTTGATGGATATAGTGCGAGGTTTGCCTTCAGACATCGGATTTTTGATTAGCAAAGGTGGCATTACTTCTAATGACGTTCTCAGCACAGGCTTATCACTGACATCGGCACGATTATTAGGTCAAATTTTAGCAGGTTGTTCGGTAGTACGGACAGCAGCAGACCATCCTTTATTTCCTTATTTACCAGTAGTTTTGTTTCCCGGAAATGTCGGCGATGCAAATGCTTTAGCGACAGTTTATCGGCGGTTAAGTAAATAGCTCGTTGGGCGGGTAATTACCGCCCTGGAAAATTATGCTTGAGAAGTGGATTCTTGTTGTTGTGCTGCCAGACGTTCCGCTCTTCTTTTATAATAAGCTCCCAGGGTGCTGTTTTGAATATCTGCTTCTAAGCGGGCGTTAAGTTCATCCAATTCAGCAATGTTGCGATCCATGCGTTTTACCAGTTCCCGCAAATTTGCAACAGAACGCGCTCTAGTCTCTGCATCAGGTATTCTATGTTCATTAATCATGGTAAATTCCAGTTTCTCTTGATTTCTTGAATACTTGCTTGTATCGCCTCATTTGTAGCCTCAGCCTCATCAATGTAGCGACCAAGTAACTCTAGGCTATCACGGGAAGCTGCAGGTTGAGAATCATAGATTCGCCGCAGCGTGACATAAAAACGCGAGTAGTAATTGTCTGCCCGTTCTCTGATACTCTGGAGTTCGTCTAATTCGGGAATTGTGGCATCTGTTTCGCCATACTGTTCTAGCATGACAAACACTGTTGCTGTTGCTTCATCTATACGTTCTAGGAGTTGTCGCTGTAAACTGAAAACAGTTGTGATGATCTCGTCTGGTAACTTTGCCATGATTCCTATCTAAGTTGACATGAGTTCTGTCAAATAGGCAGAATATCACAGTGATACTACTTTCGCAGAATATTGAGATTGCTTCGGTGCGATCGCAACTACAGATAACTGGTAATAAAAAGAGCTTTAATCCCTAATAGGCTAACGTTGTCATTGCGAGCCAAGCGAAGCGCAGTTGCGAGGGTACGAAGCAAGCCCGAAGCAATCGCAGCATCTTTAGATTGCTTCGCTGCCCTCGCAATGACAGATAACTCGCAATCAGAGGTAATATAAACAGGTTTCAATTCCTAATTAAGTTAACATTGATAGTCAACCTTACCTGAAATCAGACCAGTCCCATGACGACTGATGCTTCCTCCTCCTCCGCCGTTACCCCTGATGCTCCAACGCCAGAAGTCAGTTTCAACCTGCAAGTCCGTCTCAAAAACGAAGATGGACACTTGAAGCTGCTGCTACCGCCAGAAACCAGCAGTGAAGCAGCAACTTCAACAGCAACAACTTGGACTGAACTCTGGCAAGAACTAAAAGTCAGACTGAATGCAGGAGAACGCTTCTGGCAGCAAAACGCTGAAGTTTACCTGATGGCTGGCGATAGGTTATTAGATGTTCGCCAACTACAAGCGATCGCAGATGCTCTCTCTGAAGTCGAACTCCAACTCAAACGAGTTCACACCATCCGCCGTCAAACAGCCGTCGCCGCCGCCACCGCAGGCTATGCCGTCGAACAGCAATCCCCTGTCTCCTCCCTCAACAAAACCCCCTCAGAAACATCTTCCTCTCTTACCGAACCTCTGTATTTACAGATGACAATTCGCTCCGGCATAGAAATTCGGCATCCCGGTACAGTAATAATTTTAGGAGATGTTAATCCCGGCGGCTCAGTGGTCGCTCAAGGCGATATCCTAGTTTGGGGCCGTTTGCGGGGGAGAGTTCACGCTGGAGCAAGCGGCAATGCCAAAAGTGTAATTATGACTTTGCAAATGGAACCTATGCTAATTCGGATTGCTGAATACGTAGCCAGAGGGCCTGAGACTCAACCCGCTCAGTTTTACCCCGAAGTCGCCTACGTGACTTCCCAAGGGATTCGTATTAGCAGAGCCAGTGATTTTGATAAGGGGCTAGGGGCTAGGGGCTAGGGGCTAGGGAAGAGGGGGAGGATGGGGAACAATTAGCAATTAGCAATTAGCAATTAGCAATTAGCAATTAGCAATTAGCAATTAGCAATTAGCAATTAGCAACTAACAACTAACAACTAACATTTTTACTTATGGCTCGCATTATTGTTGTTACATCTGGCAAAGGAGGAGTTGGGAAAACTACCTCCACAGCGAATCTCGGCATGGCTCTGGCAAAACTTGGCCGATCTGTTGCTGTAGTTGATGCTGATTTCGGCTTGAGAAATTTGGACTTGCTCTTGGGTTTAGAAAATCGTATCGTCTATACGGCAGTAGAAGTGATTGCCGGAGAATGTAGACTAGAGCAAGCTTTAGTTAAAGATAAACGACAGCCCAATCTGGTATTACTACCGGCAGCTCAAAACCGGATGAAAGATGCTGTTAGTGCCGAACAGATGAAACAGTTAGTCAACATACTCGCAGAGAAATATGACTATATTTTGATTGATTCACCAGCGGGGATTGAGCAGGGATTTCAAAATGCGATCGCGGCCGCTCAAGAAGGCGTGATCGTTACCACCCCAGAAATTGCCGCCGTCCGCGATGCCGATCGCGTTGTCGGTTTATTGGAAGCTCACAATGTCAAACGCATCCACCTGATAGTTAACCGTATTAGACCCTTAATGGTGCAAGCTAATGATATGATGTCGGTGCAGGATGTACGCGAAATTCTTGCTATTCCTCTGCTGGGAGTTGTCCCAGACGACGAGCGAGTAATTGTTTCCACTAACCGGGGCGAACCCTTAGTGCTGTCGGAAACTCCCTCCTTAGCTGGAACCGCCTACGAAAACATTGCTCGCCGCTTGGAAGGCGAAAAAGTCGAGTTTCTCGAACTCAATCCTCCCCAAGATAACTTTTTTACTCGCCTCCGCAGGCTATTAACGGCTAAGATTATGTGAGTAGGCGGCGAATGTTGGCAATAAATGTCGATCTCGGTATACTGCCAGTTAAACTATTGGTAGTGAGGATTGAGGAAGATTTTAAAGTGTTGATTTTAAAGGGTATGTTGTCAGGATTTTCTCACTTTTCCTCGTCGTCAGTTACCAGCCTCTTTCCTCAAGAGCGCGATCGCCACTGACATCACAATCTCTCTCGAAACTGCCAATCGGTTTCGTGGCCGTTGTAATAGGCGGCTAAACGGATTTTCTGCCACCTGCCTAACTCTTGACAACCCTGCAAGCCCCCATGATTAATACCCTTCTCGACCGACTTTTTCCCCGCACGACTGACGAAAACAGCCGTGAGGAAGTTAAACGCCGCCTCAAACTCGTTCTAGCTCATGACCGTTCTGACCTCACTCCAGAAATGGTAGAATCAATGCGTAGAGAAATCCTAGAGGTAGTGTCTCGCTACGTGGAACTCGAAACTGATGGTACAGAGTTTTCCCTAGAAAGCGATCGACGCGCCACAGCACTGATCGCAAACTTGCCCATCCGCCGAGTCAAGTCAGATACTTAAAATCGGTATTTAGTAGATTTCAATAGAGTAGAATCTATTAAGATATTAGGACTTAGGCAACTTATTTGAGTTTTAACTTAAGTCCCGACTCTACTGGAGCTACCCGATGTTAGCCGAGCTAATCTCTTCCAGACGTATTCTCAAAGCCCAACTCATCGAATTTTTAGGACTCCCTGACAATTCTAAGGACAAAAAAGAGAGTCTCGTCAGTACAATTCTGTCTATTTTAGAAGAAAATGCCTTCGAGCAAGCAAGATTCTGGGAAACTTTCAAAAGTGAGTTAGCTGTTGAGCCGATCGAATTAGAAGAACTGCTCCAATGCTCTAAAAGCGAACGCAAGCGCTGGGTAAAAGAAGGTAAACTCCCTATCTTAGAATATCGCAGTTTTCGGAAATCGGGCATGGCTTTGGAGTATCCCGTTCACGACAGAAGATTTATCCTCAGCCTCACGCCAGCAGATATTCAGCAGTGGCGAGAAGAACATAGATCGCAGATTAAAACTAATCGGCAAACAGGAGCACAAATTGCTTCTGAAAGCCGCAAGGAACACGAGCAATCAAGAGAAGCTTTTAGCTCAGCTTGGGAAAAAATTATTGAGGAATGGCAAGAAAAAGGCTCGGCTGAAATATCAGCTATTCTCCAGTTAGCCTATTGGACAGTTTGGGCATCTCGCTGGGCGAAGGAAAATCAACTTAAAAGCCTCAGAGCTATTAAATATAATGAACAGTACGAGCAGCAGCGAGAACAATGGTATCAGCGAAAAAATCAAGCAATTCAGTTATTAGCTCAGGTTCCCTATGGAATCCTGGCATTTTATCGTCCAGTTGATGCTGATAAGTTGTATCTGAAGCTTTGCGATAACCACTATGAAATGATGAAGGAAGGCTATTATTGGGATAAGTGGGAATTTTATTATCACAATCGTAAGCTGGTACATAAATGCCGGGAATGTATTTATACGGAAACTAGGGATTATTATTCACTTTACTATTTGGAAATCAAGACTGAACAGTTTCCTGATTTTACTTTTTCTTACCATACACCTTACACGATGGGGAAAAAATTTTTGCCTCATCCTGAAACGCTACCTTATGTAGATCATGTTGAGCAAGATGGTATTTTTCGCTTTGGCCGGCCGATGTTAGAACAGGAGAAAATTATTCATAGAGAGAAGGATGTTTTAGTGAAGTTTGAAAAGGCTTTGGCGGAGGCGAAAAAATTTGTATAGCTGGTTTTTTGCTTGTCTGTTACTATCAGGGAAGTATGTAAATATTTGTTAAATATATAATTATGAGTCGCCAAACATCATATTATATTAAGTGTATTTGTCTAACCAAATGCTGCTTCTCAGTGGGTGGTTGACAGCGCTTGGGACAATGTTCCCAAGCGCGGGAAAGTAAAAGCAAGGAAAATGATTACTTGACAGTTAATTTAATATTGTTAAAATCCCTTAGATCGTCTGTTTCTTAATTAAGTAGACATATCTCTTTGCTTGTCATAGTGAGTGAATATCTTTGTCATTGCGAGTGAATATCTTTGTCATAATATAGTGAGAAAATATCCTTGGTCATAGTGAGAAAATATCCTTGTCATTGCGAGCGAAGCGAAGCAATCTCAGGGCCTTAAGATTGCTTCGCTTCGCTCGCTTCGCTGCGCTCGCAACACCCTCAGATTGCTTCGTACCTCAGATTGCTTCGTACCTCGCAACTGCGCTGCGCTTGACGCGCTTCGCTTGACGCGCTTCGCTTGGCTCGCAATGACAGAGTTATGTTTACCATGACAGAGTTAATGTTTACCATGACGGAGTTAATGTTTACCATGACGGAGTTAATGTTTACCATGACGGAGTTAATGTTTACCATGACAGAGTTATGTTTA
This sequence comes from Kamptonema sp. UHCC 0994, assembly GCF_029167235.1. Classification (GTDB taxonomy): domain Bacteria; phylum Cyanobacteriota; class Cyanobacteriia; order Cyanobacteriales; family Microcoleaceae; genus Kamptonema. Next base: position 4,173 of record NZ_JARFTR010000244.1, on the reverse strand, counting down.
CCATGACAGAGTTATGTTTACCATGACGGAGTTAATGTTTACCATGACGGAGTTATGTTTGCAATAATATCGTGTTTAACTAGGTCTGCCATTAGCCATTAGCCATTAGCCATTAGCTAATTTCTTAGCTTGAATTACCTGGAGGCTACCACCTGCGTAAAGTGCGGGTTGCTGCGGTACACTTGCACTAGAATGTGACCGACTCAGACCCACATCAAACCCCACCTCCGATAACAGATTAGTGAGATTGGTTTCAATTAACTGCCAAGCAGTCTCCGTTTCAAATAACCAGAAAAAAACTGCTATCCCAGGCCAAAATACTGGATTAGTAGGCCGATGAAAATCTACCAAAGTGAAGATGCCATCCGGCTTGAGCACGCGGTAAACTTCTTGTAATATTTGTTGCAACTGCATCGGCTGCATTTCGTGCATGGCGGCGCTAGTATGCACCAAATCAAAATAATTGTCAGGAAATGGCATTTCTTCGGCAAAAGCTTCTACATAATCCGCTGCGGGCACATTTTGCTTTGCGCGTTTCAAAGAAAGGGGTGAAGCGTCGAGTCCGGTGACATCCTGAGAGTATTCGACTAGAAATTGGGTAGTTTGACCGCTACCACAGCAGAGGTCTAAGATTTTAGTGTCCGATCGGATGGTCAAACCTTGCAAGGCTAGCTGGCGAAAACGCGCTTCCCCGCCCACACTCAGGGCTGCGATGCGTGATATTGCGTCATAGAGCCACTGGTAACGGTAACTTAAATCTCTAAGAATTGTTGCCATAGTTAAAATTGTGTATGTTTTGCTATCGACTCAGGCTTATTAAGAAGTTATATTATTAAAATTGGTAACAAAGCTGAGACAAGAGGGGAAATGCAAGCGCTATGGGTCGTATAGGAGTCTTACTACTAAATTTGGGCGGGCCGGATCAAATCGAAGATGTCCGCCACTTTCTTTTCAACCTGTTTTCTGACCCAGAGATTATTCGCATACCCTTTCCCTGGATGCAGAAACCCCTCGCCTGGTTGATTTCTACCCTGCGGGCTGAGAAATCCCAGGAAAATTACAAGCACATTGGCGGCGGTTCTCCTTTGCGGCGGATCACAGAAGAGCAAGCCCTAGCACTGGAAGCAAAGTTACGGGAAAAGGGACAGGAAGCTAAAGTTTATGTGGGGATGCGTTATTGGCATCCTTTTACTGAGGAGGCGATCGCAAAAATCAAGCGCGACGAGATTGAACAGTTGGTAATATTACCACTCTATCCTCAATTCTCCATCAGTACGAGTGGTTCCAGTTTCCGACTCTTAGAAAGGATCTGGGAAGGAGATCCCATTCTCCAACAACTTGAGTACACGCTTATCCCCTCTTGGTATCAGCGAGGGGGCTACCTTCGCGCGATGGCTCAATTAATTGCTCAAGAACTCGATTGTCGCCCCGATCCCGATGGAGTTCATATCTTCTTCAGTGCTCACGGTGTCCCCGTTAGCTATGTCGAAGAAGCCGGAGATCCTTACCAACAAGAGATTGAGGACTGCACCAGCAAGATTATGCAGACTCTTAATCGCCCAAATGACCATACTCTGGCTTACCAAAGTCGGGTTGGCCCGGTGGAATGGCTCAAGCCGTATACGGAAGAAGCGATTCCAGAATTAGCTGCTAAAGGAGTTGATGAGTTACTTGTAGTTCCGATTAGCTTTGTTTCTGAGCATATTGAAACCCTCCAAGAAATTGATATGGAGTATCGGGAATTGGCAGAACATTCGGGGATTCACAACTTCCACCGCGTGCCGGCTCTTAATACTCATCCTGTATTTATTGAGGATTTAGCTGATTCAGTTATTGAGGCTTTGGATGCACCCAATATTAAGTTTTCTGAGGTAATACATCCTCCTAAGAAGGCGAAGATGTATCCACAAGAACGTTGGGAATGGGGTTTGACTACGGCGGCGGAGGTTTGGAACGGCCGTCTGGCAATGATTGGCTTTATCGGACTTTTAGTGGAGTTAATTACAGGTCATGGCCCGCTGCATTTGATCGGGTTACTTTAGGCTAGTCGAATACTCTTAGTAACGTCAGTTCGATGGAGTGCGAAGCCAGCCGAAGGCATATAGCAATCCTAAATCATTTGTGAATTTCTTACTCCCTCCCCTTACCAAGGGGAGGGTTGGGGTGGGGTAAAAAGTTTACGACTCATTTAGGATTGCTATAGCACTTCATCGAACTCACGTTTTATGGATCAACAGCAGTACTAACAGTTAACTATCCTATAATATTAAGTAAGTGGGGGGGACTACCTCACTATAAAAAGCCTTTGCAAAAAAGGAAATAAGAAGCCTACCGTCTAACGGTACTCCGTTGACTGTCGGGTTTGTTCACTAAGCGGATAAATTCTAAAGGCAATCCATCAGTATCAGCAATAAAAGCTACTTCATAAACATTCGAGCCAATCATTTGCTGAGTGGGCTCTAAGAGAACTTTTAAAGGCTGAAATTCCTTGGGTTGCTCTCGCACCGCTGACTCAAAGCGATGTTGCAGCGACTTTAACCAGCTAGAAAGGTCAGTTGTCGCATCTGTGATATCAAAAGATAGGTGGTAGTAGCCTACATAATGCTCGTCTGTGAAGGCATCCGGTGCGGGTTTCGGTTCCGGTATTTGGATTAGTTCAATACGTCCATTTAACCCTTCCATCCAACAAGCAAGGGTGTAACCTGTCGTAAAGCGTTCGCAGACGGTAAATCCCAGTTGTTCGTAGAAAGCGATCGCGCGATGAATGTTGGCAGTCCGAATCGAGGCGTGGTGCATTCTATTTTAATTTTTATTTTAGGTTGAATAAAGAGTTTATAGCTCAAAACTCAAAAATTCCCTAATTTTACTCAAACAACCGGAAATAGGGATATCTAATCGGTACTCCTGGCTCTTTTTCTAAGTCAAAATTAATTACTTCCCAGCAAGGTTCCTCTGAAGGTTCAGGGCTAAAATCCACAGGTAAACCGTAAAGTCGCGGCCGAGGGGATTCTGGCTGTCCCCGCCAAGGAGTGCTACGTTCCAGATAGGAGCTAATTAAGTCGCGATAACGTTGGGCGATGATGACACGAGTTGCCCGATAACCTTGAGTATAAAGGCGGTCGAGAGCTTCGTGAATTTCAAAGCGAATCCCGTCAGGATGTGTGTGCTGCCGATACCAATCATTTTCCCACTGCCGCCAGTGACGACCTGACTGGAGATGGACTAGCTCACCCGTTTTCGGGTCTGCCTCAAATGCCCCGTGACGGGGACACAAATAAGTGTCCGTCAGCGTTAGCGCCGGAATTGTCTGGCGACAGTGAGGACACTGAATTTCCGGGCCAAACATAGGGTAAGTTTGAGCATTGCACGCAATATCAATACTTTCAGCCATTATTTCCTCAGTTTCTAGTACAATTCCAGTAAAACGTGCTTGAGACTGCTTATTTTCACCCAATTTAGGGTAAGCGAACTCATTTATTGAGTCATCCTAATCATCTAGCCATTCTAGTATTTTTCTTGTCCAACAAGGCGGCTTCTCATTTTCTGAAAAATTAATTAAAAAATTAATTAAAAAATTAATTTTTCAGAAAATGCCTCAACCTAGCAGGACTAAGTTTCACCGCAACACTCTGTGCGATTTCCTACTTCCTCACCATGCAGAGTTCGCTTGCGTTCATGCAGGGTGAGAAAGTCAAAAAAAAAGCCCTAAAAGGGCATTTTAAAATTCACATTTCCCGCTTCACGCTTATCAGAAGCCTAAAACTCATCCTCAGCTTCAACCTGTAGCCTCACCTCTGTCGTTACCTCACCTAGCATCCCTTGATGCAGTAATCCGTTGATTACGGTTACGTAAGTAAATGTAGGAGACCGCAATCATCTAACCGAGACCACATAAAGGGTCTTGGCAACTTTTGGTGATCCGAACCAACGTCCTATGGCGATCGCTGTTTTTCAAACTGCTTCTAGGGAGAGAAAAACCCTTTACATCTTGATTAAAAATCGGCGACTTAATAGATCAATACGCTTCGCGACCATACATTTGTCGTTTCAGCATTTTTAATCGATTAATATGTCCTTCAACCGGGCCATTACTTACAGATAAAGTCACACCCGCTTTAACAGAATCATAATCCTCACGTAACCGCACTGCAAAACGTTGAATGGGAGAAATAT